>PMTT01000623.1 GCA_003167275.1 Bryobacterales bacterium | reverse complement strand
GGCGCGGGTAGTCTTCCAGGCGGTTTTTCTCCTCGTCGGCCGTCACGGCGCGGAGGCTGAGACCGATTTTTTTCTCCGCCTCGCTCATTTTGATGATCTTGAAGTCGAACTCCTGCCCAACCGAAAGGGGCGGCTCCTCCGACCCCCGCCGTCCCGAATAGCCGGGCACTTCGGAGAAGTGACACAAGCCTTCGACGCCCTCGGCCAGCTCCACGAAAGCCCCAAAGCTGGCCAGCCGGCACACGCGGCCATGTACCGTATCGCCCACCTGGTGGTTCTGGAAATAGCTCTCCCAGGCGTCCGGCTGGAGTTGCTTGATGCCCAGCGAAAGACGGCGCGATCCCGAATCGATATTGAGTATGACCGCCTGCACGATCTGGCCCTTCTTCAGGATCTCGGAAGGGTGCTTCACCCGCTTGGTCCACGAGAGGTCGGAAACGTGAACCAGACCGTCGATGCCTTCCTCGATCTCGATGAAAGCCCCAAAATCGGTCATATTGCGGACCCGCCCTTCCACCACGGACCCTACGCTATAGCGGCTATCGATGGTGGTCCAGGGGTTGGGTTCAAGCTGCTTCAGGCCGAGCGAAATGCGGCGGTCCCGGGAATGGACTTCGAGGATCACCGCCTCGACCTGGTCGCCGGGCTTCACTACCTTCGAAGGGTGTTTCATCCGGCGCGACCAGGTCATCTCGCTGATATGGATCAGGCCTTCCACGCCGGCTTCCAGTTCGACGAAGGCGCCGTAGTCCGTCACGTTCACCACCCGTCCGATCACCCGCCCGTTCACGGGGTAACGCTCCGCCACGGTTTCCCACGGGTCCGGTTCGAGTTGCTTGATGCCTAGCGAGACGCGTTCCTTGCCACGGTCGAACTTGAGGATTTTAACGGTGATTTCGTCGCCCACGTGCAGCAGTTCCGAGGGATGCGTGACGCGCCCGTAGGACATGTCTGTTACGTGCAGCAACCCGTCGATGCCCCCCAGATCGATGAAGGCTCCATACTCGGTGAGGTTCTTTACCACACCAGTGGTCACGGCGCCCTCGGAGAGGTGTTCCAGCGTGGCGCCTTTGCGGACGTTGATCTCCTCCTCGACCGCCATTTTCCGGGAGACCACCACGTTGCCGCGGCGCCGGTTCAACTTGATGATCTTGACCGGGATGTCCTGGCCGACCAGCGAGTCCAGATTATGCACCGGGCGGGGGTCCGCCTGCGACCCCGGCATGAAGGCCTTAATCCCCACGTCAACTGCTAACCCGCCTTTGACACGGCCGAGCACGTGGCCCGAAATAATGAGCTGCTCCTGATAGGCCTTCTCCAGATTGTCCCAGATGCGCAGGCGTGCGGCGCGCGTGTGGGAAAGCTGTACGTATCCCTCGGGCTGCTCTCCGTGTTCGATCATGACGTCGACGACGTCGCCGATCTGAACGGTAATTTCCCCATTTCGGTTCTGAAACTGATCAAGCGGGACGAGCCCCTCGGATTTATATCCGAAATCGATGATCACGTCCTTACCGGTGATGCCCAGGACCGTGCCCTGAAGCACCTCGTCGGCGGCGGGTGGGGCGAAGTGGCTATAGTCGTCGAGAAGATTCTCGTAGTTTTCGGGGACCACCTGGTCCACTTGCCCGTTGTTGTGGTCTACGGCCATTACGCCTCCGCCAATCACTGATTCACCGATGGTTGCGCGAATTGGGAGCCCTGCGGCAGGGCGCACGCAGGTGGGAGCAGGCACGCTCGATTATCTTGGGTTAACATGTTTGGACGAGACCATCCGCAATTACCAACAACCACTGAAAGATCAGTATGTTAGCAAATATACGCCGAGTCGTCTGAGGTTGTCAACGGCCCCCCGAGGACAGAAAGGGTGCTTTTCCCCATGGGCTGGCGTGTTTAGGGCTGCAGTCTGGCCCCAGAATTGTGCGAAATGGTACTTGGAAGTTTCGCATTTCGGGGCTACAATCAGGCTGTCCCGATTTACTTGAAGCAAAAAACGATCCGTTTTTCATATCTGGCCTTTTAGATTGGGGAGGTTTCCATGTTTGATAGCCTCGCGGATCGGATTAGGGAAGACGAGCATAAGGAAGTGAAAAGCACCGAGCGGATTCTTCGCTGGGTGGCCATTACCGTGGTGTCGTTTGTATTATTCGGCGGCCTCTATTACGGCGTCCGGATGATGGAATAGACAGATCGCTCCGGCCGCGGGCAGGCGGGCGGAATTGGATCAACCAGAGGGACAATCCGCCGCATGACGGGCTGACCAATGCCGCGTACTCCGCATTTGGGTTGTACGTTTCCAAAAGGCATCGAGGTTTTTGTCCCTATCACGCTCGGAATACACCAGGCGATATCCGGTCCTGTGGATCGAGGCGCTTGGATTCAGAACTACGTCCGGCCCGTGTTCCGACTGAACAGATTGTTGCTGCCACCAACCTTATTGTGTAAGGCGGCGCAACATTTGTACGTGTGAATGGCAAGTATTGTGGTCGGGCCGGGATTCCCGCCAGTTCTGCGGGAGCCCTGGGACTCCTCCTGCGTAATGTCATCTTCAATCCAAGACCCAATTACGCCGAGGATAATGTTGCGCCCGGCTGGTCCCGCACGGTAGCAATGGGGTTGGCCCCCCAACTGCTCAGTTCTATTGCATGGTAAAGGTCGCGTTCGCTCTGTTCGCCCTTAGGCTAGCCTGCAGCGCGCAAGTTTCCCCGGAGCAATCCGCCGATCGCGCTGTGCCTGTTGAGGCTCAGACGGATAAGCGCCTCTTCGGCGTGATCCCCAATTACCGCACCTCACCCAGCCTCGCGAACTACAAGCCGCTCACATCGAAGGAGAAGTTCAAAATCGCCACCCAGGACGCCTTCGACCGTGGCAGTTTTGTCCTGGCCGCCGAATTCGCCGCCAAAGATCAGTTGACCAATGCCGAGCCGTCTTTCGGCCAGGGAATGAGAGGGTATGCCCATCGCTTCGTCACGTCCTACGCCGATTGGGCGATCGGCGATTACATGACCGAGGCGATATGGCCCACGCTCCTGCATCAGGACCCGCGTTACTTCCGCCGTGGGGAGGGGTCAGTGTTCTCTCGCCTCGTTTATTCCATGGGTCAGATTTTCGTGACCCACAACGATTCCGGCCACACTACCTTCAACTTCTCTGAAATTGGAGGCAACGCCTCGGCCGTCGCCATCTCACAGGCCTACTATCCGGACGATCGCAATGTCGCTAGCGCAGGATCGAAGCTCGCCGTCCAGATCGGCGTCGATATGTCGTCCAATGTCTTGAAGGAGTTCTACCCCGACCTCCGCAGGGCCTTCTCGCGTAAGCACAAGACCGCCGCTTCCCCTGCCTCCCACCAGTAGATACGGGAAGCGCGGGTTCAGCTTCTGGTGGGTTCGTTCCATCATGTGATGGGAACTGGCGGGGCGTTGGGATTGGAACAAACTGGCCGCGCCTCGGGCTGGAGTTGGGGGCTGACGCGCCGGCAGGCGTGAAGAACCGGCGCCTACTTTTCGCTTCGCAGCTTCGACCCCCACACGGCCCCGCGACGGATCCACTCCGTCAGAATCCGGATCTCTCCGGGTGGCAGTTTTCGTCCCGGTGGCATCTGGACTTCGCCGTCATGCCGCAGGACGTTCACGAGCACGCTCCGCTCCGGACTGCCAGGCACAATCGCCGGGCCGCGCCCGCCACCCTTCAGCAAACTGTCGCGGTCGAGGAAAGAAATGTTGCCGTTGTTCAATCCCTGGTTGTGACAGCCAAGGCAGCGCTTCGCGAGAATCGGCGCCACGCGCGTGTCGAAGAAGCGTTGGTTGCGATCGGGTTGGCGCCCTGCGAGTGCCGGCGCCGCCATCGCGAGCCAAAAGAAAACCCGGTCCGATTCACTTCGCTTTGCTGCCAATGCCGAACTGATCTCCGGCGCGAGCCACTTTGCCGTTGGCGATGGTCAGTTCGACCTGCTTTTCGCTCTGCACCTGCCGCCCGGTCTCGTCCTCCAAAACCGCCACGACCTTGCGAGTGGCCACGTCGATGATCTCTCCGGTGGAGGAGTAAGCCGAGCGGCCGTCGAGGCTGAAGCTGACCCAGCCCACGCAGTCCCGAGCTTTGATCGTGCCGGACTGTTTGGGCGGCATCACCGTGGAATCGAAGACGTGAATCGCTTCGTTAGCGCAATCGGCTACCCATAGTTCCTTTTCGTCCGGCGTCAGTGCGATTCCGTGACTGGGGCAGCCATGCCGCTTGACGGGGCCTTGTTTGTAGCCCTCAACCTCCACGTGGTAGAGCTTCTTGCCGGTCTGGAGATCCCCCACCTCGAACCCCAGCAGGCCATTGACGTTGACGAATACCAGAGTGTTGCTGCCGTTCACCGTGAACGGACGGATCACATTGGCGAAGGGGCCGACCGTGCTTGTGACCGTGTGAGTGCGAGGGTCGGCAACCGAGAGTAGCGGCGACTTCAGTCCCGCCAGGTAGACGTGGGCGCCATCCGCCGAGTAGATGGTATTGTGTGAACCGGACTTCGTCTCAATGGTTGCCACGACGCTGCCCGTGGCGGCATTCACAACGGGCCAGGACGGCCCCTCCAGTTGCGGAACATACAGGGTCTTGCCGTCCGGCGAGATGGCCATCCGGTCGCAGCCGCCTTCATAGGTCTTGTCCCAGATCTTCTTACCGCTGACGGCGTCGATCGCGATCATGCGATTCAGCGATGTGACGTAGACTCTGCCGGTCTTGGAACTGGCGGCGATCCCTTTGACGTTTTCGGGCTCTTTGCCTGCGGGCACGTCCCACGTGGGGATGCGGCGGACGAATTTGTATCCGTTCTCGATATCGAAGACCAGGATTCCGACGCCTCCATACTGCACGTAGTTGCGTGTGCCCGGACTGGCCACGTAGAGGAGATGCTGCTCTGCTGCCGCCGGCATGCGGACGGGGGAAGTGGAGGCGGCCATCAGGCCCAGCAGCAGCGGCGCGGAATAACGGAAGCGAGGACTTCTCATGCGAAACCTCCGAGGCTCCGCCCGACCCATGTGCGTCAGGCAAGGCATAGCCATGATATATCAAGCTCGGGTAGAAGCGATGGTGGAAGCGCTACCTGGGGTTCACCGGCGCTCAACCCGTGGAAAAAAGAACCTGTGCGCCGCATTCGGTCAGCTCTGGCCGATTTCCTGATTCAAAATATTGCAAACTAGTGAGGTATCCCATGAACGCGACCCAGACGGTATTTCAGGGCCACGCAGATGGTCCCACGCCCGCGCCCCAAGCCGTTCGGGCCCAGCCCCGCCTCCGCTTCAGGCAGCGCGGCACGAGGTAAACGCAATGCAACGAAGGACGTTTCTGCAATCGATTCTCCCGGCTGCCGCCGCGGCGCGGCATCTGACGGCTCAGACGGATCTGCCATGGGGCGGACCGGTCCTGGACACGCATCTCCACCTCCGAGCAGACGCGGACGCGTGTTTCACCCACATGCAGGGCTGCGGAGTCACTCATGCGGTGCTTTTGACTCCGGCGGCCGACCAGGACCGCGCCAAAGCCGAGATGGAGCGGCGTCCGGGACATTTCGTCCGCTCCGTGAGGACCGACCCATCCCAGGCAGATGCGGATAAGGTCCTTCGCGACGCAATCAAGCGCGGCGCCGTCAGCATCGGCGAGATGAAGTTCCACGTGGCGCTGGATTCGCCCGAAATGCGGCGAGTCTACGATGTCGCCACCGAGCTTCAGGTGCCCGTGATGATGCACATACAGACGTTCCCGCACTTTGAGGGAGAACTCCCCTACAACACGGGCTACACTCAGTTCGACAAGATCCTCCGTGCCTACCCGCGGACGAACTTCATCGGACACGCCGACCTGTTCTGGGCGCACATCAGCGCCGATGTTCCGGCCGACCGCGGCTATCCGGCCGGGCCAATCAAGCCGGGAGGTTTGACGGACCGCTGGCTCTCCGATTTTCCCAACCTCTACGCGGACATGTCGGCGAATTCCGGGAATAACGCGCTGTCCCGCGATACCGAATTCTCCCGAGGATTCATCACGCGCCACAGGAGCAAATTGATCTTCGGCAGCGATTGCAGTTGTACCGACGGCAAGGGCGGGGGAGTCTCGCAGGGCAACAATCCGGAGGCCAGCCGCCTGGCCGGGAAGTGCGTCGCCCAGGAGACCCTGAGCGTGCTGCAGCGCCTCACGTCGCCCGAGATCTTTCGCCAGATCACGTTCGACAACGGAGTTAAGCTTTTCAAGAACCCGGCGTAGGTGTGGCGCGAGTCGGGTGCTTAACCATTTTTGGGAATTCCTCACCAGTCAACACCGCTCCCACGGTCACGGCTCGAAAACTCACGCTGAATCAGCAACAGCCGCAACCGAGCCGCGACCGTAAGGGAGCGGTTGCCGAGCTTGAAGCGCGAAATCCCGGACGCGGGCACGCACCCAGCATCATGGCTCTTTCCCGTAAACCGTAGTAGTAGGATTGTAGTTCCGCCAGTCGAACCAGTAGTCCTTGAGCGCTGGAATCTGTTCCAGGCAGACTCCTTTCGCCTTTCCAAAGACCGCGCAGCCCTGGAAGTTCCACTGACTCCCGGTGGCATCATCCACGAACAGGGCGTCCGCGGGATCGCCCGGTTTCCGTTCGGTGACCCGGTAGAAGTCCGTAGCGCCGTCCACGCCTGGAATCCGGCCCCGGAAGACCCGCACGGACTGATCGTCAGGTCCCACCACCAGCAGCACCGGCTCGGGTCCCATCCGGTCCTTGACCAGCTTTTCCTTGACTACCCGCTCGTACAGGAACGCGCGGCTGGCCCCGTAGGCCTGGATCCCCAGCATCAAGTCGCGCGCCGACAGCGCATGCTCGGGAAAATCCAGGACGGTGGGCGCTCGCCTCATTCGCACATCCCAGTCCTTGCGGGCATATCCGGACACGTACTGCGGAACGTCATTCAGCACGGTGCCCTGGGGCTCTTCCGATTTCCAGGCGGCGAACGTAAGCTCATCGGAGAGCACCGGTATCAAGTGGCTGCCTTGGAGCGGCCCGGAAATGGCTGTGCCGCTGATCTGCTGCCAGTAAGTCCCGGTCTCCTCGTCGCGCATGAGAAAGTTCTGGTTATTGATGCCGGCTAAGTGAAACGTCAGCCGCAGCCCGGAGACCGTTCTATTCCACACCAGACCGGTGTGACAGAGCGTTCAATACGTCGCCACGATGGCGGCGCCGCCCACCACGTCATTCACCACGTGATGGTAAGAGATATTGCGGATGGGATAGGCGCGCGCCTCGCCGCCGATCCGCACGGCAATCACTTTCTCGTCGGCGTCGAGTTTGGCCTCGCGCGCTGCGGCGAAGGAAGGATTGCCGACCGGGTGGAACATCAGCTCGAAAATGTTGATGCGCCCGAGAAACGCGAGCACGATCGCGGCGACTGTGCCCGCCGTTGCCAGGGCTCGCCACCCCTTGTGCGGCTGTGCGCGCCAATAGCCGATCCACGCCAGGATTGCCGCGATCGCCATGGTGACGGTGGCCATCGCCCGGAACCGCGCGACCACGAGCGCGATGGCAAGCTCCTGTGCCCCCTGATGCCGGAACGGCCGGATCACGTAGATGGGGTAGGCGACCGAGAATAGCGAAACGGCCAGACACGCCAGCATCGCGAGAGTGAGGATTCGGCGCTTGTGTTGCACGGGGATTCCCTCCGATGCCAGAAAGCATACCCAACGGTCAACGGTGCGTCCATAGCATAAAAGGATTAGGCGTGGGGTATGCTTTATAGCTTGCCCAATCTCTTTGTGTAGTTTCAGGGCAAGCTAAATCCTGGCTTGCTTCTTGCGCTAAACTGAAAGTCGAGATGCCGCACGAGGTCGAAATAAAAGGACATGGGAGGGCGACGGCGTATGGCTTCCGGCCAGTGTCGTCTTGAAACCCCCTGTTAGCCTTGAAGACCTGAACGCCGATACCGAGTTCGACCCCGAGGGCGCGGAAGAATTTGTGGCTCTCATCCGAGCCCTTCGTCACGAAGGCTCTCGGCCCATCGATCTCTGAAGGAAGAGGGCGCCGGCACCCATCAACAGCGCCATGAACGCCAGCAAACCCCAAACCGAAAGAGTCGGCACGGGCGACATCACGAGCGTTGCCGTGGCCGCCGCTCCGGCGCCGCCTCCACCAACGAAGCCGAGAATTGGGGCAGAGGTGCAGCCGGCACCCGGGGTGACGAGGGTAACAGCGGTGACGGACAATCCGGCGACAGTCGCCTGGAATATAGGCTCGGTGGTACAGCCGCCCCCGGTCGCCATCACAAGAGGGGCCGAAGTGTATCCGGTTCCTCCGCTAGTCACGGTTACAGTAAAAACCTGAGCGAAGGCCGGAGTCGAGAACAGTAAACAAAGCAACGGCAGCGCACGTTTGAACATATCGAACACTCCTTGAGATGTGCCCCTTCAAGCAAAATCCACAGACTTCCATTTTGGAACAATTTCCACTAGAGCATATCACAGCCGCCGATTACTGTCAGCATTCATAACGAACGCACGGACGCACGCCACAACTGTGCCTGGCCAACACCCGGCACGGTGCTTGACGCGGGTGTTGCAATGGCCGCAAGCGATCCACACCATAACTCACTTCATCTTGAACAATAGCGGCGCGAATTCACTCAGGCACACACGCCACACCGGCCACACATGCGCTCCGCCCTCAATGGTGCGGAAAGTCTCGTGCACCTGGTGCTTGTCCAATAACTCGGCGAACTGCTTGACGCGCGGATATTGCACGGTGTTGTCTTGGTCGCCGCAAGCGATCCACACCAGGCTCAATTTGGCATTCGTGCCTTTCGGGTCATCCAGGACTGCCTTGTACTTCGTTTCGAAATCCCGCGGGATGGCCGGGCTGAAGATCCCCAGGGCACTGAACAGATCGAGGTGACCGAACCCCACGTTGATAGTCAGTCCGCCGCCCATCGAAAGCCCGGCCAGGGCCCGGTTTTGCTTCCCCGCCGCCACCCGGTACTGCGATTCCACGAACGGGATCAGCTCCTTCACCAGGTATTGGTCGAACAGCTCCGTATTGTTCTGGCCACGTCCCGCCGGACCATAGGGCGCGGCGTGGCCCGCGGGCATCACTACGATCATCGGCCGCGCGCTCTTATCGGCGATCAGGTTATCCAGGATCAGGTTGGCGTTGCCGGCATTCGTCCACGAATCGGGAACATCGCCGCTGCCGTGCACCAGGTACAGCACGGGATAGCGGGCTGACGATTTCTGGTAACCCGGCGGCAGGTAGATCAGCATGCGCTCCGTTCGCCCCAGCACCGGAGATTTCCGCCACTCCGTGACCACGCTGCCATGCGGGACGTCGCGCGCGCTCCAGGCGGCCGGCGGGTCAGCAGGCACTTCGAGCAGGCTCGCGGAAGTGCGCTGGCGCAGTTTCACCTTGGGGTTGATCGGATCGGTGATAACGACGCCATCCACGTTGAATGTGTAAAGGTGGCCTGTAGCGTCGATCGGACCGGTGGTGATGCTCCAGACGCCGTCCACGCCCTTGGTCAGCGGCTCCAGTTTCCCGATCGGCATCCAGTCGCCGAAGAGACCGACTTCGGATGACTTGGGCGCGCGGATCCGGAATGTCACGGTGCGGTCCGGGTGGATTTCCGGTGAGACCAGGGTGTCCGCCGCGGGCGGGGTCTGCGCCAGGCTCGTCGCGGCGAAAGCCAGCGCGAGGACCACCGGCAGGGTCACTTGTGCCGCAGGCTTCACCGGCGGGCGTGAGAATTCGGAACGGAATCGGCGTGTCATACCCATCGGCGGATATTATTTCACACTCCTGGCTCGGGTTCCGATCAACTGATGTGAAAAAGGACCCCCTGTAATGGGATTTGCGCATAAATGACGGTTGGTCTGACCTCGGCAATGGTATAATTTCAGCTTATGTCGATCCCCTAGCCGTCGGATTCGTGGGAGTGTTCTATCCCGTCTCGATCCTGGCCGCCCATCCCCGGGCGCGCCTCCACGTAGTGAAGAAATTCAAAACAAAGGAGTTACCAGGATGGTAAAGCTGTTTTCCAGTAGTTTCGTAGTGATCGCGGGAATCGTCTCTTTGCCGATGGCTGTTTCGCCCAAGTTAGGGCAGAGTGTCCCGGCGCCGGATTACCGGGACGATCCCAGACTCGAAAAAATCCGGACGTTCTTCGCCAAGCTTGACTGTCCTGCCTGGAAGTATGCCGCCACGTTTCTGGAAGCAGCGGACGATTACGCCTTAGACTGGCGGCTCCTGCCCAGCCTTTCCTATGTCGAGTCCACGGGCGGCAAACTTGCCCGTAACAACAATCTGTTCGGGTGGAACTCGGGCCGCGCGCAGTTCTCCAGCCCCCGCGCCGCGATCCACATGATCGGTTATCACCTGACGCATTCCGCGAGCTATCGGGACAAAGACCTCGATGCCCTTTTGGAAACGTACAACCCCCATTCGGAGTATGGGGCAAAGGTCAAAGCCGTCATGCGGCGGATTGCCCCCACGGAGTGATCCCCACTCGCGTCGACTCGGACTGAAGCACTCCAGCTTCCAGGGCTTCTAGCCTAGCCTAGGGGGGTTCCACATGTTACGCTATGTGAACTTATACACTCCCGGCACGGGCAGCGGCGGGACTGGCACTTTGTCTTTGTAGTCGAAGGTCTTGGGTAGCAGGTCCTGCTGCGAGGCCATCATCATGTCCCAAGTGACTTTGCGGCCCGAATAGGCGGCTTCCCGGGCCATCAGGCAGGTCATCGTGCTCTCGGCGACGGTCATCGCCTCGTTCAGGTACTTACCTTTGCCGAGGATGCTGTTCACCATGTCGATGTGCTCCTGCACATACGGATCGAACGGCAGGCGCGCGCCCCGGAGCGAGGCGCTGTCGATTACGCCTTTGCTTCCGACGATCCGCTCGCTCACGTTTTGGGCCATATCGGAGCCCGGGTACTGGCGGCAACGGCTCGACATATGGACGCCGTTGGGGTAGACAAAATCGGCGGCCAGGTGGTCGTAGATATTGCCGTACTCTTCTTCGCGGGGACGCCAGGCGGCGCCGCCGGAGGCGACCACTTCGACCGGATGCGTGCCCATGAACCAGTTGCAGGTGTCGATGTTGTGCAGGTGCTGCTCCACAACCTGGTCGCCCGAGAGCCATACGTATGAGTACCAGTTGCGGTTCTGATACTCCATGTCGCCCCACTTGGGGTCGCGCTTCTTGTTGGGGAAGCTGTTGAAATTCAGCACCGGAGTGCCTTCCCAATAGGCGTACAGGGCCTGGATGTCGCCTATCTGTCCGTCCTTCATGCGTTGGTATTGGTCCAGGTACCAGGTCTGCGAGCGGCGTTGCGCGCCGGACTTCACGGTGAGCTTGAGCTCTTCAGACTTCTTGGCCGCGGCCATGAAACGCCGCAGGTTCACGGGGTCGGTGCCGAACGGCTTTTCGCAGAAGATGTGCTTCTTGGCTTCGACGGCCGCCTCGAAGTGCATCGGACGGTAAGCCGGGTAAGTGGCCAACATCACGATATCCACACCCGACTCGATCACCTTCTTGTAGGCGTCGAAACCCACGAAGTGATGTTCCGCGTCCACCTTGACACGATCGGCGAGCTTGGGATCGAGGGCCTTGAGTTTGCGGAGCGACTCCTCCAGCCGGTCTTCGAAAACGTCGGCCACCGCGACGAGTTCGACGTTGTCGCATCCGGTGAGGATGTTCTGCACGGCCTGGGTGCCGCGGCCGCCGGCGCCGATCAGGCCGGCCTTCAGTTTTTCATTCCCGGCCCCGCGCACGAGCTCGGGCTTCACGATCGTGAAGGCGGCCGCGCCGGTCATGGCAGACGTCAGGAAGGATCTTCGGGAAAAGTCGTCGTTTGGCATAGGGGTAACCTCGGACGCCACTTATTCTAACTGGATTCACGGGTGTCGAGGTCGTATCGTTGCGAGCGGTGCAGTCCCCGGCCCCCAGCGGAATTATGGTGGCAGCGGAATTATGGTGGCTGTCACCGTAACCCCTCAATTGCATTTGTAATTCGGGGGTTACGGTGACAGTCACCATAATTCGTCATCGCAATTCGCGCCGCCCGGAACTGATACCCTTGAAGACGATGCCCAGCGAAAGCGACTCGAATCCACTGCTGACGATCCAGTTCCATATTCCGTTCGACCGCATCCACGCCAGGGACGTGGAGCCCGCTGCGGCCCGATTGCTCGCGGATGCGCGCGCTCGTCTGGCGGCCATTGCCGCGGACCAAGGCGAGCGAACCTTCGATAACACCATGCGTGCGCTGGATGAGCTCACCGAACCGCTCGACTACGCCATGGGCGTGGTGCGGCACCTGGAATCGGTGGCCACCTACCCCGAACTGCGGGCCGCCTTCAATGCGGTGCAGCCGGAGGTCAGCGCGTTCTACTCGGGCATCCCGTTGAACGAGGGACTGTGGAATTGCCTCAAGCAGTACTCCCGGACAGAGGAGGGGACGCGGCTTACCGGCGAACGGCGGCGGTTTCTGGATAAGACCATAGACTCCTTCCGCCGGCATGGCGCCGACCTCGATCCGGCGGGCAAGAAGCGGCTGGAAGAAATCGACGTCGAACTGGCTCAGATCACCACCAAATTCTCGGAGAACGTGCTGGACTCGACGAATGCCTTCGAGTTGGTGATCACGAACGAAGCGGATCTCGCCGGTCTGCCGCCGACCGCGATCGCTTCGGCGCGCCAGAGCGCCGCGCGCAAGGGCCGCGAGGGATGGCGCTTCACACTGCAAGCGCCCGACTACGTGGCGGTGATGACCTACCTGGATCATCGGCCTACCCGGCGAGAGATGTACCACGCCTTCAGCGTGCGCGCGGCGTCGGGCGAGCGCGACAATCGCCCGCTGCTCGGCCGTATTCTCGAACTGCGCAATGAAAAGGCGAGGCTGCTGGGATTCCGGGATTTCGCCGACCTGGTGCTGGAAGACCGGATGGCCCACAACGGGGCTCGCGCCTTGGCGTTCCTGGAGGACCTCAAGAGTAAGACCGAGCCGCGCTTCCGCCAGGAGAATCGCGAGCTGAACGAGTTCCGCCGCTCGGTGGAGGGGGCGGACGCTGCCGAGATCGAGGGCTGGGACGTGGCCTACTACGCCGAAAAGCAGCGCGCAGCGCTGTACGATTTCGACGAGGAGGCGCTGCGGCCTTATTTCCCGCTGGAAAGCGTGGCCGCCGGGCTGTTCGATCTGGTGAACCGCCTCTATGGGATCCGCGTGATTGAGGAGCCGGGCGTACCGGTTTGGGATCCGCAAGTCCGCTACTACAACATCCGCGACGAGAACGACACGTTCCTGGGCGGCTTTTACGCTGACTGGTACCCGCGCGAAAACAAGCGCGGCGGCGCCTGGATGGATGCGCTGATTACGGGCGGACCGGCGGCCGGCAGCTTTCGCCCCCACCTGGGTCTGATTTGCGGAAACCTGACACCGCCCATCGACGGACGGCCCGCTCTGCTGACGCACCGCGAAGTGGAGACCATCTTCCACGAATTCGGGCACTTGCTGCACCACCTCTTGAGCAAGGTCGAGATCCGGAGCCTCGCCGGCACCAGCGTGGCGTGGGATTTTGTGGAACTACCCTCGCAGATTATGGAGAACTGGTGCTGGGAACGCGAGGCGCTGGACCTGTTCGCGCGCCACTGGGAGACCGGGGCGGCTATTCCGGACGACCTGTTCCAGAAGATGAAGCGCGCCCGGACCTTCCGTGCGGCCAATGCGCAGATGAGGCAGGTCGGTTTCGGCTTTGTGGATCTGCTGCTGCATGTCCGCTACTCTCCAGCACAGGACGGAGATCTGGTGGAGTACACGCGGCGCCTGTTGCAGGAATTCACCCCGGCCCCGCTTCCGCCGGACTACGCGATGATCGCGGCGTTCACCCATCTCTTCGGAAGTCCGGTAGGGTACGGCGCGGGGTACTATTCCTACAAATGGGCCGAGGTGCTGGACGCCGACGCCTTTACCCGCTTCCGGGACGATGGAATCTTCAGCCGAAAGATCGGCAGTGAGTTCCGCGACCGCATTCTGTCGAAGGGTGACAGCGAAGATCCCGCGGAGTTATACCGCCAGTTCATGGGGAGAGAGCCCGATCCGAGCGCTTTGCTGGTGCGGTCGGGCTTGGTGTAGAGATCTCAGCGATCAGCGGTCAGCTCTCAGCTTTTCAGCACGCGCCAGTGGCGCAGGCGGTCGCCGCCTGAGCCTGAAGAGGCCCGTTTCCGCATAACCAACTGCTGGTGCTACCTCTCCTGGTGGGACAGGCGGTTTCGCCTGTCTGGCGGCTGAGAGCCGGCCGCCGCCTGCGCATCTTCCGCTAACTCAGCCTCGGCAGTCCTCTTGGCCGCAAGCGGGGTCGGCAGGGCTAGGCACAATACGGTTCACTTAAGCGCATGCCGAACTTCCTCGATCCCGTTTGGGGCCAGTGTGCGGGTCGGCGACAATCCGTCCGCTTGGCTTGCTTCCGAATGGCTGACTACAGGCTCGGAACTGTCGCAATCAGCCAAGCACTACTTTCCGATAGCCCACTTTAAGAGCTTGAGGAAAGGATGTCGGTTCCGTCGATTCTCCGACATCGAATCCCCGACAATCCCCGACTCGCTCGCTTGTGGCGATGGACGGGGCGGGCAACCTGTTCACCGCGGACCGCGCCAACTTCCGTATCCGCATGGTCTCCCCAAGCGGAATCATCACCACGGTGGCGGGGAATGGCGCCTACGGCTTCTCCGGTGATGGCGGGCCGGCAACCAGCGCACAACTGTCCGATGCGGATGGCGTGGCGGTGGATCGGGCGGGGAACCTGTTCATCGCGGACAGCACCCGCATCCGTAAGGTTACGCCTGACGGAATCATCACCACCGTGGCAGGCAATGGCAATTTCGTCTTTGCCGGCGATGGCGGGCCCGCGGCCAACGCGCAACTGTCCTATGTGGAGGGCTTGGCGGTGGACGGAGCGGGCAACCTGTACCTCGCGGATTCTGCTAACTTCCGCATCCGCAAGGTCTCTCCTGACGGGATCATCACCACGGTGGCTGGTAATGGCATTCGGGCTTCGCGGGCGACGGCGGACCAGCCACAAGCGCCCAACTGGACACCCCTTTCGGTGTGGCGGTAGACAGGGCGGGCAACCTGTACTTCGGGGATTACGGCAACCGGCGCATCCGCAAGGTTTCCCCCGACGGAATCATCACCACGGGGCTGGTAACGGCACGGCCGGCAGCTCCGGCGATGGCGGGCCGGCCACCAGCGCGGAGCTGTACGGACCGCAGGGCGTGGCGGTGGACGCTTCGGGCAACCTGTTCATCACGGATGATGGCAATTCCCGCGTCCGCAGCGTCTCCCCCAGCGGGATCATCACGACGGTAGCGGGCAACGGCGCTGCGGGCAATGGCTTCTTGGGCTATTCGTCAGGCGATGCCGGACCGGCCACCAGCGTGGCACTATCCAACCCGCAGGCCGTTGCCGTGGATCCCGCAGGCAACGTTTATATATAGCCGACGATGGTGAATCGGACCAATATATCTTCAACTTTTCCTCGGTTCGCATTCTGCGCCCCACGAATCATTCCGTGGTGATCGGTTCAGTGGCGGATGCCGCGAGCGAGCGTAGCGATCCGGTTTCTCCAGGCAAGATCGTGTTCGTCAACGGAGTCGGCCTCGGTCCTAAGCAACTGGTCCGGAATCAGGCCAAGGACGGCCAGTTCGGTACCGGGGCCGGCGGAACGGTGGTCTCTTTCAACGGCATCGCCGCGCCCATCCTCTCTGCATCGGATACGCAGGTAGAGGCGATCGTGCCGTACGCGATCGCATCGAGGCGGTTGCGAAGCCAAAACGTACGATGAGCGCTGCCGCCCGGCGCCGCATCGCCGCTGCCCAACGAAAGCGCTTGGCGGAAGCCAAGAAGGCCACGAGAACGCCAACGAAAAAGGCGAAGCGNNGTACGGAGAAGGAGGCGCGGGCGACGTAACCGCCCGACGCGGCATCAGTTACAGACTAAGGAGTTTTCTGGGCGACTGAGTTGGGGCATAGTGCCGGAGACACGCGATCCCGGCTGCAACCGTTCCCTTTGAGAGTGGCTAGGCCGCGGAGGGCCGGTTCGCTGGTCGGTGCCGGCGGTTGTTCCATCTAGAGGGCGAACAACTGCGGACAAGTCGCAGCCTGAAGAGGAGGACACCACCGGCCGATACTTCACGGTGAATCTGCAATGCAATTCTCTCGAATGCCTGCATGTGAACCTGGAAAAGCGACCTTGGCGTCATACACCCGCGGGAAGAATTGTGACCTGCGCTGAAACGAGACCGCCAGCCGCGCAACTCTCGCCAAATAACACAGTGGGCCAGTCGCTCGACCGCCCCACATCTTCTCGGGCTGCTATGTCGTTCCCGTCTTCGGTATTTCGACTACGTTTGGCCTGGGCCTTTCGTTGAACGCAGCTTTCAGCACCGCCGTCAGCCGCTCCTGTCGCTCGGGAATCCACGCAGAGTAATGTTTTTTCACCATCTGTTCGGTGTTCCCCAGAAGCTCGGCAACATCGCGCACTGTTACGCCGGGCCGTTGCAGAAGGATGCGGGCAAAGGTGTGACGGACGCGGTGGGGTGTCGGTGTTTCCTTCCAGGGTCCGCAAAGAGCCCAAAGCTTGTTCAGCTTGCGGCGCCAAAGGTCGGTAATGACGTTTAGGTCTTTGGTTCGGTGTTCGCCAAAGATGAGCGGCCCGTGCTCTTTTACGCGTGTCCGAATGCGTTCTTGCAACCACTCCGGCACCCAGGTGTAAACGTGCGTGCCCGCCTTGGTGGTCCTGATATGGATTTCACCAGTGGGTTGCAAGCGGTCAATGTGGAACGTGCTCACGTCGCTGATGCGCAAGCCAGTGTATACGGAAACCGAAATGAAGTCCGGGAGATCCTCCCCGCTCCATTTGTAGTTGAATCGGACGTAATCGCCTTCAGCCCGCTCGTGGTGGGTGACGCGAGACCATTTTACGTGCTGCTTGCCATACTCCGTTTCACAAGCGTCGTACATCCGCTGAAGTTCGTCATCGGTGAAGGGCAACTTTTGCTCACCGCGATGGTCCGAAGCATCACGCCCGCGCGGATTCTTCACCAGCCGTGCTGGGTTCTTCGGCATCCACTCGTTCGATACGCAGAATTCGAAGAACGCCTTGACCGTGCTCATGTTCTTAGCAGCGGTTTGCAGACTAACGCCCCAGGAGGCGCGAAACTCCCGAATGTCAATCGGTCCCCATTGATCGAGCATCACGTAGCCCTTACTGTCAGCGAAAGCCTTCAGCTTCCCCAGGAGCAGCCGATACTTTTTCTGGGTATTCGCGGCCAAGTGTTCCTGAAACTCGGCTGTGAACGCGCTGATGGCTCGCTCAATTGTGATGCGTGCATCGGTGGCAGCGGGGACCGCGACCGCAGGGGGTCCAATCTTGGCTACACCGTCCCAAGATTGGGCTGCTTCCCAGGTCGCAACCACGGCTTTCGCCTCGTCCCAGTCCGATTTCCCGGTTTGCTTTCGGCTGAACCTGCGGCCAAGGGTACCGGAAACGTGGATAAGGCAAGCGCACTTTTTCCAGCCGCGGCGGCCTTCCTCAAACTCGCCGGAACGGGAGTCTTCAGCGTGCTTGCCCTCGCATTCCAAGCGATGCCTTCGATATAGGGTGAGTGCCATTTTGTGCCGTGTCGATTCCAGCACACTTGCACGCTATTGCACGCCGGGAAGGGGATTTCTCTGTAAGTTACTGATTCTAAACTGGCGGAGAGAGTGGGATTCGGAGACTTGACACGTTCTTGAAATCCGTAAGTTATAGATAACTCGTTGCTCCACCTGCCATATCTGCCACGGTTCCCGACGCGCATTACCCAAAATTGCCCAAATCGGGCAGTGGTCCACGTATGCACCGTCGCCGGACCCGTCATCGTTTGCTCTTGTCCCGCCAGCCTTCGAGCCTCGGTGATCACCTCAAAAGCGGCCGGAGAGGATCACTTCAAACCGGCCAAACGGACCGCGACCAGGACATGGAGTTGTTCTACTGCGTCGGTAGCCGCCGCGGCAAGCCCACCCGGCAGCAACACGTCTGCGGCGCAAACTCGGCCAAAGTGGTGCGGTTTCATCCCGGCGCTCACGCCGCATGATCCACCAGGCATCCGCGGTACCCCATTTCCGGATGCGGCTTATCCTCCAAAATGCCCTCGCAAAAGCGAGCCCTATTCGGACCCACCTTCTGCGCCCAAATCCACCAGGCTTGTGGGCGTCCACTCCAGATGGGCCTGGTGGCTCTTGGGCCAACGCTTGTTCAGGGGATCATCTAGCCGTGGCCGGAAGCGCGCAGGTGGGAAGCCAAGCATTGCAACTTGTACAGGATCTCTACTGTAGTGAGTGCAGCCGACCTCCACCAGTTCATGCAGCAGGTTGTAGGCGGGCTGTACAAGTTTCAAATCGAAGAGTCGAAAGCGATGGGGTGCTGGATATTGACAGTGGCCCGCGACCACTCGCTCCAATCGAAGCGCTCCATGGGCGACAGCCGCGAGCGCTGGCGCCGTCTTAGAAAGCCGTTGTCAAGGCGAGAATTGCAAGGAAGAGTGGATTACGCGGGAGTCGTACTTTCAATTCAACGGAACCGCGGCCATTCCCGGCTAAACGTGGATCATCATGGTCCCAGAGGCGGTGCCAAAGGATCCGGAGCATGCCACCAAGTAGGCGGCACGGAGAACACGGAACATCAACACCATTCAGTGCGTCTAGCCGGCGTGGCGGCCCCGCCGGCCGGCGTCGGAGCGGGTCTGATTGGACGCTCACGGTACGGGCGCCTGTCCTCGATACCGTTCAAGGTTCGCCCGGCCGGCGCACTTGACGCTCGCATCCCCCTCCGCAGCTGTGCTGGTGACGGCCCTGGCGGCGACTTGTATCCCGGCTCCCCGGGCCCCGCGGATCGCCCCAGTGACCTCTTTGCGGGATTGGTTCCGCCAATGGAGCCGTTTCTGATGAGCTGGGGGATAGTGCTGCAGCATGTGCGTGAACACCGAGCGCGGTACATATCTCTGACTATTCAGATCGGGAGCACATCCGGCTGGGCTCAAACTCCGCCGTGAGAGCGTGCCGCCGTTCGGGGGTCTTGATCCTCATCGGGATTACCGTCAAAGTGCTTCAAGGAAGCCTGACCATAACCGACTTAAGCGATCCTGATATTTGACTGCACGACGAGACACCTCCAACCACCAAATGGCCAGTCCGGTTAATTAAGTTCCGGACTGGCGCCCGAAATACGCCGTTGTGGAAACATTCGTGCAAATGCCGTAGCCATCGGTAGTACCCTTGAATGCCGTTTCGACATCAAACTGCCATGTAGAATCAATTGGTTATTGTGCCAGGCTTCGTCCTAAGGACCCCAAACGGGTTCGATTCCCGTTAGCGCTACCATGTTTTCATAGACTTACGGGCGCCGAGTGACAACAAGTGACGACGCGCTCCGCGCCAGCAGAAATTCCCCTCAAACAACAGCCAAGGTGGCGTCCGCGGTTGGCCCGCTAGAATTGGCCCCCGTTCGCGCACAGGGCGCCACAGGCGCGACGGTGCCGCCGAGGTGGTGGAAGGGCGACAGGTTGCTTGTCGGGGCACGTGTGTGGCGACGTGGCCAACGACTTTGTCGTGCACTCCGAGAAAAGGCGCGGGCGACGAGTTGTTCATGAGCATCGCTGGCCACGTTTCGCGCGCCATGCTCTCCCGCTACTCTCACGTGCGGATGGAAGCCCTCGACGAGGTCGCTGCGCGTCAGCGCGCGCCCGACGAGAATCGTAAGGTAGAGGCCAAGCGGCCGGAGCATGTTGCGTGGCCCCGGAATCGTTGGTGCTTCAATTAGCCTCCCAGTTCTTGGAGGGTTGCAAAGCGCAAGAGGCACAACTCACAGTGGGTGAACTTCTCGTCAACGTGGATCACTTCCGAATAGCCGTAGTTTCCAGGAGTTGAGCGGCCGCAATCGCGTTTATGCGGAGTAGTCTACCAGGACCGCACCCCTGGGGTTTGTAACCGCTACTGCTGCATGGGGCCGTTGATGGCCGCCCGTTCCACCTTGCCGTCCGCCGACATCCAGATCCGCGCCATCCAGGTCCCTTTTTCGCTCTCGACCATATAGATGTCCGGCCCTCCCCCACCCACGGCCTGGAACTTTATCGATTTCACCTCCCCCATCTGCGAAGCCTGCGACTGTAATTGCGTCAGTGACTGCTGCCACACCGGGCAAGGCACCAACATACTCTCATCCGGCTTACCCGCCTGTAAGTCGGCAATCAACTTGCGTAGCGCCACTTCGCTGCCAGGCTGCGGTTTGTTGTCCTTCATCCGCTTTTCGAATGCCGCTGCCGCATCCAGGAACGGTTTGGCCGCGACTTCGTCCAGTCGCTTCAGGACGGTCTCGCGCTGGCCCTGGCGCAGAATGAGTTGCCCGGCATATCCGCCCTCGGCAACCTTCGGGAATTCGATCTCTGCCCCCATCGCATAGAACTTCGCATCGGATTCCGGCAGCGCGTTCTGCGCAAACCCATTCGATAACCTGGCCATAAGTCGATCCCCATTCACGTCGATACTCGCAGGCACGGCGCCACCCTCGGAGCGATACACGCCGACATATCGTTTCAGTACATTGGGATCTACAATGACCGGCTGGTAATCGTGCCGATGCGCGAGGGCTTCCGCATTCGTCGCGATCTCCGGCGGGATCTTGGGATCGATGGGCAGCTGCGCGATGTCCATCACCTGCAGCGAATTCGACCCGAAGTTCGTCAGGAATAATGTCCGACGGTCCGACGAGACTGCCATCTCCCGCGGGAACGCCCCCGCCGGAATGGTGCCCATCACAGCGGTCTTTCCGTCCTGAATCTTGGCCGCGTCCAGCACGATCAGGCTTTGCGGCTCGCCCCGACCGGCGAAGCGATTCGAATTCCCCACTACCACTTTCCTGCCCTTGTCCACCACCATCACCGGTACCGGCGCATCGCCCACCGGCGCGATCCCCACCATCGCGTGAGCCCCATCCGTCACCAGTTTCGACGTGTCGAATTCCAGCACAGCGTTGTTGTTCCGCGCCGTCAGGTAGATGCGGTCGCCCTTAGGCGAAATCGACATGCGCACCGGGCTGCAGGCGCCGGCACCTTCGCTACTACCGCGTGGGCCGGGTCGATCTTGGCCTTCCTCACGTCCACCACAATCACCGCGCCTTCCGGATTGGTCACAATCGAGTCCGGCGTGCCGCGGCCCTCCGGCTTGCAGGCCTTCGGCCATTTCCAGTCGTCCATCGCCAACTGGCTTGTGGTATAGAGCAACTTTTCATCCCGCGAAAACGTGAGTGCAATCGTGGCCTTTCCCACCGGAAGCTTGCCGATCACATCTTCGGGTTTGAAACCGTCGCGTCGCGCCCGTACGAGGTCGATCACCGTGATCGCTTCGCCATACTCCTCTGCAATAAACGCCAGTTTGTTGTCAGACGTCGTATTGGCATAAATGCTGCCTTGCCCTCCCGGGATCGTCCCCACCACCGCATCGGCCGCGCCGTCGATCATTTTCTGCACGTCGACGAAAACTGTCGCCGTTGTCGCCGCCGCGATTAGCAGCTTGCCATCGTGCGTCAGCGTAATGCCGGTAGGCGCCGATTGCAGCGGCACCACCCGCACCAACTCGATCTTCCCGCCCGACCGCTTCAGCACCGCGATGCCCTGGTTTTCGCCGCGCCCGGTGAGCGAGACAAATACCCAGCAGCCGTCTTTCGATGGCTTCACTGCGAACGGTGCCGCTGGAAGAGAAACAGTTACAGACGGCGAAGCGGCGGGTGCGTTACACCCTCGGTCCCGTGCCTGCGCTGTCAGCGTGAGTGCGATCAACGGGAAGAGAACGGCGATGCTTCGGAACATGCCGCGATTATACATCAGGGTCTTGGGACCTCCTCCACCCTCGGGTACCTGCACTCGCGCACTCCGATTCGAAGCTGGCGCGAAGGGCGGCTTCGGCGAATCCCGTTGAGGCGCTTCGCGCGGAGTCGCGCTTTTCGGTGCCATCCCTCATTGCCAATCACCTTGTCCACCTTGACGGATTGTCGCTTACGGTCGGTCGATCTCCTGGTCGCTATGCCGTTCGCGCTCGCCCAGCACGAACGCGACGCCGCCCGTCAGGGCTTGCTCCGTATCCCCCACCAGGTAAGGCACCTGGAAGATGCCGAAGCTCGTCATGGTCAGCCTTCGCTCCGCGCCGCGGATCAGGTCGCACAGGACTTACTCGGTCCGCCGCACTTGGACGACCGGCGTGGCGGGACCAGTCCATACCAATTCCGTCGTCGGCGCGACACGCTTCGCCGCCAACGCGACCTCCAGCATCGGCGCCAAATCGCCGCCACTCCGACGGCGCATGAATTCGTCAACCCGGCCCTGGTAGCCGGGACTCGGCATCGCGGGAGCGGCATCGGCGCGCAGTTGCGCGATCAGCGATTCCACCAGGCTGCCCGGCAACTCCTCCGCCAGCTTGAGACACGCCTCGGCGGCCGTCATGGGCGAAAAAACGCGAACTCCCCGCGTTCCATGGTGGGCACTAACACCGACCGGTCCAGGTACCGATTGCCCCGCTCGCAGGAAGTCTCCGGTAGGAACAGGCAGTTGTGGCAGGCGGCGCCGTGTAGCGACATGAAGGACTGCTCGGGCGTCGTCTCGGCGCACAGCGGGTCTGACGAGCAGATTTCCAAGCCCTCCAGCGCCTGATCGAGGTGCTGTTCCAGGTTCGCCGTCTCCCCGAGTGTTACCAGCCCACCGAGCGTGCCCTCGCTGTCAGGCGCAGCGGTGTAGATCAGGATGCCCGCCATTGGGTCCGCATCATCCGGTGTCGAGGAGCAGATGCGCTCCCGCAGGCTGGCCGCGGCATACCCGCACTCCACCGAGAACTGCCGGATCAGTGCATGCGACAACGAGTGCAACAGAACATATCGGACCCCCGGATACCCGAGCGACGGTTCCAGGCCCCTCTGCGCCCGCCAGCGTTTGTGCGCCACGAAAAACTGTGCTTCGAGCGTCTGTGCTTTTGCCAGCCAGTCCGACAGTCTCGCTTCGGAGAGCCGCAGGAACAGTCCCTCACCGCGCACCTCAGCCGCCGGGACCACTCGGCCGGACCGCGCCGCAGCGGCGCCAGCTTCGCGGACGAATCGTCGCCCGCCGGTTCCAGCCGCGT
Organism: Bryobacterales bacterium; assembly: GCA_003167275.1. Taxonomy (GTDB): domain Bacteria; phylum Acidobacteriota; class Terriglobia; order Bryobacterales; family Bryobacteraceae; genus JAIQFL01. Next base: position 17,655 of record PMTT01000623.1, on the reverse strand, counting down.
GAACCCGGCCAACGCCTGCACCTCGCGCAAACGTTCGATCAACACCACGCTCTCGATCCACGGCGCATATTTGGCCGGAGCCATCCCTACACTCAGGCGCATGTTCGCACTGTTCTTCGAGGGATCTGGCTTCGAGAACAGCTTCCATTCGGGCAGCTTCAGATCCTTGGGCGTGAGTGGCGCGGCACTGTCCTGGGCGCGCAATTTCCCGACCGCCGCCCAGATCTGCGCGTCCGTGTACTTGTCGTAGCTCGGTTGGCCCTTGCGCACCAGCTTGACGTCGCGCTCCGACTCGGCGTCTTCAAACAACGCCGTCAGATCCTGCTCCACCAACTGTTCCAAAGGGTCCGCCGACGACGGAATGGAGAGCGCCGAAAGCGTCCGCGAGAACCACATATTGGTCGCGCCCAGAGTGATGGGCTGCGATTGGGCGTCGCATTCTTCAAGCGGCGCCACACGCAGATGCGGATGCCTTCCACGGCACCCCGGCAACGCCGCCTTGCCATCTTCGGAAAACGCCGGAGCCATCGGCTTGCGTTTCTGGCACGCCCGGCAGATCAGCATCACGTCGGCCGCCTCGCCGCTCGCGCCTACATCACGCAACTCCAGCGGGCCCGGACAGGCGTCTGGACCGCTGTGCAAGTATTCGCTCCAAGGGAAATCGTCGATGTGGCCGTTCTCGCACGCCACCAGGAAACGCGCCGGAATGGCCGCCGCCCTGGTGAGGCGCGGACAGTTTTTGTGGATGAAGCCCGAGCGCTCCGGCCGGTTCGTGTCGGAGCGGAAGTCGAACAGCCCTGACTTGATGGGCGCCAGCAGCCGGCACTGGGTACACACGAGCCACCGCGGGAAAGCGGCCACCGGCACTCCATCCCCGGACGAATTACGGAACAGCGGGCCGGGCACATCCTCGCGTAGCGGCGCGGCCTTGAGTTGCTTCACCTGCGCGCCCAGCACGCTCCGCACCACGCGCAGCAGACGATCCTCCCGAATCTCTTCCATGCTGGCAGCGGGCCAATCGTCCAACCCCATCACCATGGCGGAGAACTGCGGTAGATCCACCGCCGAGCCGACCCCGTAGGTGTAGATCAACTGCGTGGGCCGCACGCTCCCGACGTTCTGCCCGCTCATTCGCTCGCCTCCACGCTATCCATGCCGCTGTCGTCGAAGGTCAGCTCGGCCTCCGGCTCCACGTCGCGAAGGGAGTTCAGCACCGTGAACTCACCCCACGCCGACGCTCCCGGCATCTGGAGCAATCCGACAGTGACGCCGTCGCGGCCGTCGTTGTAGCCCAGCTTCGCGCCGCCTTTCATCCGCACCGCGCGGTCGCGCCAGGCGTCAATCCGGCCTTGCAGGGCCGCTCGCACCCGATCCTCGAACGCAGCGTCCCCTGTGCCAGCCTCGCCGGCGCGCACCGGCAGCGCCGCCAACGCACTCTGCACCAACGCATGCGACGGCTGCATCTGCTGCGCGCTGTTGTTGGCGTTGTATTCCGAGCCCGCCTGCCGGATGGCGCTCACCAGTACGCCTGTCAACGCACGATCCATCGCGCCGGTGGAATACGGTGTCACGCTCAAAGCTTCCACCTGCCGGTAGAAGGTGGTGTGATAGTGACCGAAGCTCTCGAAGTGCGAGAGATCTCGCGGACGCGCCCAGTTGGCCACGGTGATCACGAGCCCAGGACTCGCACGGCCTACGCGGCTCGTCGCCTGGATGTACTCCGAGGTCGCTTTCGGCTGCCCGGCCACAATCATGAGCCCGAGCCTCCCGACGTCCACACCCACCGAGAGCATGTTGGTCGCCAGCAGCACGTCGATCGGGGGCTTCGGTGCCGTCTGCCCGAACGGCGGGAATTTGACCTTCATCCGCTCCAGGACCTCGGGGATCTCCGTGGCGGACTTGCGCGAGGTCAGTTCCTCCACCGCATGCGGCAAACGGAGGTTCCGCTTCTTCAATCCGCGCGCGCCAATCTGCGTGAGCAGCGAACGCACGTCGTCATCGACCAGGCGCCGCATACCGCCCAACTCACGCAGCGAGCTGAAATAGCCCACCGCGGTCAAGAACGGGTCCGCAGCGTCTCCATACTTCTCGTACAGCGTCTGTCCGGCGGCGAGCGCCGCCACATAGACGCGGATCAGCGCCGGCTTCAACCGCCGTCCCGGCGCGCACACGCCCACGTACAGGCGTCCGGGCGCTGCATCACTCACCGGGAGTTCGCGCGAGAAGAAGTTGGCGCCGGCCTCCAGCCCGGGTGGTGGAAACACCCGCACCTGCCGGTTGAACAGCGCCGACACCTGTGCCGCCGCGCGCCGCACCGTAGCTGTTGACGCGATCACTTTGGGACGCACCTTCTTCCCCTCCACCTCCCACGTGGCCAGTTGATCCACCGCGCCCTCGTAGATCCCAACCAGGCTGCCCAACGGACCGCTGATCAGGTGCAACTCATCCTGAATGATCAGGTCTGGCGGTCGCAGCAGCGCATGCGGCCGAGTCGTGGTCGCTGGGAACTTCCCCGCCGCCTGGTGCGAGTTCGTATCTTCCAACTCCGGTGAGCGGAACCCGTGGCGCGGACACCACCCGGTCACCTGCCCGAACAGCGTCTGAACCGACCCCTGCCAGGCCATCTGTGCGAACTTGTCCACCGTCGCGATGAGCATAGCGGGCGGCTGCCGGTAGATCTCTTCATCCACCACCAGCAGCGGCAGACCTTCGTCCGGCGACTTACGGCGCGAGAACTCGCACTGGCCCCGCGCATCGCCGCAGTAGATCAAGGTGCGCGCTCGTCCCGCCGGGTAGTGCTCCACCACAATGTGTTGTCCGGGGTCGATCACCGCGCCACACCACGGGCACGCCGCGAATTGGTGCGGCGACCCGACCCCGAACACCGGGCGCCTGCCGCTACGCAGGGCCTCCACCACCTCCGCCGATTGCGCGGTTCGGTTGGGCGTGGTCTTGCGCCCTACCCACAGGCCAAGCCGGAAGGGCGTTACGCCCCACTTCGTGGTATCGCCCAGGCGGATCTGCTCGCAGGCGCAGATCAGAGTGGCCGCGCGCTGGAACTGCTGCAGCGTGAGCAGACGCAGGGTGTATCGCATCAGCACGGCCACGCCGTTTTCGCCGTCGCGCCCACCCGCGTCCTTCTGCAACCGGCGTACCGCCATGGTGTAAGCCGCGAGTCCCAGGTAGGCTTCCGTCTTGCCGCCGCCGGTGGGGAACCAGAGCAGGTCCGCGCCGGCATACGGCCCGGTGCCGCGGTCGGGGTGATGCAGACTGGTGAGCCCCGGCAGGTTGATCAGGATGAAGGCCAACTGGAAGGCACGCCAACTGCGATTCTTCGGAATGTCGACTTCGGCCAACGGCCGCCCCGGCTCTGCCTTCCGCGCCTCGATCCACACCGACCGCACGCGCTGCTGCCACATGGCGCGGTTGGAGAAGCGAAACGCATCGCGCGCGTCCGCGTTCGCCGTGAGCAACGCGATCCCCTCTTCCAGCCTGCCCAGAACTTCGCGCGCCCGCTCCACCACCTGGACCAAGGCATCGGCGTAATCGAGGAGGTCAGGCTCCGTGGCGCGCCGTGCTTCGAGTTCCGCAATCCAGGCGGCGTAGGCTTCTGTCAGCGGATGCAACTTCTCCGTCAGATCGCCGTCCGCCGCTTCGGCCAACTCCTGCATGTCGGTGATCAGCCCTGGAACCTCGCACTGCTCCACCGTGCGCACTATCGCGCGTGGCATGGCGGCAGTGTGGATGCGGACGGCCTGGTCCGACCGGCCCTCAGCCAGTTCCCACTCGACGCTGGTGCCGTGGCCGCGTGCGAACTCCACATCCCGACGGTACAGCATCTCGTTGGTCTGGTCTTCGAGGCGCGAAACGGCATCGAGCGTCGAGACGTGCCCCTGGCCCGGAGTGCGCGCGAATCGCCCGCGCACGGCCAGTTCCGCCTGAAACAGCCAGTACATGTCGCGTGGACGGCCTTCTTCCTGTTCGTTGGAGAGGAAAAGCGTCACGCTCCAATGGCCCGCGCGCAGCCGCACCCGCCCGCGCACCACAACATTGGGGCTCGCCGCGTCCGGTGACCACGCGCGGAGATTGCCTTCCTTGAGCGGGATCGTCATGCTGCCGGCGCGCGGATGCCGCTTCCAGACGGTTTTGCCGTCGGCGTCCGGCTCGCGGAGATACTGCCCCCAGCGGGCCTCCGCTTCGAAGGAGGTCTCCGCCAGGTCCAGGCAGAAGCTCATACCGAAGGTGGAGGGTGCGACGCCGTGTTTGGCCGGCGTGGACGGTTCCGCGGTTCCTTCTTCGGCGTTGTCTTCCGAGCCGTCGGCCAGTTCGTCGAAGGGCTCCTCGTCGACTTCGATGACCTTCAGTGGGGCGAGCATTCCGAGAAGGTAGCGATTGCGGACGCTCTGCTCGGTGATGGTCTCCTGCTCACCGCCGGCGGGGCCCAACAGGTCGCGACGGATGAGATCTTCGAGTTCCTGGCGGAGGGGCGCGGTGGACATAATGGCTTCCTTAGAATAGACCCGCTTGCTCCGGCGCGCGCTTGCGCGCCTTTGCTTTGGGGCGCGGCGCAGCGGACGCCGCTACTTGCTCCGCGGCGTAGCGTTCGTGGTTCAGGGCGAGGAGGCAGTCGAGCACTTCGCGGCGGGCGGTCTCAGAGATGGTGAAGCGAATGCCCTGTTTGGTCTCGTGATGGTCGTGAGCGAGATCTAGACCCGTCCAGCCGTAGGCGGCGGCGACCGTGTAGTCCATCTCGACCTGCAGTGCGCGAAGCGTGGAGATGTCGTGAGAGACCTCGTGTGGCGAGTGGAAACGGTTGTAGGTGGTGGTGAGTCCCTCGCGACGGGCGATCATGATGTCGCAGCGGTGGGAGTGGTAACGCTCGCCGACGAATTCGAGCGAGGCGAGATCGCTTGGGAAGGCAAATGTCCCAAAGCAGTCGGAAGGCGAGTAATTGATGTCCCTCCGGAGCGTCGAGCTTTGGGCCCATGCCCAGTGATAGTGGATGTGCGATTGAAGGAGGGCAAGAACTCCGAAGTCGTGAGACGCTATCACGGCGAGCTTGTGCGCGAAGACTTGGTTGTTGGGTACGAGACCAAAGCCCAGATGGTTATTCACAAGCGAGAGCACCAAGACCCGCTCAAGTCCCGCGATCGTCGCGTACAGATTCTGCGAAGTCCTGGCAAACTGCCACCACCGTTTCGCACGATCACGCGCGGTGGCGTCGCCTGTCGCCAACCTAGCCCGATCGGGCTTCACCAGTCGTTCGACAATCTCGAAGCACTCCGGGTAGTCCATCGCCCGTTCCAGCGGCCAGTCGTGGAAGTTGATCACCCACCGACTCGGCGACTGGTCCCAGCGGCTGTTCAGGTCTTCACCGTTCAAGTACGGGAAGAGCACGTCGCGGTTGCGCGAGTCCTTGTCGAGCAAGCGTTGCGCATCGTCCGGCTCAAGCACAAATCCCATGCCCAACACGTTGGAGCCCTGAAAACTCCTCCCAGCATTCGCGGTCAGACGGTATGGCTTGCCGCTCACGCTGCCGGGCGGCTGCAACTGGCTGGTGATGCCGGCGACCGCCGCATCGTCCAGCAGGAACGGTCCAGCCCATGGGCCTTTGCGGAACCAGATGTGAGCCACTTCCAGGTTCGCTTCACCGGGCCACTTGCGGCTGGGCAGAGCCCGGTAGAGGCTGGCGCCGCGGGCAGTCATCCGGTCGAGTCCCACCTCGCGCGTATCGCCTTGCGCAATCGTGTTGGTGGCCAGCAGTCCGGCGGTGCCACCACTCTTCAGCAATCCTTCGGCACGGAGGAAGAAGTAAGCCACGTAGTCCGCGCTGCCTCGCTGCCCGCCCGCAATGTATTCCACCAAGTAATCGCGGTAGGGCTGCCCGAGCGCGCCGGTGATGCGCTGGCCGCCTATGAATGGTGGGTTGCCCACAATCGCATCAAACCCATCTCGATTGACGAAGACTTCTGGAAACTCCAGAGGCCAGTGGAAGGTGCGGTGCCGTGACGAACCGGGCAGCAGCCCAGCGTCGAGTAATTGTCGCGCGACGGGGCGCATCGCTTCCAGTGCGCCGCGCCACGAATCGACGTCTTCATCGTATCGGTAGGTCTCCATGAGTTGCCGCCACAATTCTCCCCGTTTCCGGGAGGATGCGTCGTCTTCTTGAGGAGGCTTGCCGGTGGTCGTTGACAACGCAGCTCCCACCAAAAGGTCGCACATCAGGCGCGTGAGTAGTGTTGCATGTTCGGCTTGCCGCAGCAATGCGTGCTTTCGTTCCACGTCGGACGCGGTGAGTACCGGGAACGACTCCAGCTTCAACCGGCACTCCAACGCGCGCTCAAACAGAACTCTGGAGGCCTTCCGCCAGAGTGTAATTTGCTTCACCTCGTGTTCCTGCGGAGAAAAGCCGAAAGTCTCGATCTGGTCGCGCCGGGTGACGCCAAGCAGGGAATCGCCGCAGCGGATGGCGTGGTCGAGGAATGTGAACGGCCGGTTACGCTGGAGCGTCAACAGCCAGAGCGAAAGCTTGGCAATCTCCACCGCCAAAGGGTTGCGGTCCACACCATAGAGACAGCGCTCCACCACGATGCGCAGCGCATAGAGGCTGCGCTCGTCCGGGTTTGATGGGATCAGTTCCTCATCTGGTCCACCGAGCGAAGGATGGCCATAGGGTGTGATCTGCACGCCCGCGCCGTGCTCGTGCTGCGCGGCGTCCCACGCCTCCGCCAGGCGCGCGGAAAGGTAGCGGGCGGCGGCAACCAGGAACGCCGCCGAGCCGCAAGCAAAGTCGCAGATCTTGAGATCGAGGATCTGACCTGCGGGCTTGAGCTGCCAAGCCTCGGGAGGCCTCCCCTCGACCGGACCGACGTAAACCAGCGGCGCCAACGCATGCTCCACCACGGACTCGGTAAGCGAGCGGGGTGTGAACTGCGTACCCGTCTGGCGGCGCGCGGTTCCGGTGGTGACATAGAGGCTGCCGGAGGGAATCACGCACGGGTCGCCGTTGTCGTCGCGGCGGACCAGGCCGGCGAACGGCGACACCTGCGCCCACTCGGGCCAGCGCAGCGGATCGTCGGCGGTGGTCTGCGCCAACGCCATCTCAATGGCCTTGGAGCTTTGGCCGGTTTCATCGGCGAGCCTTTCGACGAAATCCGGCTGTGCGCGGCGGCGGTTGAGTTCGGAGAGCGCCACCTCGGGTTCTTCCTTGCCGTCGAGCCCGAGCACGATCTCTGTGGCGCGGCGCGCTGTGTGATCGAGCAGACCTTCATAAACGTGGCCAATCTGTTCGATATCGAGGGCGCGGAAGCTGAGGCGTCGCGACTCGCGTCCACCGCCTGGCACCTTCATTTCCAGGAACTGGAGCGCGCCGAGGAGATGAAGCACGGTCCGGTTGTGGATGGGGCAGGGCTGCGCTGGAGTACTGTGCCAATCGGAGCCCTGCGCGCGACCCTCCAGGAACGGGAAACGGTTGGGGTCGAAGAGGTCGCCACCGTAAGCCGGGAGCGCGGCAAGATCGTGCGCGATGCCGCCGTGAACAGCGCGGAAGCCGGCCAGCAGGCGGGGGAAGGCGTCATAGCGGCGTTCGAGCACCTCTTCGCCCAGGCGTTCAGCAGCCTCGCGAAGCTGGTCATGCAGGGTGGAGACGGCGTAGTTCTCGCGGTAGACCGGGTTGGTGATCGGGAGCAGATCGCGTTCTTCGGCGAAGAAGAGGAAGACCAGACGCATCATCAAAGTGAGCGCGGCTTCGTAAATGTGCTCGCCTGGGAGGCCCTGGAGGAGGGCGCGTCCACTTTCGCGGTCGGCACGGTCGAGCGCGGTCACGAACATCTCCACGGCGCGCCGCACCTGGCGGCCGAGCGTGGTGGAGACTTCCTGCTGGTTCTCCAGGCTGCGGCGGTAGAGGGCATCGAGGGTCTGCTCGGGCGGGCGGTTGAAGAGAGCGCCGGCGGAGAGGAAGTCGCGGAAGGCGCGCAGGGTGAGGCGCTCGTCAAACCACAGTTCGGCGTGGAAATCGGCAAAGCCCGTGGGCTTGTCGGGCTCGGCGTAGACCAGGGTGAAGCGCTCGCCGTTGGTGACCAGGCCGAGGGGAACGCGGGTGGCGCGAAGCAGTTCCGCCATGCGCCCTGCGCAAGTCGCGTTCCAGGTTGTGGCAGGCGGGCGCCGATCGGGCCGTTGTGCCGGCGGGAGCAGGCTGATGAGCAGGCGCGGCTTGCCGTCTTCGACCAGGACGAGGTCGGGGCGCAGAGTCTCGTGGTGCTGGGCCACGAAGTGGGAGAGGTTCTGTGGGATGGCGTTGTCCTCGACGAGCAGGTCGGCGGGCCATTCGAGCAGGGTCAGAAGGACGGCGCGCAGCCACTCGCGTTGTGCGGGGCTGACTGAGTGCGGGGCGAGCGCTCGGGCTGTGCGCCACTCGGTGTAGAGTTCGCGGAGTTCACGAGTCAGGTCGGGCGCGGCCTTGATGAGGCCTTGCGGGAAGACCTCGCGGAAGATCGGCAGGCTGAGAAACGGGCCGGAGACTTCGATGAGCTTGAGTAGTTCGGCGTACTCGGAGGCGGCGGACATCAGGCGAGTCCTTCTGGCACCAGGAAGGTGACGGCTACGGGGAAGAGGCGCGGCTGCGGGTCAGAGTAGCGGCGACGGATGGCTTTGGATGGCTTCGGTTTCGCGAACGAGTTCGGCGGGGAGTTCGGCGAGGCGCCCGGCCAAGAAGTCGCGGTTGCGCTGCTCCTGATCGCGTTCGGCGTCGGAGAAGAGCGAGAGCTGCTGGTCGGGTTCGCGCCCGATCTCGGAGCGGATAGCAGCTTCCAGGTCATGCAGTATCGCAGTGATCTTGCTGGTCTCGTCTTCCGCGCGGGCGTCAAGCTGTTTGCGGATGGAATCGGTGCGGTCGCGGCCGCGGGCGTCGAGGGCGGCAAGCAGAGGCTTGGTGAGTTGGGGCCACAGGTCGGCGAGACGCTGGCGGATGGAGTCGGGAGGCTGAGCGTTGCCGGCTGCGGCCAGGACCTCGGCGGTCTGCGTGACATTCCAGCGCTCCAATCGGCCCTCCTGGATGATGCCACCGGCGGCGATCACCTCTTCGTGGAGGCGGTGGCTGTCGCTGGAGACCACGGTGAGGCGTGCGTGGGCGAGGACCGCGGGGGCACGCAGGGCGGCACGGGGGACGGTGCGGACGGTGACGCGGTGGATCTTCTGGCGATCGGTGGGCGCCCAGACCTCGGCCCGGAGCAGGCGGAGGCATCGCTGGACGAGTCGGTGGTTGAGATGGGCGAGCACGATGTCGTCGCGGCCCGCAGCGGCTTCGGGGTCGAACGTGATAGGCCGCTGCAGGCCGGTGTGGGGATGGATGAGGCCGGCCAGGCACGGCTGCCAGGAGGGGTCGGCGAAGCGGGGCACTGCGAAGGCGTGCGGGATACCTTCGAGCGCCGCTGGGATGAGGCGCGGCTGGCGGGCGAGATCGAGCGCGATGTGGACCACGGCCTCGATGTTGGAGGGGGTGAGGTGAAGATCGCGGCGGGTTTCGTCGAGCTGATCGGCGTGGCGCCGGTAGAGTTCGCGGATGTTTTGCTCGAAGCGGAGCAGGCGCTTGACGGGCTCGTTTTCGCGTTCGGCGCGGGCGGTGTCCAGGCGGCGGCGCTTGCCGAGCATGGCCTCCTCCACTTGCTCGGCGATGACGGGGCCGACCTTGCCCAGGTCTTCGCGGATCTGTTGGACCTTCTTGGCGGCGCGGTATAGGAACTCCAGATCGGCGGATAGGGAGGCGCCGGAGCCCTCGGCGAACTCGGCATCCTCGCGAAAACCGGAGGCGACGAAGTGGTACACCTTCACCTCCGGCGCGCGCTGGCCATGTCGGTCGATGCGGCCGTTGCGCTGCTCCATGCGGTTGGGGTTCCAGGGGATCTCGTAGTGGATGAGGCGGTGGCAGTGGCGCTGGAGGTCGATACCTTCGCTGGCGGCGTCGGTGGCGAGGAGGATGCGGACGGGCGAGTCCTTGGGGTCGAACTGGAAGGCGGCCTTGGCGCGCTCGCGGTCGTCGGTGTCCTGTGCGCCGTAGAGTAGTTCCAGGCGGTCGCCTTCCTTGAAGCCGCGGGTGGCGACGTGGTCATGGAGCCACTTCTGGGTGTCGCGGTACTCGGTGAAGATAATGACGCGCTCCTGGTTCCAGCGGCCGTTTGGCCGGACCACGGATTCGAGCCATTTCACCAGCTTATCGGCCTTGCTGTCGAGTTGAGCGGCGGCGCGCTCCGCCCAGTTGGCCAGGTCGTTGAGGATTTGGGTGTCGGCGGCCGATGGGGGCCGGAAGGCACGGGCGGCGGCTTCCAGGGCCTCCAACTCGGCTTCCTGCTGCTCGGCGTCGTCGGAGTAGTCCTCTTCGGCCTGCTCGAAAATGCGGGCGAGGGCGCCGGTGGAGCGGGTCAGCGCCTCGTAGCGCGCCGATTTGCGAAGCGACGCGCGGTGGCGGTTGAGGGTGTTCAGGAACGCCTGCGGCGAGGAGAAGAGGCGCTTCTTGAGCAGCTTGAGCACGAACTCGGTGGCGAAGCGCTCGGGGTTGTCGCGGTAGCCTTCGGCGCGGATACGGGCGTACTGGGTCAGCAGGGCGTGGATGCGCTGCTCTTCGGCGGTGTAGTCCACCGGGATGTGTTCGAGCGTGCGTCGCGGGAACTTGTCGGAGCCGTCCCAGTTCTTGATTTCGCTCTTGAGGCGGCGGACCATGACAGCGCGGAGTTGGGCAGGCTCGGGGGCCACGCCACGCGCGAAGCGCTGGTCGTCGAGCAGTTCCAGGAGGGCGGAGAAGCTCTCCTTGTACCCGTTGTGTGGGGTGGCGGTGAGGAAAAGCTTGTGCTCGAAGTGCCTGCCGATTTCGCGGAGGGCCTGGGTGCGCTGCGAGTCGAGGGCGAAGTTGCCTGTACCGCTTGGCGCGGCATTGTGGGCTTCGTCAACGATGAGGATATCGAAGTCGCGCAGGCCGGGACGCGCGCCGTCGTGGGCCACGGCCTCGCGGAACATCCGCAGAGGGTACTCGCGCTTCAGGTAGTCCATGGAGGTGATGAGACGCGGGAAGTGGGTCCAGGGGTTGGCGTAGAGGCCGCGCTCGCGGCGCAGGCGCTTGATGAGGGCGCTGTCCACGATGGCGAAGTCGAGCCCGAACTTTTCGAGCATCTCGTCGCGCCACTTGATTTGCAGGGAGGACGGGCAGACCACCAGGACGCGGTTGGCGCGGTGGCGGAGCATCAACTCCAGGACGACCATGCCGGACTCGATGGTTTTGCCGAGGCCCACGTCGTCGGCGATCAGCAGGTTGACGCGCGGCATCTGGATGGCGCGGACGACTGGGTCGAGCTGGTAGCTCTCGATTTCGATGCCGCTGCGGAAGGGGGATTGGAGCTGGCGGGTGTCGGCGATGGAGGCGGCGCCCCAACGGACCGCGTCGAGGAAAGCTTCGAGGTGGGCGGGCTGGTCGAAGCCTTTGGGCTCTGGCAACTCCATCTTCTCAAAGGCGCGGGCGCCGGGCTCGATTTCCCAGATGACTTGCAGTTCCTCGCCGAGGGCATCGTCCTCAATGGAAGTGAGGCTGACGAGGTGCTGCGGCCGTTCAGCGAGCTGGCCGCCGATCATGCCGCGGCGCACGTCAGTGACGACGTAACGGCGCTGGCGCACGACGGCCAGTTGCCCCTGCTCGGGGACGGAGGGCAGAGTCTGCATCGATATAGGTTTAACACCTTGCGCAAGGCCTCGGGGGAAACTTGAGAAACGCGTTAAACCAAGCTGCGGTCGGCGTTCAACCCGCTCTGAGCGCCGTCGGGAGATCGAGGCTACGACGGCGAGGCTAGGCTCGATATACGCGCTCGATTTCGAATCCTGGTGGATTATTGGCTGGATCGAAGGTTACAGTGTAGTGTTCAAAAAACCCGTGTCGACCTAAAAGACCGGCAACAGATAGAGTTTCTGAAAAGCCAGCATTGATGAGAATCATATGAGTGCCGATACAAAGCTTTACCTTGTGATAATAGACGTCGCCCTTCGATCCTCCGACAACTCCTGAAAGGGACCCCTTCGCCCCGTTTCTCACCTTTAATCCATAGGCCTTTCCTAAGTCCGCATGGAACAGGCAGGTAGGCGAACCAGAATCGACTATCGCTTCGAATCTCTTGGTTCGAGCATGACCAATTATTAACTCCACCGTTAGAAACGGCATCCAGGTAGACAACTCTCCTGGCATTTCGGCAGACGGTTGCTGAACTGGGAAAACTTTGTAGGTTATACGCAAAGAAGAAGCACCAAAGGTGTCCAGTCTTCCGGAGTCTTGATGAGCACGGGGTCGTTTTCTCCCTCTTGTTCTGCATTGGCAACGGCCTCGCTGTATGTCGCTCCATGCGCCACGCACCGAGATTCATCGCTTGACAACGCAATCCAACTATTGGGCGCGGCTTCGCGCAGAACTCGCAATCTTTCTTCGGCGCCCATGGAACTTGCCTCCCGTCCGTTTTCGCTAGCCGCGTGGAAAGCAAGCGCATTCTCTAGGCTTAGCAGTTCCAGTATACGGTCAATTTGTCCTTCGAATCAATTGATAATACCTGGCTGATATTCCCCGCCGGAGCGGAACCTAAAAACCCGAAGTCGAAGCGGACTGGAGGCACCCTGCGACGTTTTTTCCGCCGGGCTGAAGGCACCATCACCACCACCGCCCCCCCAAGCCGTCCAGTACCGCCGCTGCCGGCACCGGTACTGCCCTGGCACTACCCCTAACCCTCAGAGCCCCCGCGCCGACATTAGGCGCGGTGCTGGGGGCTGTTTGCTTTTGGTACAGTCAAATCCATGTCATCAAGAAACGAGCGGAGCTTGCCGATTACCAATCAAGTGGCCGGAGGGGCTTTTCTCGTGTATAGTGATGTTGAGAGCTAACCTCCAGATTCTATGAGCGTTGCCGTAGTGATGAACGTCCATGACGGCCTTATTCTGGCCGCAGATAGCGCATCTACCTTGATTGTCGGGGTAGCTGGTCAGCAGCCAGGAGCGCCTCCTGTGGCCCAGGTATTGAACGTTTATAACAACGCAAATAAGATCGCGAATCTTTACAAGGGGAAACCCATCGGGTGTGTCACCTTCGGGGCTGGAAGCATTGGAAGCGCCTCAATATCGACTCTTTTGAAGGACTTTCGCGCGAAGATCACGACAGATTCTACCTACTTCGATGTCAAGAAATATACGATGGAGGAGGTTGCCAAGAAGCTGGGAGACTTTTTGATGGAGGAATGCAAGAGACTTCCAGCTTCAGCGCCGAAACCGACAGTGGGCCTATTCCTCGCCGGGTATTCGACCGATATGAGCCTTGGGGAACGATGGGCTATGAACATCGAAAACGGTCAGGCACAAGAGCCGGTCAGGCTCCATAAGCCCGAGGAGGTAGGCCTCAATTGGGGCGGGGAAGGCGGAGAGGCCATTGCTCGTCTGGTACTTGGGTTCGGTGGAAGGCTTCCGGAGATCCTAAAAGCTGTGGTACAACCTGCCCAATCAGCCGATCAGGTACTCAAAATACTGCTGCCACAGTTGCAGGCCAATGTCATCTTTGCGCCCATGCCGATACAGGATGCAATCGATCTCGCGGAGTTTCTGGTGCGTACCGCAATCCAGTTTTCACGTTTCTCAACAGGGCCTCAGGTCGTTGGTGGGCCTATCGAGATTGCAGCGATAACGAAGCACGAAGGGTTTAAATGGATTCAGCGAAAACACTTCTACGGGGCAGAGTTGAACAGGGAAATTAACACAGGGGGACACACTGATGATCACCGGAGTGAATGTAAATATGACCGCCGGACTGGAGAGCGTGGTGATGGCCTCTGAACAGTGCCCCATTCCGGCCTCAAACCCAATGATTGGAGGTACAAACTGCGGGTTAACAATCCCGTTCATGCCGCCAGTTGGCAAGCTTCTTATCGCTGGCATAATCGGCGTAACGCTCATGGTCGCTGATTCAGCTGCGGAAGCTCCACTCGCGCCCATAGAAATCACGGTCGTGCCGCAGGCTGCGCCGATTCTGGCTGAGGTTTCGGGTCTCGACCTGAGAGAAGCCTACGAGCATCTAAGGCAGCAGATGGCGGCCGAAGGCATTCCGTTCCTGAATGCGGCCGAGTTGGAGCGCGAAATCGCCGATAGGAAAGGAACCCGATGCTAAATCGTCAGCTATTGCGGACGTACATTGATTCTGGAGTGCTCATCACGGCGGCTAGGGGGGACGCAACCCTAAGTGCGCCCGCCATCAGAGTATTGAGCGATCCAACGCGTGAGTTCGTTTCCAGCGAGTGGGTAAGACTGGAGGTATTGCCGAAGGCGCGATATTTCAAGCGGCAAAGTGAAATCAGCTTTTACGATCTGTTTTTCGATCGAGTCAGCATCTGGGCACCCTTTGAAGCGGGCTTGCTGACCATGGCGTTAGACGAAGCCAGCGCAAGTGGTTTGTCGGCAGTGGACGCAATCCACGTGGTCTTAGCCGCGTCAACCGGATGTGAGGAACTGATCACGTCGGAGAACCCGACTTCAGGCATTCATCGCGCCGGCCGTGTGCGCATCGTTTCGATATATCCTCCCAAACCTGCAAAAACCTAAGGGTTGTGCGCTGGCTCCCCGCGGCGCGCTGCTGCAACTCTGCTGGAAGCTCCCGAGCGCTCAACCCCATCGGACCCTGGTCAGATGGGGCTAATCCGGTAGGGCTCGTTGTAGTAGACGATCGTCTGCGCGGGCACCATGTTCCAGCGCAGCAGTGCCTGCGTCATCGCATCGACCTGGTCGTCGTGAGCGCCGTTGGGGAACGCCGCGCACTCTTCGATGAACTCGTTCACCCACGGCATGAACTGCGGGTGTGGCAGGTAGACGTTGCCGGCCTCGATCAGAGGGCTGACCGCCGCGGCGCGCGCCACCTTGCCGCCCTCAGGCGTTACCGGCAGAATCCCAGGGAGTTCACGCCCGAGCATCTGAATCACCGCCGATCCGTTGGCCTTGTCTTCAATCAGCTTTGCAATCGTACCGGGCCAGCGCTGGGAAACGGCGCGCACAGCCTTGACCGTCGCCGGACAGTCCATTCGGGCTCGGTCTTGATCGATTAGCAGGAAAGCGGCGCCACGACGACCCCAAACCTGCCCGACCACGTAATCCGAGGTCTCTAAATCCTTGAAAGCGCAGTCCCAGGACTGAATCTGTTCCTCGACCGTCCTGATTTCCTGGGCGATGACCGACTGTTGAGTGCCGTCCGGCAAGCGGACCACGATGGGCGGAAGGTTGGCTCCAGGGGGCTGCCAGAAGCGCCACCAGTGACGCTTGAGCATGCCGCCCTCGGCGGGAGACGGACGCTGCTGCAGTTGCCCAGCCGCGGCGTAGCTGCCCAAGCTGCGTTTCAGAGATTCGATTTCGGGGCTACCGAAGCGTTCAGGCCACAACAACTCGCCGTGTTCGGTGCGCGGGTCGCGCCATCCGATCGATGTGACGCATGGCGGCCCCTCGTACTCCGCGGGCAGGCACAGGTGTTCCCAGCCGCCCTGTTCCAGCAGATGCCCGCTGAGGTCCTGCTGGTGGCACCGCTGCATCACGACGACCTTGGCCGCCGTCTTGGGATCGTTCACGCGTGTGGACATGACGATGTCATACCAGTCGTTGGTGGCCTTGCGCACCGAGTCCGATTCCACTTCGTTGACGTTGTTCGGATCGTCGCAGACGATGCGGTCGCCGCCCTCGCCGGTCGCCGCGCCGCCCACAGATGTCGAGAGCCGGTACCCGGAGCGGTCGTTGTCGAACCGTCCCTTGGTGTTCTGGTCGCTGGTGAGGGCAAAACGGTCACCCCACTGCGATTGGTACCAGGGGGACTCGATCAGGCGCCGGCACTTCACCGAATCGCGGATGCTCAACTGCGCGCCGTAGCTGCTGTAGAGCCACCGTCGCTCGGGGCACCGGATCCATTCCCAGGCCGGCCACAGGACGGACACCAGCAGGCTCTTCATGTGGCGCGGCGGAACGTTAATGAGCAGATTCCGGATCTGGCCGCGGGAGATGGCTTCCAGGTGTTCGATGATGGCGTCGATGTGCCACCCGGACACAAACGGCGTCGATGGCTCGACGATCAGCCAAGCCTGCCGGACGAACTCGCGGAGCCGTCGCTTAGCCGACTCCCGTTCAATTTCGTCCCGAAGGTAGGGCTTTGTCAGTAATGGCGCGAAGTTGTTCGAGTTGTTCATCGCTTAGTTGGGATAGATCCGGTCTCGCCGAAATCTGGATGGGGCCACCGGCGCTTCCGGTGAGCTCGTTGTTAACCACGTCCTTGTAGCCGAGAAGGTTTTTCGACAGGAAGATCGCTTGCGGCGATGTTGCCGGCAGCCGCCGACTTAAAGAGCGCGCGCCGAACGGAGATCCGTCCTTTCGCCTTGGCGTTGTCCATAATCTCCTTGAACTTAGCAACCAATCGTCTGCGCTCGATCGTTCGAGTGCTGACGCCGAAGAAAGCGGCGATCTGCTCATCGGTGCACTGCATACCGCAGAGCTTTTCGAGCTCCACCAGGTCGATCTTTGCCTTAGGCCGCGCCATCGTTCACGCCCTCCGTCCGGTGAAGCCCGGCTTCATTGAATTCGTTCTCATCCAGTCCGCCGCCGACCTGAGTGGGTCCTATAGATAGGCCGCTGTTGCGCCACAGTTGGCCCACATTGCGCCCGTGCAGGGTTGGTTGGCCAACGAGGCCACTCTCTCCCGGTAGGCGCGCCCGCGCCGGGTTTCAGGTTTTCCTCTTCCCGAGCAGCATTCTCAGCTCGCCCGACCAGTCCAAGAGCGCCAGGCACAATCCCTCGATGTCCGAATGACCGGCGCGGATGGCATCCTCGGCCTCCGCGACCTCCTGGTGACAGCGCTCGATTCATGCGGCTACTCCCCGGCGTGCCTCGGCAACCTCGTCAAAGGTTCGCCCGTCGCCACCGAGCGTAGCTGGCTTGCCTGAGAACGTCATGAATCTCTGGCAAATTACGTCCACGTACTTAGGATCGAGTTCGACGCCGTAACAGACTCGCTCGGCCATCTCGGCCGCGATCAGTGTTGTGCCACTGCCGAGGAACGGATCGTACACGACCTCGCCTCGCTTCAGGTGGTTCAGAATCGGCCGCCGCATCAGATCGACCGGCTTTTGCGTGGGGTGATCGAACTTCTCCTCCTTCGAGCCACCCATGATGAATTTCGGAGACGGAGAAGCCCATACGGTGGAGTTCTCACCGGCCTTGCCGTACCAAGGCGCGTTCTTCCTCCGGACGAACCAACAAGGCTCATGTTGAAACCAATACAACGTGCGGGTGAGGACCGTCCGCTGCTTATCCCAGATGATCTGCTGGTGGTGGACGAACCCGATCCGCAGCAGGCCGGCGAGAACCTCACTGGTAAACTTCGATGCGTGCCACACGTATGCGACCTGGAGGCCCGGCACCAACTCGAAAGCTTCGGACCAATCGGCCCGAGTGTCGCCGGAGATTTTGGTCTCGGTGTGGCCCTCGGTGCGGTGTTTCAGATAGCTGGGCTCGGCAGGATACTCCGGGTTGGCCTTGGCCGCCGCCTTGCTGGCGGCCGTTCGCTTGTGCCCAGGAGCCGTGTTCAAGCCAGCGCGGTCCCTCCACTCGGAGTCCAACTCAATT
>PMTT01000608.1 GCA_003167275.1 Bryobacterales bacterium | reverse complement strand
TCTTCCAGCCGAAGACGGCCTCCCGGCCCACCTGTTCGGCTTCGCCATTGGCAAAGCAGGCGCCGGTGAAGACATCGGCGGTTCGGGCTTCGATGTAGTTGCCGTGAACGGTGCGGGCAGGAACGGCGTCAGCAAAGGAAATCGACACGGCCGTGGCCAACACTACGACCGCGGTAGACAGACTTTTTAGCATCCCAGTTTTCTCCCTGGATCCAATTATAGCGAAAAGACCGGTAGGGCAGGTCGCCGGCCCAAAAGCGCAAAAATGAGCCCTTGGCAGGACGACCCCGCCTCCGCGCGTCCCGGTTTCGGACTGGCGTGTGGTTCCAACTTCCCACAATCGCCGTTTGGGGCCACTCTAGCGGTGAGCTCTTTCGGGCCGTTGGGCCCGGAACACGTAACCCGTTAGGCCGTTTGAACGATCTATTCGGCATTTCTTGTGAAATGGATCTGGTGCCGGTCAACCTTGGGGGCGCTGCGGGCGCTGCGCGCCTTGCGATTCAACTTAGCAAGAGAGTATTCTGAATCCACGCTGAGTTCAGATGACGGACAAGACGCTGTCTCATTACCGGATCCTGGAAAAGCTCGGTAGCGGTGGCATGGGCGTCGTCCATCGCGCAATCGACAGCACGCTAAACCGTCCGGTCGCCTTAAAATTCCTGACGGACCATGTTCCCGACGAAGGCGTCGATCGCTTCCTGCGGGAGGCGCGCGCCGCTTCGGCGTTGAATCATCCTAACATCGTGACCATCCACGAGGTCGGTGAAGCCGAAACGGGCCGCTATATCGTCATGGAATGGATCGAGGGGGTGACCCTTCGGGCTTGGACACGCGGGCCACGATCGCTCGATGCCGTTTTGAGCGTAGCCCAGCAGGTGGCCAAGGCGCTGGCGGCTGCACACGCAGCCGGCATCGTTCACCGTGATGTCAAGCCGGAGAACATTATGGTGCGTCCGGACGGCTACGTGAAAGTGCTTGACTTCGGCCTCGCGCGGCAGATGGCCAACCAAGACGCGGAGACGCTTGCCGTTACTCAACCGGGCACTATCCTGGGCACGCTACGCTACATGTCGCCCGAGCAGAGCCGCGGCGAGTTCGTTTACGCGGCTAGCGATGTTTTCTCTTTCGGTCTTGTGCTGTATGAGCTGGTCAGCGGCCGACACCCATTTCATGCGGATTCGACCGTCGGGGTGCTACACGGCATCCAATCGGGTATCCCGACGTCCCTTGACTGCGAACCTGCACTCGCTGACCTGGTTCTCCAGATGATCGAAAAGGACGCCTGCTTGCGGCCTTCCGCCGCCGATGTTGCCGCACGCCTCACAAGGGTCGCCGCACTGGAGCCGGCTGCCCCCTTTACTCCCCACCACCGTGACAGCGTCGGGAGGGATCGCGAGCGCGCCGAGCTATGCGCGGCTTTCGACGCGGCGACCCGCGGGGCAGGCCAGATCATCGCAGTCGCCGGCGAGCCCGGCATCGGTAAGAGCACTCTCGTGGAAGATTTCCTCTCCGAAATTGCGTCACCAGTCTGGATCGCGCGAGGTCGCTGTTCGGAGCGGCTGGCGGGCGCCGAAGCGCATCTGCCGTTTTTGGAGGCACTCGACAGCCTGCTCGAACATGATCGAGCTGTCATCAAGCCGATGCGCGAGTTCGCGCCGAGCTGGTATGTGCAGATCGCGCCCATATCCGTCGAAGGTCCCTCCTCTGGGCTGCCCGCCGAAACCAGGGCCGGCTCCGTGGAGCGGTTGATGCGCGAAATGGCCGCCTTCATGCAAAACCTCGCGCGCCAGCGACCTATCGTGCTCTTCATCGACGATCTTCATTGGGCCGACGTGTCGACGATCGATCTGCTCGCCTATCTCATTCCCAAACTCGCCCGCGTACGTGCGCTCACTGTCGTCACCTACCGGCCCACAGATCTTGCAGTCAGCAAGCACCCGTTCTTACATCTAAGAACACACCTTGCTGCCCACGGTGTGCTACGGGAAATCCCTGTTGCGCTCCTGACCTACCCGGACATCGAGCAATATGTCGCGCACTATCTTCCCGAGGCCCCCGCCGGGCTGGCCACTTTGATCTACAAGAAGACCGAAGGAAACCCGCTCTTTATGGCTGACATCGTGCGGTACCTGCGGGAGCGGGGGACGCCCGCCGATTGGGCCGCCGTGATCGAACGCAATATCCCGGAATCGTTACGCGGAATGATCGAGCGCAAGCTGGAGCAATTGGGCGAGGATGCGCACCAGCTTCTGCGCGTCGCCGCGGTCCAGGGCTTTCAATTCGACTCCGCGATCGTCGCCCAAGTGTTGGATCGGGATCCTGCCGACATCGAAGAGGTGCTGCAGGCGCTCGAACGTGTGCACGGGCTTGTGAAGTTCGAACGGGAACAGGAATTCCCGAACCGTGTATTCTCGTTGCGCTACCAATTTGTCCACGTGCTCTATCAGAACGCGCTGTATGCTTCCTTACCACCGTCGCGGAGAGCGGCATGGAACGGCAAAGTGGCTGGCGCTAAATGAGGGTGTACAGGAGACCCGTACCACGTTTGTCGTACGGGATGCTATCCCAATAGCNNGCGCTATGGAAGCGGCCTACGGGGCGCGCAGGAGCACGGTCGCCGCGGAACTCGCGTTCCTGTATGAAATGGCGCGAGATCCCTGGCGCGCCTCCGAACATTTCCTCGCTGCCGCCGAAGTAGCATCGAGCCGATTCGCCATGCGCGAAGCGGTTACGCTGGCTCAGCGCGGCCTCGGTTGTCTGGCATCCCGATCGGACAGCATGGAGACAAAACATCGCGAGCTGGCGTTGCTGAAGATTATGCTGGTTCCGCTCGCTGCGTTAGAAGGATATGGAAGCCCCGCTACGGAGCGCGTCTCGCAGCGCGTGATTGTGCTTTCGGAAGAATTGGAGGACACCGGCTCGCTGTTTGCCGCTCTCCACGGCGATCTACTGGTGCACGTCGGCCGGGCTGAATGCCCGGCGGCCGCGAAAGCCAGCGATCGGATGCTGGCGATCGCCGACCAGTCCGGCAGCGAGGTGCAGCAGATCAACGCCAGGATGTGGGCCGCCGTAATCACGCATCACATGGGCGAGTTGGCACTCGCACAAAAACATGCCGAAGTCTGCATTGCCCTTGGGAATCGGCAAAATCAAGCCGCTCGCCTCATCGGTATTTTCGACCCGGTGGTCGGGGCGCTCGCCGAATCGAGCCGGAACCTCTGGATGATGGGCGATACGCGGCGCTGCCTCGAACACACGGAGCGCGCAATTGAGCTCGCACGCGAGATCCGGCATCCGGAATCACTGTCGTTCGCTCTGCTGTTTCACGCCTGGATGCACGGTTATAGGGAAGACTGGGCAGCCGCCATCCGCTCAACGGCGGAGGCGATCTCTGTGGGCGAAGAGAACGGCCTCGTCCAAACCATGGCGTGGAATCACGCCGTCCACGGCTGGGCGCTCGGGCACATGGGCAGCGCCGCAGAAGGGCTCGTTGAGCTTGAGTGTGCGATTGATAGTTCGGTTCGGATCATGGGTCAGGTCGGAATGCCGCACTTTATCTCCATGCTCGCCGAACTATTGATTATCCTGGGCCGGCATGCTCAGGCGCTAGAGCGCATCCGCCGAATCCTGAAAACCAACGAGACCAGCCGCGATGTATACTTCAACGCTGAACTTTGCCGGGGAGCGGCCGAGTGCCATATTGCTCTCGGCCAACCCGAGGCGGCCTCGTCTGCCTACGAAGAAGCGATCGAAATCGCACGCTCACAGGGAGCGAAAATGTTTGAACTTCGGGCTGCCACGGCGCTCGGTCGCTTGTGGGCGGCCGGCGGTGAAATGGTGCGAGCAAAGGCGCTTCTACAAAGTATCTACGATGCCCTTAGGGACCGAGAGGAGACAGTCGATCTCTTGCGTGCCCGCGAGTGCTTGATGCAGTGGACCTGATCACAGGGCTCAGGGGCCCTCCTCGTTGTTCCTCCCGGAATCCCACCCGCGTCCTCGTGATTCTGAACGGGATTCATACTGCAGGGCTTAAAAACGCTTTCGAAAGTGGCGGTCCAACGGGATCCGGAGTGAGAAACCGGCATCCCGGAAAGTGGGCCGACGTTGGCCCCAGGTCCCGTTCCGGGAAGTGGCACTCAAAAGCGGCCCGCGAAGGCAGCTCTCAAACCACAGGCGTCAGCACCGCCTCGCCAGGGTGCCAGTTGCAAGGGCACAGCGCCCCGGTCTGCATCGCATCCAGCACGCGCAGCACTTCCTCGGGATTCCGCCCTACCGACAAATCGTTCACCGACACGAACCGGATGCTGTTGTGCGGATCCACTACAAACGTAGCGCGCTGCGCGACTCCCTCCTGCGGGTCGAGGATGCCCAAAGCGGTGCATAACTCGCGCTTGATGTCCGCCAGCATGGGGAACGGCAGGTTCCGCAAATCCGGGTGACTCTGCCGCCATGCCAGGTGCACGAACTCCGAATC
>PMTT01000294.1:15198-37754 GCA_003167275.1 Bryobacterales bacterium | reverse complement strand
TCATTCACCACCACCACATTGGGCGCGTCCGGGCCGTCGCTATCGGTCGTGAGCCGGCCTCTAAGTAACGTCATGCCCGCGGCGCGGAAATAGTCCGGCGTCGCCAGCATCCGACCCGCAATGAGCTGTTCCCCCTCGGGAGGAGCGCCCTGAATGGCGAAGCCGCCGCTCGAACCGGGCGGCTGATTGGGAAGTGCCGTTGCGGCACCGGCCGAGTGGACGCCCGGCAGCGTCCGGATCCGTTCCAGTACGGGGTCGATTTGTTTTCTGGAGGACCAGGGCAGTTCCACCGCCAGCACACCCTCGGGCCGGAAGCCCAGAGGGACGCTGATCCGCCGGATGAAGCTCCTCAGCAGCAGTCCTGCGCCGGTGAGCAGCACAATCGCCAGGGCAATCTGCGCCACCGCCAACAGACTGCGAAGGCAGTTCTGCCCGACGCCGCCGCCGGAGGCTTGGCGCTCGGAACCTTCCTTCAGCGTTTCGTTCAAATCGGGCCGCGACACCCGCAAAGCCGGCGCCACCCCAAACAGCACGCCCGTCGACACCGCTACCGCCAGGGTGAACAGCAGCATGCCGCTGTCCACGGCGATCTCATGAATTCGCGGCAGCTTGAGTGGATCCAGCGAGACGAACAAGCGCACGCCCCAATAGGCCCACGCCACACCCAGCAGGCCGCCGGACACGGCCAGCAGGACGCTCTCCGTGAGGAGCGAGCGGACAATCCGCCAGCGGCTGGCTCCCAGTGCGAGGCGCAGCGCGATCTCCCGCTTGCGGCCGCTGGCGCGCGTCAACAGAAGGTTCGCCACGTTGGCGCAGGCGATCAGCAGCACGCAGCCGACCGCGCCCAGCAGGACCACCAGCGCCGGCCGCGAGTCTCCCACAATCTGTTCCTGGAGCGGCACGATCGTGACCCCTGTAACGGAGTTGTGCTCCGCACGCGCCTGGCGCAGCCCGGCGGCAATCGTGTCGAGCTCGCTTCTGGCTTGCCGGAGTTCCACGCCAGGCTTGAGCTTTCCGATCACGCGTAGCCAATGGTTGTGGTTGTTGCGATCGGCCAGCTCCGATTCCGGCAGCGGGTACCACACCTGGCAATCGCTGGGAAAGGTGAAGGCTGGGGGCATGATGCCCACAACGACCGTCGCTTCCCTATTGAGTTGCACCGTCTTGCCGATCAGTTCGCGGCTGCCGCCGAGTTGCTGCCACAAGCGGTATCCGAGGATCGCCACCTTGGCGGGATGGAACTGCTCCTCGGCAAGGAAGAGCCGGCCCAGCAGGGGCTGGACTCCCAGCGTGTCGAAGAAGTCGGTGGTCACCAGGCTGCCGGGAATCGTGGTTGGTTCCTCGCCCAACGAGATGACTGAGGAGCCTCCCGCAATAGCGGCCATGTGTTCGAACGTCTGGCTCCGATCCTTCCATCCGTAGAAATTGTAGGGCGACACCACCACGCGATCTTCGCCCGCCTTATCCCGTTTTTCCCACAGCATAGCCAACCTGCCAGGGTCCTGGAACGGGAGTGGCCGGAAGACCACTGCATTGACCACGCTGAAGACGGCGGTGTTGGCGCCGATGCCCAGCGCCAGGGTCAAGACCGCGACCGCTGCGAATCCGCCGCTCTTGCGCAGCGTGCGGGCCGCGTATTTGAGGTCGTACCACAGGCGCTCGGCGGCAGCCCATCCCCACAACTCCCGTCGGCCCTGCCGGAGAGTGTCGGTGCCAAATTGCCGCACGGCGCTCGACTGGCGCGGCGGGATGCCATGTTCCTGGTGCTCCATGGTCTTCCTTTCGAGAGCCAAGCTCCTGTCCTCTGCGAGCCCGCGCTCTGTCGATAGTTTAAGACCTGTTTTTCCTGAAATGCAAACGGTATGATTTGCGCGGCAAACCGCTTCCTCACGGTCGCGGCTCGGTTTGAGGTTGTGTTACTCTGAAATTTCCACGTGTGCCGACGCGTGTCAGTGAAGCTCTTGTTCTGCGAACGTACCCGCTGAAAGAAGCGGACCTTGTCGTCAGCTTTCTCACCAGGGACCAGGGTAGGCTGCGAGGTGTGGCCAAACGGGCGCGGCGTCCGAAGAGCGCTTTCGGCTCGGGGCTGGAGCGGTTGTCGCACGTGCGGATGGCGTATTTCCAGCGCGAAACCCGCGAACTGGTCAACCTGGATTCGTGCGAGTTGATTCGCTCCCAGTTCGGGCTGGCGTCGGATTACTGGGCCAGCGTGGCGCTGGATTACTTCGCGGAAGTTGCCGAGCAGTTGTTGCCCTCGGCGGAGGCGAATGAGAAGTTCTTCCGCCTGATGTTGGCTGTGCTGGATTTCCTTCGGCCGGTGGGTGGGAGCGATCGGGCGAACGCGGGCCGGGTGTGGCGCGCTGTAACGTATTTTTCATTGTGGGCGGTGCGGCTTTCAGGCTGGCTGCCGGAGTTGCATGTGTGCCTCGGTTGCGGCAGCCTGCTGGACGATCCGGGTGCGGAGGACGGCCGTCCCGAGCGCGCGTTTTTTGGCCGCGGTCGGGCCGGGTTGATCTGTGGCCATTGCAACCGCCTGCCTGGATCGGGCAGTAGCTGGGAGTTGAGTGCTGCGTCGCGGAGCACGGCCGCCGAGATGCTGCGGACCCCGGTGGCGCAGATTTCGAGGACGGATTGGGACCAGGCGACGGCGGCGGATTTGCGGAGATTTCTGGTGCAGCAGATTGAAGCGCACGTGGAACGTAAGCTGGTCACGGCGCCACTATTGGAGCAACGAACCTTGGCCCCGTGATTGGGTGGGGTATGCTTTTGCTCGCCTGAGAAAGCATACAACACCAAGATTGGGCAAGCTAAAGCATACCCTACAACTGAGCTAACGGATGCTATCTTTTCAAGAAATCATTTTCAAGCTGAAGCAGTACTGGGCCGAGCGCGGCTGCATCATCCAGGAACCATACGACGTCGAGGTGGGGGCGGGCACCATGGTGGCCGAGACCTTTCTGCGCGTCCTGGGTCCCAAGCCCTACCGCGTGGCCTATGTCCAACCGAGCCGGCGTCCTGCGGATGGGCGGTACGGCGACAATCCCAACCGACTCTACAAGCACTCCCAGCTCCAGGTGATTCTGAAGCCCTCGCCTGCGGACGTCATCGAGCAGTACATGGGAAGCCTCGAAGCCATTGGCATCGACCTCCGCCAGCACGATTTCAAACTGGAAGAGGACAACTGGGAGGCTCCCACATTGGGCGCCTGGGGGATCGGCTGGCAGGTGATGCTGGACGGCCTGGAGATCTCGCAGTTCACATACTTCCAACAGTGCGGTGGCATCGACCTGGAGGTGGTTCCGGCCGAGCTGACCTACGGGCTGGAACGGATCACGGCCTTCCTGCAGGTGAAGGACAGCGTCTACGACATCGATTGGACCAAGGACTTTACCTACGGCGACGTGCGCTACAACGATGAGCTGCAGTATTCCGTGTACAACTTCGAAATGGCCGAGATCCCAACCTTGTGGAAGCTGTTCGAGCTGCATGAAGGCGAGGCGGCCCGCCTGCTGCAGGCCTACGATCCGAAATCTCCCGACAAGCGGCGATTTCCCCTTCTGCCCACGTACGACCAGGTGCTGAAGTGCTCCAACCTCTTTAATACCCTGGATTCTCGGGGCGCCATCAGCGTGACCGAGCGCCAGATGGTGATCCAGAGGGTGCGGAAGCTGGCGGTCGGGGTCGCGAAGGCGTGGACCGATCAGCGGCAGGAGGTGGCGCAATGAGTCTCGCAACGGAGACGCAGGGGCTCCGCTTCCTGCTCGAAATCGGCGTCGAGGAGATTCCCGATTGGATGATCCCCGGGGCGCTCGAAAACCTGCGGCTGCTGTTTGAGAAGCTTGAGGTCCCGCACGAATCCATCACCATGGACGCCACGCCGCGCCGCCTGGTGCTGCGCGCCGACGGCTTGCCGGAGCGCCAGCCCGATAGCCAGGAGCGCGTGATGGGTCCGGCGAAATCCGCCGCCCCGCAGGCCGTGGCCGGATTCGCCCGCAAGCTGGGCGTGAAGCCCGAGGACCTCTCGATCGAGACCACTCCCAAGGGTGAATACTACAGCTTCCTGAAGAAGGTAGCAGGCCGGTCGACCAAAGACATCCTGGCCGAGGGTCTTCCGGCGATCATTCCGCAGATCTACTTCCCCAAGACGATGTACTGGACCGGCAAGGGCGGGGTGCGTTTCATACGGCCCATCCGGTGGCTGGTGGCGCTGTTGGGCGACGAGACGGTGCCGTTCGAACTGGCCGGAGTGCCGTCGGGCAATCTGACGTCGGGACACCGGCGGCTGGGTGCGCGAGAGGTCGTGGTCACGGTCGACGATTACCAGCGGCGGCTGCGCGATCATTATGTGATTCTCTCGGCCGAGGAACGTCGCCAGAGGATCGCGAAGGGGATGAGCGGCGTGCGGGTCAAGCCCGATTCGGCGCTGCTGGAGACCCTGGTCTACATCACCGAATTTCCTACGCCGATCACCGGGAACTTCGATCCGCAGTTCCTGCAGCTTCCCGAAGAGGTGCTGGTCACGGTGATGCGGCATCACCAGAAGTACTTCTCGGTGGAGGATGCGCAAGGCAAGCTGGCGCCCCAGTTTGTCGCGGTGATGAATATCGACGCCGATTCCGAAGGCTTCGTGCGTAGCGGCAACGAGCGGGTCTTGCGGGCGCGCTTCAACGACGCGCGCTTCTTCTGGGAGACCGATCAGAAGAAGAAGCTAGTGGATAGGATGCAAGACCTGCGGAACGTAACATTCCAGAAGGATGTGGGCTCCTATTACGAGAAGCTGACTCGCATGGCCGCCCTGGCAGGCAAGCTGGGCGGTGATGCCGATGCCCATCGAGCCATAGAGTTGTGCAAGTGCGACCTCACCACGGAGCTTGTCAAGGAGTTTACTGAGTTGCAGGGAGTGGTCGGCGGCTTGTACGCACGCGCTCAAGGTGAACGCGAGGCGGTGTGCACTGCCATTTACGATCACTACAAGCCGGAGAGTATGGAAGACAGCCTCCCGCGAAACCGCGCGGGAATGATCGTCTCGCTAGTCGACAAGCTCGATACCCTAATCAGTTGTTTCCGGGTGGGCTTAGCCCCAACTGGCTCGCGCGACCCGTTTGGTTTGCGGCGTGCGGCGCAAGGCGTAGTGAGGATCCTTGTGGAAGGCAAGATCAAGACATCGCTATTCGATCTGTTACCGGGTATACCGGGTATCGGGCCATTGCGGGATTTCCTCGAAGACCGCGTGCGGTTTTACTTCAAGGAGATTCGAGGATTCCGTTATGACGATGTGAACGCCGCAATTGGGGCTCGCGGTAGTTGGACAGACCTTTTGGAGGTGGAGGCGCGACTGATTCGCCTCCAGAACCTCCGCGGGACGCCCGATTTCGAGGCGCTCGCTGCCGGTTTCAAACGGATGGAGAACATCCTGGTTCAGGCGAAGTTCCCGGGAGGGGGAGACATCGATCCTCGCCTGCTGGAACCAGGTCCCGAGACCGATCTTTACGAGGAGTATCGGAGCATCGAGGGGCAACCCATCGAGAACGTGATCTCGAAGCTCCGGCCCAAGGTGGACCTATTCTTCGACAATGTGTTGGTGAACGCGCCGGACGTCCGCGTCAGGCAGAATCGTTTGACGCTGCTCAGTACGCTGCTGGCCGAGTTCTCCACCATCGCCGACTTTTCTGAAATTGTTACCAACTGATAGGAGCAAGGATAAAGCATGAACAAGCATGTGTACTCGTTCGGCAACGGAACCGCCGACGGTGATGGAAAGATGAAGGACACGCTCGGCGGCAAGGGCGCCGGGCTGGCCGAGATGTGCCGGGCCAAGCTGCCGGTGCCCCCCGGATTCACGATTTCGACCGAAGTCTGCAACATCTACTTCCACAACAACAACGCCGTTCCGGCGGAGATCCACGAGGAGATGCTGGAAGCCCTGCACACGCTCGAAGAGCGCATGCAGCAGAAGCTCGGGGACGTAGAGAATCCGCTGCTGGTGAGCGTGCGCTCGGGCGCCAAGTTCTCCATGCCCGGCATGATGGACACCATCCTGAACCTGGGACTCAACGACAAGACCGTGAAGGCCCTCGAGGCCAAGAGCGGGAATCCGCGGTTCGCCTACGACTGCTATCGCCGCTTCATCCAGATGTACGGCAACGTGGTGCTCGAAGTCGGCAAGCACGATTTCGACGAGGTCTTCGACGGCCAGAAGAAAAAGGCCAAGGCGAAGCTCGATACCGACCTCACGGCCAAGGATCTCCAAGAGGTGATCGCCGGCTACAAGAAGTTGGTGCAAAAGAAGACCGGCAAACCGTTCCCGCAGAATGCCCTCGACCAGCTTGCCGGCGCCCGCGATGCGGTTTTCGGTTCCTGGTTCAACCCGCGCGCCAAGCACTACCGCAAGATGAATCAGATTCCGGACGATTTGGGCACGGCGGTCAACGTCCAGGCCATGGTCTTCGGAAACATGGGCGAGACTTCGGCCACCGGCGTGGGGTTCACGCGCAATCCGGCGACCGGCGAGAATGCCTTCTACGGCGAGTTTCTGGAGAACGCGCAAGGCGAAGACGTGGTGTCGGGCGTCCGCACCCCGCATACGTTCGCCGAACTCGAAACTTGGAATGCCGCGGTCTATAACCAGCTTCGCGAGATCACCACGATGCTGGAGAACCACTACCGCGATGTCCAGGACTTCGAGTTCACCGTCCAGGATGGCAAGCTGTACATGCTGCAGACGCGCAACGGTAAGCGCACTGGCCCCGCCGCCGTACGGATTGCGGTGGAAATGGTCGGCGAAGGGCTGCTTACGAAGAAGGAAGCCATCCTGCGGGTAGATCCGCAACAGCTCGACCAGCTCCTGCACCCGGTCCTCGACCCGGCCTCCAAGAAGACGCTGACGCTGCTGGCCAAGGGCCTGCCGGCATCCCCCGGCGCGGCCGTCGGGACCATCGTATTCACAGCCGATGACGCGGTGGAGAAGGCCAAGACCGCGCCTGTGGTCCTGGTGCGCAAGGAGACGGTTCCGGACGACATCCACGGAATGGAAGTGGCCAAGGGCATCCTGACCTCGCGCGGCGGCATGACCAGCCACGCGGCGGTGGTTTGCCGCGGAATGGGCACCCCCTGTGTGGCGGGCGCGGAATCCATCTCGGTCAGCGAGCACAAGAAGGAAGTCACCGTCACGGTGAATGGCAAAGTGCAGACCCTGAAGGAAGGCGACTGGCTGTCGCTGGACGGTTCCACGGGCGAAGTTTTCGCAGGCAAGGCCAACACATTGGACGCCGACCCGGCTTCGGGCGTCCTGGCCAGCTTCATGAGCTGGGCGGACGAGTTCCGCGGCGGATTCGGCGTGCGCGCCAATGCGGACATCCCCCGCGATGCCAAGGCGGCGCGAAGGTTCGGCGCCGAGGGCATCGGCCTCTGCCGCACCGAGCACATGTTCTTCGCCGAGGGCCGCATCGAGCACATGCAGGCCATGATCCTGGCGACCGACGAGAAGAGCCGCCGCAAGGCTCTCGCGAAGCTGCTGCCCTTCCAGCGCAAGGATTTCGCCGGCCTGTTCGAAGCCATGGACGGCTACCCGGTGGTGATCCGCACGCTCGATCCCCCGCTGCACGAGTTCCTGCCGAAGCGCGAGGACCTGATGGTGGATGTCGCCATCCTGCCCTACGCCGATATCAAGAAGAAGCGCGAACTGGTGGAGACGTATGGGCGGTTCGGTGCGGAGGTGAAGACCCTCAAGACGGTGCTGCCCGAACTGCTGAAGCGCGTGGAATCGCTGCACGAATTCAACCCCATGCTGGGGCACCGCGGCTGCCGCCTGGGCGTGACGTATCCCGAGATCACGGAGATGCAGGCGCGGGCGATCTTCGAGGCCGTTGTGCAGGTGGCCAAGAAGGGCAAGACGGTGATTCCGGAAGTCATGATTCCGCTGATCGGCGGCGTCAAGGAACTGGAGAACCAGAAGAAAATCGTCGTCCAGATCGCCGACGAGGTGCTGGCTAAGGCCGGCATGAAGGAGCAGAAGTACCTGGTCGGGACGATGATTGAGATCCCGCGCGCCGCGCTGACCGCGGACACGGTGGCGACCGAGGCCGAATTCTTCAGCTTCGGGACCAACGACCTGACGCAGACGGGCATGGGCATCTCGCGTGACGACTACACCAGCTTCAAGAAGGACTACGAAGACAAGAAGATCTGGCCCAGCGATCCGTTCGCTGTGTTGGACCAGGAAGGTATCGGCCAGTTGATCCAGATGGCGGTGGAGAAGGGGCGGAAGACGCGGCCCGACCTGGAGATCGGAATCTGCGGCGAGCATGGCGGAGAGCCCAGCTCGGTGCAGTTCTGCTATCGGGTGGGGATGAACTACGTGTCNNGATAAGTCGGAGAGTCAGCGGACGGCGTAGGAGTTAGTGGCGGGGCCGGGGACTAGCTCCGGCCCTGCCGCTTAAGCGCCACGCGTCGCCCGACATCTGATCGGCTGATGGCCTTTGCGGTCACACGCCCTTTAGGTGCACAACGAACTGCAGTCCGTCGCCCCCCTGGTGTAAGCGGCTCTTGGCAGTAGTGGTTTCCAAGCGCTCTGCGATTTCCTGCACAACGCCGCGAACTTCGGGCGATAGTTTCTCGACGAGGTCTCGATCGCGGGTCTCCAGATATTGGTAGGCGAGGCGAAGAGGGAAGAGTTGCCGATGGTCCCCCGATTGGGCGATCAGTTTCTTCACGACTGCCGTTTTGCCGTTTTGGATGAGAGCGACGATGGCATCCACGAACAACCTCGCCGATTCGGGGCTTAAGTGCTGATCGCTGAGTTCACGCCAATAAGCCAAGCTACGACCTTCGTCATCCAACAAGGCTGATGTAAGGGTGAGCAGGATGAGGATTCCAGGCCTTAGCGGATGTTTTTCAGGATAGCCTTGCAGATCTGTCTGAAGGCTCTGATCAACCTCTTCGACTCCGCGACCAGCCTGTGTCACCACAACCGTCATCAGCTTAATCGTGGGATCGTCTGCATTCATTTGAGCCAATTCCGTTATCAGTGCGCGAGCCTCCGTCCACCTCCTTAGGCCGACGACAGCTATCAAACGCATCTTCTGGACCTCGCTTCTGTCCGCTGGTGTTTCTTTCATTTCAAGCGCTCGATCGGCGGCCTCCAATGCTTCCTCGAAGCGGTCCAGCCGCAGTAGCTGTTCCGCCTTGAGCTGCCACAGCACCCCGACTCCGAGAGCACCGAAGAGTTGAGACGCTCTGCCGATGTCCAGCAAGACATCGGCGGGGGGAGCGGATAACGTCCGCCCCACGACAGCTCTTAGGAGGTATAGAGATGAAATCACGGGGCCGTCGGGTTCGGACCCAATCTGCGCGTTGAGCAACTGCAATGCGGATTGCCACTCCCCGGCTGTTATATGTGGTTTTATGAGGCCAATAATACCCCTCACACGAGCGGGCAAATGTGTCATGGCGTTGATCAAGAATGTTCCGTATTCGGCCGCTTCGTGTGCCTCCTGGCGCTGCCCCGCCGCGAACAGTTCGGTCAACCGTCTAGCCAGCCTCTCTGTCTCCGTCCCCAGTTCCGAGTTGTCATACCACGCGCGGAGAAACTCAACTAGCCATTGCATTCGTTCCCGCGCTTCCCTGCCGAATCGCATCTGGTACCAAAGGGCGAAGAGGGGCTCGGACAGCGTATAGTACGCCGTCCTCCCTCGCACGTTGACGGCCCGCACATATCCCGCCTTGGCCATGCGCTGCAATTGGGAACTGACCTGGTTGGGCGTCAGCCGGATCGCCTGGGCGATCACCGTGGGGCTCTGACCTTCGCTGGTGCGCGCGCTCTCGCGGGCGATCTGGTCCAGGATCTTCCGCTGCTGCGGCGCCAGGAGTTCCGTCTTCGCCTTGAAGTACGGCGTCACCTCGTCGAGCAACTTCTCCAGGCCGGTCTTCACCTCCACCAACTTCGCGCCCGCGAGCACGGCGTAGAGCATCAGGACCAGGCGCGGGTTGCCGCCCGTGAAGTGGCTCAACGCCCGCACGCGCCCGGCATTGGCCTTCAGGTACTCGCGGAAATCCCGGTTCCCATCCAGTTCCGCGCGACGGCACAGCAGTTCTTCGGTCTGCTCCTGCGAGAGTCCTTCCAGATTGTAAACCTTGAAGAAGTTGTAGAGTGGCTTGTTGTACCCGCGGGTCTCCTCGAAGAAGCTGGTGGCCGAGGCGATCAGCATCACGGTGCCATCGTTCATCAGCACGTTGCGGAGACGCGAGCTTTCCTCCTCGCTGTGGATCTGGCTCAGGATTTCATCAAAGTTCTCCACCAAAAGGAGCAAGCGCGTGCGGTGCTGGCGGGCCCAATCCTTGAGCAGCGCCACCATCGCCGACTCCAACTCGCCGCTCGCGCGACAATCCGCGGCGAGCTTGATCCGCTGGGCCTCCAAGTCTCGGTCGGCAACCGTGAGACTTAGTTGACGAATGGCCTCCATCCAGAACTCTCCCGCGTCCGTGATGGAGTAGGACTCCTCGCGAAAGCGCACCACCTGCCATTCCTCCTTGAGTGGCGACTCCTCGACGTAGAAACCCAACATCAGGAACACGGTGGTCTTTCCCATTCCGCGTGGGGCGACGATCAGAACGTGCTGGACTCCGGCCCCCTCGCGCTGCTTCTGGAGAATGCCGATCAGGTCGTCCAGCACCCATTGACGGGCGACAAAGGTATGCTTGATACGCTCAGGAGAAAGGGCGTCGGGGTTATAGAAGAACTCCATTGGCTACTCTCCGTACTCCATGCCGTAGTAGCGGAGCCACCAGTCCCGCAGGATCTTGCAGGCGAACGTGTAGTGCTTGCCGTCCGTGCTGGGCCGAATGTAGAAGTCATTCTCGAGTTCGGCCGCCACATCGTTGAACTGCTCGGCCGTCGCAGCCAGGCCGGCCTCCTTTCGATAGATCTGATAGAAGGCATCGCGGCTCACCTCAGGCGTCACCGCGACTTCCCGCAACATGCGCTTGACAGCCCGTTCCAGGTCGCGGGGGTAGTAGTCGCGGATGCGGCCGTAATAGTGGTCGAAGTAGGTCTTGCATTCCACTCCCAGCATCCGCTGGTGATAGACCTGTTCAATCAGGCGCGGCGTTATGGGAGCGCCGGTTTGCAGGTGATTTTTGCGGGCCTCGGAGAATAAGACCTGCAAGAAATAGGGTATCGGCAAGCCGACCAGGTCCAGCATTTTTCGCTGGCAGGCAGGCGACAGCGTGGTTTGTTGGCCGTCGGCGAGACCAGCCAGAAAATTGAGGGCCGTCGGACGGGTAAACGGTTCGAGCTTGAGAAGCTCAAAGTCATTGATGGAACTCACCTCCCCGAGGTTTCGTAGGATCGCGCCGATGCCCACGGAACCTCCTAACAGGAATCGAATGTTCTGGCATTCCGGCCTTTGTCTTACGGCCCGCAGCCACCGCAGGATGGCCCGCGCGTCTTCGGCTCCCTGGTCGCGGCGCATCATCCCATCGATCATCATCGGAAACTCATCGAGCACGAACACGATGGTGTGTCCGCAGTCCGCCAGGCGATGAAGAAGTTCGTCGCCGCTCTCTCTCCAGTGCGGCCGTAGCTCGTCGCGAAGCTTGAAGCGGAGCTTGTACAGTTCGACCTCTGCGACCGACTCCCGAAACCGCGACCAAAGCGTGCCCGATAAGAACGACACGCCCTTCAAGCTGCGCGACGTCACGGGATTGCGCATGAGCAACTCCGTAAAGAGCGTGATTAGATCTGTCGGCTCTCGTAGGTATTCAAGGTCGGCGATCAGCACCTGATATTCCCACCGCGGCTCGTCCACCAGCTTGTACATGATGCTGGTTTTGCCAAATCGGCGCGGCGCGGTTAGGAGGACATGGCCCAAGCTGAGCTTCTCCCAGACCAGATTGATGAACTGGTCTCGGCCGAAGCATTCAAGACCCCGGACCGGTGGGCCAACTTGGTTGGCGAGCATAACAACAGATTTGTTGTATGTCATCAATAATGTTGTACAACAGATTTGTCGGCATTGCAAGTTCCAAAACAGCGGCCGCCGCAACCTGGAGAATCGGAATCTGTGGCGAGCCAGTGGAGCACCCCCCTCGGTGTTGGCCCCGGTGGTAAGGTGGTCAGAGAGGCCGCTGTGTCGACCGACCCAAAAACCTCCCTGACCCCCGAGCAATACCTCGAAATCGAGCGCAAGGCGGAATTCAAGAGCGAGTATTTCAACGGGGAGATGTTCGCGATGGCCGGGGCGAAAGAGGCGCATACCCTGCTGGCCATGAACGTCGGATTCGCCCTCCACCCACAGCTTCGCGGACGTCCGTGCCGCATCTACTCAAACGATATGCGGGTGCGGGTAAGCTCCACCGGATTATATACCTATCCCGACGTGATCGAAGTCTGCGGGGAGCGGCATTTTCTGGACGACCAAAGGGATACTCTTTTGAATCCGAACCTCATTGTGGAAGTGCTCTCCCCCACGACAGAAGCCTACGATCGGGGGCGCAAATTCGAGTACTTACAAAGCAATCGAATCGTTCACGGAATACCTTCTGATTTCTTCCGACCGCGTTCACGTCGACCTCTTCCGGCGCCAGCCGGACGGCGATTGGCTCCTGAAATCGGCCGAGCGGATGAAGGATGTCCTTGACCTTCAATCTGTCGGCTGCCGTCTCTCCCTCACCGATCTCTACGAAGAAATCGAGTTGGCGAAGAGCTAACCCGACCGCCTTTGCACATAATCCGCAACCCCTTCACCCGCAACCCGGCCACCGGCGAGAAGGCTTTNNCGATAAGTCGGAGAGTCAGCGGACCGCGTAGGGCATCCGGCGCTGCGTGGACATGGTAGGGTGGTGGTAATAGCGGCCATGTCCACGCAGCCCAAGAACTACCTGACACCCGAGCAGTACCTGGAAATCGAGCGCAAGGCCGAGTACAAGAGCGAATACTACCAGGGCGAAATGTTCGCCATGTCAGGCGCCAGCCTGGCGCACAACCGGATCGTCACGGCAGCAATCACAGACCTCGGGCAGCAGTTGCGGCGCGGTCCCTGCGAGGTCCTTGGAAGCGACATGAGAGTCGCCGTTACCGCGTCTGACCTCTATACTTATCCCGACATCGTTGTGGTCTGCGGCGGGCCGCAACTCCTTGACGGTCAACTGGACACTCTGCTGAACCCAACCCTGATCGTGGAAGTTCTCTCGTCCTCAACCGAGGCCTACGATCGTGGGCGCAAATTCGGGCACTACCGCACGATCGAGTCCCTCAAGGAATATCTCATGGTCTCGTCGGAGCTGATTGGCGCGGAGCTATTCAGGCGACAGGCTGACGGGCGGTGGACCTTGATGACGGAGGCCAAGCGCCCGGAGGACACGATCGAACTGGAATCGGTCGGCGGCCTCCTCAAGCTCGCCGATCTCTATGAGAAGGTCGAATTTGGTGAACGGAGACCGGGTTCACGGCTCTTACCTGGCTCGTCAGACTGAAGGATTTTGAGCAGCCCTGGCGAACGTTGCAGTCTCAGGCGTTCCGGAGACCTTGGAGGCAGGATTGAGACTTCCAGATTTGCACAACAAAAAGCAAAACGGGCTGGACCCTGTCCAGCCCGCCTCACGAAAGATTCGGAACTCCTGGATAGCTACTTCTTGAGTCTCTTCCGGAACAGACCAAAGCTCAAAAGACCAATGCCGCAAAGAACGGTAGTCAGCGGCTCCGGCACTGCTGTGAAACTAATCAGGTTCTCCACAGTGCCTGGACTTGCGGGTCCATTTCCGATGGTCGCAGTTCCAGCCAATGTAACATTGTCTTCCATGGTAAGCGGTGTCAGCAGACTGGGTAGACTCATGCTGTTACTGAGATTCTCAGGTCCTACGGGTGTCCCTGAGAAGAGCGACACGTCGGTTTGATACGCTGTGTCGACCTCTTTGAACCCGGTAAATGAGCCACCACCCGCTCCTATCGTCGCGTTATCTACATTCAGCGTGGTGCTGTTCGCCTCATAGCCGGAGCCAAAATTCACGGTGTAGTGGAAGTTGTAGGTTCCGCCAGGACCGAGGGTGTCGTTGAACGACAAGTCGGGCGCGATCATCACATCGAGATTGCTTGCTCCCGTGCTACTCACGGTTACATCGAGGTCAGTGTCGGGGACCCCTCCGCCGCCTGTGGTAGCGGTAAAACTCAAAGTGAAATTGGGGCTCACACAAGGAGCCGCCGTGAAAGAGGCAATCGTACCCGTGCAGAGCAGAGTGGCGCGTGCGTTGGTCTGGCCGAGAATCGCAAATCCGGCTACTAACGACATCGTCAGAGCCAGTTTCCTAATGTTCATACTTCCAATCCTCCGATTTCAAAAAAGCGGCAAGCCTCGCTAAGCCGCCCATAGGCGTGCCAAGTCGGGCCTTTGCCGATCTAAGCGAGTATAAATGTAAAAAGCAAGCGAGGTCAAGCCTTTTGTGCTGGAACGACCATGTTTTGGACCATGTAGTACTGGTGGTACCAGAAGGCCCAAGGCGCAGCCGTTTCGGCCCTTTGGCCCGAATCTGACCAACGTCGAGGGTCGGTTTACCGCGCAAAATCCGGCTGAAGCTCAGTGTTCTCATTCGTTTACCGAGGGCCGGCGACCGAAAACCACGGAATCCGGGGGGAAATCGGGACTGCGTTTTCGCAAGACCCGGGAAAGGGCGCTAGGCCCCTAAGTACTCCGCACTGGCAGGCTGAGCGGGTTCAGGATCTCCGGATTGCGGTCAGCAAACCAGGTCTTCCCGGCCGATTTTGAAGTTCTCCAGGTTCCCTAGAATCGTCAACGCAATCTGCTTCGTGTCGAAAAAGGTCTGCGCGATCCGCTGCACGTCTTCGGCGGTCACCGCTTCGATGCTATCCAGCAGAGCGTCCAGGCTGAAGAAATGGCCGAAGTACATCTCCTGGCGCGCCAGGTTCGACATCCGGCTGGCCGTCGATTCCAGGCTCAACATCAGGGAACCCTTCAGATGGTCCTTGGCGCGGCGCAATTCTTCGTCGGTGACGCGCTGCTGTTTGAGCTGGCGAAACTCGTTGGTGATGGATTCCACAACCTTGCGCGCCGATTCGATTGAAGTTCCGGCGTAAATCGAGAGACACCCCGTATCGCGGTAAGGGCTCAACTCCGAGAACACCGCGTAAGCCAAGCCTTGGCGCTCGCGGATGTTCTGGAACAGGCGCGAGCTCATGCCGCCGCCTAATAAGGTATTGAGAACGTAGCAGGCAAACCGCTCCTCGTGGGGTAGAGGGTAGGAAGGCACTCCCAGACACAGATGCACCTGCTCCAGCGCCTTCTTGTTTCGCAGAGCGATACGGGCGTGCGTGGCGGGAATCGTATCTGGGGTTGAGGGTTGCCCCGGGGGCAGAGCTTCGAAATGCTCCCGAACCAGGGCCACCAGGCGTTCATGCGTCAGGTTTCCGGCCGCCGTCACCAGGAGGTTGGCGGGCGCGTACACCGCCTCGTAAAAGGTTTGAATCATGCCGCGGTCGAACCGCTTCACACTCTGGGGCGTCCCCAGGATCGGCTTTCCCAGCGGATGGTCTTTCCAGAAGTTGGAAGAGAAGATCTCGTGGACCAGGTAGTCGGGGCTATCCTCTTCCATTTTGATCTCTTCCAGGATGACGCCCTTCTCCTTCTCGATGTCCTCCTCGCGGAACATTGGATGGAGCACGAGGTCCGCCAGAACGTCGAAAGCCTGGGAGAGATGCTGGTCCAGAACTTTGGTGTTGAAGCACACCAGTTCTTTGGCGGTGAAGGCATCCAGGTTGCCGCCGATAGAATCCACGGAGCGGGCAATATCTTCGGCCGACCGGGTGGTAGTGCCTTTGAACAGCATGTGCTCGATGAAGTGCGAAAGGCCGTTCTGTTCGGTCGATTCGCGCCGGGAACCGCTGCCGATCCACACTCCCACGGAGACCGAGCGCACGTGCGGCATCGCTTCAGTGATCACGCGAACGCCGTTGGCGAGCGAGGTCATTTCGATATCCCTTACGGGAGTGATGGGTGATGTCATGGAGAAGAGCGAAAAAGATCCTACCTCTCTTGTAGCACTTTGGGACGACTCCGCGCCAATCCGCAGAATACGGTGGCAGTCACCGCAATCCCCGAATTCCACGCGACCGGTGCTAATCGGGGATTGCCACCGTATTCTGCGCGCCCGCCCCAGCACTTGACAGCCAAGTGCTCTG
This sequence comes from Bryobacterales bacterium, assembly GCA_003167275.1. Taxonomy (GTDB): domain Bacteria; phylum Acidobacteriota; class Terriglobia; order Bryobacterales; family Bryobacteraceae; genus JAIQFL01. The sequence continues at coordinate 21,568 of PMTT01000294.1, read as the reverse complement.
GCGGCATACTGAATATCCGGAGGTTCACTAGGATGCCAAGTGAAGGTGGGGAGCGGATCGCCGTTCTCCAGGGCACGCTCGACCTGATCGTCCTGCGCACGCTCGAAAGCATGGGGCCGCAGCACGCCTACGCCATCGCCACGCGGCTCCAGCAGGTTTCCGAGGACCTGCTGCACCTCAACCAGGGCACGCTCTATCCGGCGCTGGTACGTCTGGAGCAGCAGAGCCGGATCAAAGGGACTTGGGGCAAGACCGAGAGCAACCGCGAGGCCAAGTTCTACGCCATCACCAAGACCGGGGTAAAGGCGCTCGCCGAGGAGACGGTGCGCTGGCGAAGGATGTCCGGGTTGGTGGAAAAACTGCTCTCGGAAGGAGCCTGACCCATGCGGCGATTCCTGGCCAGGTTTGCGAGTCTCTTCCGCGGCCGCCGCGCCGAAGGCGAGATGGCCCGTGAGATCGCGTCCCACCTGGCGCTCTTACAAGAGGACTTCGAGCGCCGCGGACTGTCTCCCCAGGAGGCAGCGCTGGCCGCCCGCCGTGCCTACGGCGGTGTCGAACTGGCGAAGGAATTGCATCGGGAGGCGCGCTCCTTCGTGTGGATCGAGCAACTCTATAAGGATGTGGGCTACGCCTGGCGTAATCTCCTTCGCAATCCGGGCTTTACCGTCCTGGCGGCTGTCGCGCTGGCGCTGGGAATCGGCGCCAACGCCACCATCTTCGGCATCTACAATGCCGTCGCCCTGAAACAACTTCCGGTGGCCGACACCGGCCGCGTGGTTCGCGTGAAGCGCGGGACCCGTTACTTCAGCGTGAACACCTTCGCGTATCCCGAGTACGAGTATCTGCGGGACCACAACGGCGTGTTTGCCGGCGTGACGGCATCGAGCACCGCAATTCCCGTCCTGGCGTCGATTGCCGGCCGAGGGGCTCCCGAGCACGTAAACGGCTACGCGGTATCGGCCAATTACTTCGCCGACCTCGGAGTGCCGGCTTCGCTCGGCCGCACATTTCTGCCGGATGAAGACCTCGCCTTGGGGGCGAACACGGTGGCCGTCCTCAGCTACCGGTTCTGGCTGCGGAGATACGACGGCGACCCGAACGTCGTCGGGCAAACGATCAAGCTGAACGGTATGGCCTATACGATTGTGGGCGTCGCGCCCCGCGAGTTTACCGGTACGGCCGTGTTTCCCGTCGAGACCAGCCTCTGGGTGCCGCTTTCCATGATCGGCCAACTCAATCCCGCATTCGGCCCTGGATGGCGCGTCGAGTGGCGGGACTCCACCAACCACGGATTGGGATTCGAGCTTCTGGCGCGGCTGAAGAAGGGAGTCTCGCGCACGAAAGCCCAAGCCGAGACCGATCAGTTGATTCGCACGTTCCTGGCCGGCCACCGCGAAACCTTTTCCACCATCGGAGTCACGCTCCAGAGAACTTCCTGGTCCGGCGAGGCGGACAATCCCTGGTTTCAGGCCTTCGCCGCGGCGGTGCTGACCATCGTGAGCCTGGTGCTGCTGGTAGCCTGCGCCAACGTCGCCAACATGTTGCTGGCCCGCGGCGTGGCGCGGCATCGCGAAATTGCCATCCGGCTGGCCCTGGGAGGCAGCCGCGCCCGCGTCATCCGCCAGTTGCTGACCGAGAGCATTCTACTTTCCTTGCTGGGAGGAGCCGCGGGGATCGTCCTGTCGGTCTGGGCCAGCCGGCTGGTGTGGACCTCCCTGATAAGCATTGCGCAGAACTTCCGGTCGTTCCAGGCCGACCTGGATCTCAGTCCCGACGCACACATCCTGCTCTACGGCTTGGCGCTGTCCGTGCTCACGGGCATCGTCTTCGGTCTTGCTCCGGCGCTCCAATCCACGCGGGCCGACCTCCATACCGCGATCCATCAGGAAGGCTTGCCACTGGGACGGCGGCTCGGCCGTTCGCGGCTGCGGGGCCTGTTGCTTGGGGCCCAGGTAGCGGTGTCGGTGCTGCTGTTGGTGGTGAGCGGCGGGTTGATGAGCGGGCTGATGGTTTCCTTCGTCAAGTCCTCCGACCTGGGTTTTGAGACGCGCGATACCTGGCGCCTGAACGTCTACTCGCCGAAAGGCGCCATGGAAACCCTGGGGCGCATTCGCGCCAGGCTGGAGGCGCGGCCTGAACTGAGCCGCGTGGCGATCGGCGGGGCGCCGCTGGTAGAAGTGCTCAACATCCAAATGGAGGCGGGAAAATGGGAAGGCCAGACGCCGGCGAGTTTTGCCTCGGACGGCTATTTCGAGGCCCTCGACATTCGGCTTCTGCGAGGCCGAGGCTTCACGCGCCAGGAATCCGACGGGGGCGCTCCGGTGGCGGTGGTCAGCCAGTCGACGGCCGGGCGCGTCTGGCCCAATGAAGATCCGATTGGCAGACACTTCACCGTTCCCGGTGCGCCGCTGAAGGTCAAGGACTACGAAGTGGTCGGCGTGGTCACGGACACGCGCTTTGTCGCCATCTCACAGATCGACCCATTGCACGTGTACCTGCCGAACGGTGCGTTGCCGCGCATGCTTGGGGGCGTGGTGTTTCGCATTCGCGGCGATCGCGGCAAGGCGCTGGAGGCAGTCGAGTCCGCTGTGGAGTCCGTCGACCCGAGTCTGCTGCCGGGCATGATCCTGTTCAGTTTCGAAGCGGGCCCGGTGGCGGTGCAGCGCGGCTTCTTTCGCGTATTGGCGGTCTTCGCGGGAGTCCTGACCCTGCTGTCGCTCACGCTGGCCGGCGTCGGAATCTACGGCGTGATGGCGTTTCTGGTGAGCCAGCGGACCAGGGAAATCGGAATCCGGATGGCGATGGGCGCGACATCGGGCGAAGTCCTCAGAAGCGTGGTGATTCAGGGACTACGCCCGGTCCTGGTGGGAACCCTTGTGGGCCTTGCCATGGCCATTCGGGTGGTCACGTTGGCGCGGGCTGACGGATTCGCGAAGGCTCTGAATCTCTTCTCCCGCGCGTCCTTCGATCCAGCCCTTTTCGGGGCGCTGTCCCTGATGCTCGCGATTGCGGTATTAGCCAGCGCGATCCCGGCCAGAAGGGCCGCAAGCGTAGATCCGGTGGTAGCGCTGCGGCATGAGTGACTTTGCCGCGGAACAAAGGAAGCCGCGGATGAAGGCCGATTAAGGCCGATAAACGCCGATAAAAAAGGTGTTATCCGCGTTCATCGGACTCAATTCCTCTTTCGCGCTCGGGCGTATTGTTAAGACAAGAAAACAATTAAGGCCACGAATGAACACGAATGCACACGAATAAGACCAACAACCCCCCTGTTGTTTCTTATTCGTGTTCATTCGTGTTCATTCGTGGCCAAAATGTTCTTCTTCACGGCCCGCTCAGCGCTCTGATCTGATGTCACCGATGCCATGCATTCGCGGCCGGAATCGGAATGCCCGATCTGAAATCCCTCTTGCCAGCAGCTATACTGATCGTTGCTTTCACAATTCCATGCGCGGTGGCGATAAACCACTGCGGTGATACGAGGGACTCCCCCGAGTCCCTGCCAACAGGGAGACGAAGTTGATCCATCCCAACGATTCCATTACCCGCCGTGGCCTGCTGGGCCGCGTAGTGGGTGCCGCGGCCGTCGTTTCGGTCCTCGATTCCGCCAAACAGGCGATCGCCCAACCCCCCTCGACGCCGCGCGTCCGCGACTCCTTCGATTTCGGCTGGAAGTTCCTCAAGGGCGACGCTCCCGGCGCCCAGCAACCGGGCTTCTCTGACGCCCAGTGGCGCAGCCTCGATCTTCCCCATGACTGGAGCGTCGAAGGGCCGTTTTCACAAAACGAGCCGTCCGGTGGCTCAGGCGGATGGGCGCCCACCGGAATCGCCTGGTATCGCAAACATTTCCGCGTCCCGGCGTCCTACCAGGGTCGCAAGGTCTCCATCGAGATGGATGGCGTCTACATGAACAGTGAGGTCTGGGTCAACGGCAAGTACCTCGGGAAGCGGCCGTTCGGGTACATCGGCTTCGCTTACGACCTCACTCCCCATCTGAACCCCGCGGGCGATAACGTGGTCGCCGTGAAGGTGGATAATTCCCGGCAGCCCGGCTCGCGTTGGTATTCCGGCTCGGGCATCTATCGCCACACCTGGCTGGTGGCGGTGAACCCGATTCACGTAGCCCAATGGGGCACCTTCGTGATGACGCCCAGGGTTGCCAAGGATGCCGCCACGCTCGAAGTCAAAACGCGGGTCCGGAACGAGACGGCCTCTTCCGCGATGTGTACCCTCGCGACCGCCGTCGTCGACCGCGAAGGCAAAGTCGTGCGGACCGCTGAGGCTTCCCAGGAAATCGGCCCCAACGGCGAGTACGAATTCGTCCAGCAGCAGGCAGTCGATAAGCCAAGCCTGTGGAGCGTGAGCGACCCTTACCTCTACAAACTGCGCAGCACCGTTCGCGCCGGCCAGCAGGTGGTCGACGAGTATGAGACCACCTTCGGCATCCGCGAAGCCATCTTCGACGCCGACCGCGGCTTCCTGCTCAACGGCGAACATGTCAAGCTCAACGGAGTCTGCCTGCACCACGATGCCGGCGCGGTTGGATCCGCCGTGCCGGAACGGGTTTGGGAGCGGCGCTTTGAGGTGCTCCGCGCCATGGGCTCGAACGCCATCCGCACCAGCCACAATCCGCCCGCGCCCGAGTTCCTGGACCTGTGCGACCGCATGGGCTTCCTGGTGATGAATGAGGCGTTCGACGAGTGGAAGGCGGGCAAGGGCCAGATCCGCGGCAACGGCTACTCGAACTACTACGACGAATGGCATGAGCGCGACGTCACCGATTTCGTGCGCCGCGACCGCAACCACCCATCGGTCGCCCTGTGGAGTTGCGGCAACGAGATCAGCGACCAGATCAGCCCGCACGGGCTGGAACTTCTGCGCGAACTGATCGCCATCTTCCACCGCGAGGATCCCACGCGCCCGGTCACGGCCGGCTGCGACCAGATCGCCGCCGAACCAAAGGCGGTTTCGGCCGAGTTCCTCGGCACCCTCGACGTCGTCGGCTACAACTACGCCGACCGCTGGCGCGAACGCCGCGAGCTGTATTACAGCGTGGACAAAGCGGCCCATCCCAATTGGCGCATGATCGGGACCGAAAGCTCCGGAATGGGCGGCATGCGCGGCGATTATCGAGGCTTCGTCCCACCGCTTCCAGGCCCGGCGACGGCTGCGGCGCCTGCGGGAGGCCCAATGGGAGGCCGCGGATTTGGCCGCTCCCGCGGGCTCGACACCGAGGAATTATGGAAGTTCGTGCGCAATCACGATTACGTTTCCGGAGACTTCATGTGGACCGGCATCGACTACCTGGGTGAGGCGGGCGGCCCGTCGCGCGGCGCCACCGCCGGCGTCATCGACAGTTGCGGTTTCCCCAAGGACGGCTATTACTTCTACCAAAGCCAATGGACCGACAAACCGGTGCTGCACCTCTTACCGCACTGGAACTGGAAGGGCCGCGAGGGCCAGTTCCTCCCGGTCACCTGTTACACCAATTGCGATGCCGTCGAATTGTTTCTGAACGGAAAGTCCGTCGGCTCCAAAGGCTACACGTTTCCCCGGTACGGCATGGAAGGCCGCTACGGACAATACGCGCCGGCGTCGCCCAGCACAGTCCGCACCACCAACGATCTGCACCTGTCCTGGGATGTGCCATTCGAGCCAGGTACCCTCAAAGCCGTTGGCATGAAAGGCGGGAAGGTCGTGGCCGAAGTGGAAATCTCCACCACCGGAGATCCCGCCGCCATCGATCTTTCCGTTGACCGCGCATCCATCCGTGCCGACCGGTGCGACGTCGCCCACATCAAAGTGAAGGTGCTGGATGCTCAAGGCCGGCTCCATCCCGATGCCGACAACGAGGTCGCGTTTGAAGTTCGGGGCGAAGGCAAGCTGATCGGCGTGGACAACGGCAACATGGCCGACATGGCCACCGACTTCAAGGGCAAGCTCCGGAAGGCTTCCCACGGTATGTGCCTGGCCATCGTCCAATCCACCGCCGCCGCGGGACAGATCGTGGTGACGGCCACATCGCCGGGCCTGAAGCCGGCGACCTTGACGATCGCGACCAAGGTGTGACATTGTGGGGCAGCTTGGCAAGCTGCGCGCCGGTTGGCAACCGGCGCTCTTCCGAGTTTGTCTGCCCGTCGCAGGAAAGCCCTAGAATAAACAAAGGATGCGATTCTCTCAAAGATCGACCGTCATACTAGCGGCCGCGCTGATCCTGCCTCCGGTGGGATTGATCCTGCTCTGGCTGCGCAAGGGCACTTCGGTCGTCCGAAAGACCCTGGGCTCACTCGCCATCGTACTGGTTGGCATCGCGCAGCTCTTCCTTTTCTATGGCCTGCGCATGGAACTCACCGGCGGATTCACGCCGGTC
>PMTT01000294.1:0-15175 GCA_003167275.1 Bryobacterales bacterium | reverse complement strand
TGGGCGGACTTCCTGGGCCCGGGCAGGCTCGGCCATTACGACCAGAAGCCGATTCTGACCTCCTGGCCCACCGGCGGACTGCACCAGCTCTGGAAGGAGCCGGTCGGCGGCGGCTATGCCTCATTCACCGTGGCCAACGGACTGGCCTTCACCATCGAGCAGCGCCGCGGCGACGAAGTGGTAGCCGCCTACGACGTGCGCACCGGCCGCGAGCGATGGACCAATTCCTGGAAGGCGCTTTTCGCCGAAGTCCTGGGCGGCAACGGGCCGCGCGCGACACCCGTGTGGGACGATGGCCGCATCTACGCGCTGGGCGCCACGGGCGAGCTGCGCTGCCTGGAAGCCGCCACGGGCAAACTCATCTGGAACAAGAACATCCTCACCGACAGCGGTGCAGAAAACCTCCAATGGGGGATGTCGGCTTCGCCTCTGGTGGTGGATGGCAAAGTGATTGTGGCGCCGGGCGGCCCTCACGGCAGTTCGGTGATCGCCTATGACAAGCTCACGGGCAAACGCGTCTGGGGCGCGCTGGATGACCGCGCGGCCTACGATTCGCCGACCATTGCCACAGTCGGCGGCCGGCGGCAGTTGCTCGTGATCACCGCCAAACGCGCCGTGGGTCTTGATGTCGAAGACGGCAAGCTGCTGTGGGAGTTTCCATGGGTCACCCAGAATGACATCAATGTGGCCCAGCCGATTGTGGTGGCGGCCAACCGGATCTTCCTTTCCTCCGCCTACGGACATGGCGCCGCCGTCGTGGAATTGACGCCGCACGGCGACGGTTTCGAAACCCGCGCAGTCTGGGCCAACAATCGGATGAAGAATAAGTTCAACAGCGCCGTCCTGTATGAAGGCTTCCTCTACGGACTGGATGATGGGATCCTGGCGTGCGTCGATGCGGGATCGGGCGAGTTGAAGTGGAAGGGCGGCCGCTACGGCTACGGACAATTGCTGCTGGCGTCCGGCCACCTGGTGGTGCTCACCGAAGAAGGCGACCTGGCGCTGGTGCGCGCCGCGCCAGATCAATTCCAGGAAGTGGCCCGCTTCAGTGCGCTCCAAGGCAAGACGTGGAATATCCCCGCCATCTCCGACGGCCTGCTGCTGGTGCGCAATGAAGTCGAGATGGCCGCCTTCCGTATATCAGAGTAGGGTATGCTTTAGCTTGCCCCGCCTCCGGATCGCCAAGGAGATCGCAGAGTAGGGTATGCTTCATAAGTTGCCCACCGTCCATCAAGGCCAGGCAAGCTAAAGCATACCCCACCGGTGAGTTGGCGCCGGACGTGTTTCGTTAATTCGGTGGCCGTCACCGCAACCCCCGAATTGCCGAACCAGATCGCGAACCAATTCCGGTGGCAGTCACCGAATTATCCTGGCGGCAACCGTAATTCGGTGGCAGTCACCGCAACCCCCGAATTGCCGAACCAGATGGGGGGGGCGGTGACTGCCACCGTATTACCCTAAAATTATCGAGGAGGGTGATGCCAGGGCAAACTGACCCACTACCGGACCTCGCGCTGGATCGGGCACAGTTCCAAGCTCCCGCTCTCAGCCCGCCAGATCCGGGAGGCCCTTTCTGGACAGCCGATGCTGTCCCAAGCCCCGCCCTTGTGCCGGTGACGGGGCGCGAACCTTCGTGCCGCCTCCCCTGATCGGCCACGGGGGGGAAGCTAGTCGTGCGACCCGTTTGCAATGGCGACATCGAAACGCCAGAGAATGCTCGACGCGAACGGCTCCTGACCGAGGTAGCCGAACTAGTTGAAGACCAGGCGGATCTTGGTGCCGCCCAGGCAGATCTCCCGGATGGTGATCTGATTGCCGACGTTGTCGTACTGGACTTCGTTCTGGTCGTACTTCTTTGCCCCCGTTTCGACGGTAGCAGCGATCTCGCGCATTTCCTTGTCCATCACAAAGGTGACTTTTCCGGTGTTTACGATCACGCGGTAATCGCCGGCCTTCAACGCCGTCCCGCTGACCACCGCGGGTTGCGTCAACGTGACATGGCTGGAAGGGAGCTTGGTGGGAGCGGTGCCGGCGATTGCGGCGGCGACCGCAAGAATATTGAAAACGATGACGAACCTGGTCAACATAACTTCTCCTCGATTCAGGCTTCGATTTTTACCTCAGCGTTGGCTGAAGAGCCTGAAACAGTAGTTTAGGACAGTTTTGTCGTGAATTGCAACAGAAAAATGAGGTGCTGAAAGAACAAACTGAGGTATTTTGCGACAACGGGCTGTTGCCGCAGTATACTTCCCCATGTCCGTCCTTCGCACCCTGCCCCCCGCCCTTGTGTTCACCACCCTGGCCGCCGCACAGCGGATGGTTCCGCGCACGCTCGAGTTTCTCTTCCAGACCGATCAAAGCGATCACGTCATGCGCGAGATCCTGCGATTCCTTGCGACGCCATAATCGTCTCAGAATCATCCGGGACGGATTACAGTCACAAGTTTTGAAAATATTCCCTAACTACATGCTATAAAATGACTTACAACGGTCTTTCGGCCTCCGGGAAGCCCTTTTTTTTGACGTCCTGGTATTACAATGTGATTGAGTCTGAGTCGGGTTGATTGAGCCGCTCGAACAGCCCTCGACACGTGATCGCGATCTTCCGGGCCGGATGGCCCACCGCTTCGATCGAAGCGGCTATTTTGCGCTAAGTGCTTTGTTCCCAATGAATTTTCCCGATTTTCCGCTTCGATCGAAGCGGTTGGATGGCCCTGTGCCCACCAAGGCAAGCGGTTTTGGCCTTTCTCCTCCACCTCGCTAAAGTTCCGCGGCGCACCCGCCGATGAATGTAGTGGAAGCAGCAGGGAGTGAGCGTAGATCGCTTATGAAGGCGCCATCGCGAGAAGAAAGAATCGCCGCGTGCGTAAGTTCGTTGACCGCCAAGCCCGATTTCCCGGCATTCTCCCAGCACATTCAGAAGGTCCTGGCTGCCGTGGAAGACAACGAGTCCACTGTGCGCGAGTTGACTGGCCTCATTATGCGCGACTATAGTCTGAGCCTCAAGCTTCTGCGCACCGCCAATATCTACAATCTCTCCGGGCGCAAGATTCTCAGCGTCTCCCATGCTGTGATCATGATCGGCACCGAGGGAGTACGGAATCTCGCCAGCAGTTTATTGATCTTCGAGCACTTCTATAAGAAGCCTTCCGGCGTGCGGGAGTTGATGATGCTCTCCATGCTGAGCGCCAATCATGTGCGTGAGATTGCGACGCGCGTCCCCACTCTCAGGCCGGAGGAAGCTTACCTCTGCGGGATGGTGCGGAATCTGGGGGAGGTGCTGATTGGCTACTATCTGCCCGGGCCCTACGCGCGCATACTAAAGCGTATGGCGGACCGGAAACAGACGGCATCCGCGGCGTCGCTGGACGTTTTGCAATTCACGTTTGAAGACATCGGCGAGGCAGTGATCCGGTATTGGGGCATGCCGGAGCAGGTGGCTGCCTGCCAACAGTCTCAGAGTGCGATTCGGGCATCGAAGGCCTCTCCGGAAAGCCTCATGGCAGCGGCGGTCACTCTTGGGCACCACATCACAACGGCCGTGTACCGGATGGACCCGAAAGAGGGTGCCGATCATTTGAAAGCTTGTTTACGCGAACAGAGTGCCTGGCTGCCGATCGCGCGCAAAGAGGTAGAAGAAATCCTGAAAATCGGGCTCAGCGACACCCAGGAATCGTTCTCGGCGATGGGAATTCAACTCGACGAGCTCCGCCTGGAAGCGCAAACACGAAGTACCGTGCAGGCTCTGGCGGAGGACGGTTCAGCCCAGTCCACCGGGGAGGCCGATCCCAGTCCGCCGGACGGCGATACGCTGGAGCGTCTGGCGAAGGACGTCTGTTTGCTGCTGGACTCACCCTCGGAATTTGAGCTCAACGCCTTGATCCTGAAAGTTCTGGAAGCAATCCATAGGGGCGCCGGATTCGAGCGCGTGATCTTCGCCTTCCTGAATGAGGAAGGGACCTCAATCGAGGGCCGTATCGGCGTCGGTGACAACGTCGATAGCCTGATCGAGCAGTTCAAGTTTCGCATGTCGCTGGGCGGAGGGCCCGTGTCGTTGGCGTTGCTCTTGAAACATACCGTCGTCGGAGATACCGGGGGGGCCGAGGCGAACAAGATCGGCCGGCTCTTCGGGTCGAGCTACTTGTGTCTCTATCCTGTGGTGGTCGCCCGCCAGGTGGTTGGTTGCATTTATGGGGAGTGCCGGAACCCGCGTCCCGATCTCAACAGCCGGGACCTCTCCATATTGGAAGAGTTGCGCGATTCCCTCGCCGCCGCGATCGCGCGCTTGAAACGCCGTCCCGCGCTGGCGGCCAAGGCGGTATGGTAGTGCCAGCGCTCTTGCCGCCCGTTCAGCGACTACCCCCGGCCCCCAACCCCCGGCCCCCGCGTTTGACTTCAGGCCCGCGTTCCCATAAGATTCTCGTAACCCTTATGAAACCGGTAACAAAGGCTTCGTTACTATTGTTCCTGCCGGCTCTGTTCTTCTTCGGAGCACAGCCGTACCAGAAGCCGCCCCAGGCTATTCTGGATGTCCTCAATGCACCCCCCATTCCCACACTCTTGCTCAGCCCCTCGCGGACTTATGCCATGGAGGGGGCCCCGGTGCGCAATCCGCCTATCGCGGAGTTGGCGCAGCCCATGCTGCGGCTGGCGGGCGTGCGCATCAACCCAAAAACGAACGGGCTGCACAACGACACCTTCAATACCTCGCTGACGCTGCGGAAGATTCCCGAAGGCGCCACGATCAAGGTGGACCTCCCTCCCAATCCGAAGCTCAGCCTGGGGCGATGGAGCCCCGACGGATCCCACTTTGCCTTCACCAACACCACGGCCAATGCCGTCGAGTTGTGGATCGGCGATACGGCGACCGGCAAGACCCACCAGATCCCCGGCGTGAAGCTGAACGGCGTGATGGGCGGCGGTGGCGGAGGTGGAGGCCGCGGTGGCGTGGGCGGCGGATCTTCCGAGTTTCAATGGATGCCCGACGGCAAATCGTTGCTGGTAGAGGTGATCAAGCCGAACCGTGGCGCTCCGCCCGAGGAAGAACTGATTCCCACCGGGCCGCACGTGCAGGAGAGTCTGGGCGGCGCTAACGGTTCCGCCACTCTCGAAGATATGCTGCAGAACCCGCATGATGAGGACCTGTTCGAGTATTACGCCACCTCACAACTGGCCCTGGTGGATCTCGCCACCAGCAAGGTGACGCACGTGGGCAAACCGGGGATCATCGAATCCGCGCGGATTTCCCCCGATGGCAAGGATCTGCTGGTCACGGTCGTCCATCGGCCCTTCTCTTACCTGCTGGCGGTCCGTTCGTTCCCCAAGGAGATCGAGGTTTGGGACATGACCGGGAAGATGGTGCACAAGGTGGCCAGCCAGCCGCTCGAAGANNAGCGAACCCGCGACCCTGATGTGGGTGGAGGCGCTCGACGGTGGCGACCTGAAGAATAAAGTGCCGTTCCGGGACCGCATTCTGGCGCTGAAGTCGCCCTTCACCGGCGAGCCGCGCGAGGTCTTCAAGACCGAGCAGCGCTTCCAGGGAATCCAGATGACCGACAAGGGCGGGCTGGCCCTCGTCGACGATTTCGAACGCCAGAAGCGCTGGCAGCGTACTTTCCAGATCGACCTCGACAAGCCCGGCGAGCCGCGCCTGGTGTGGGCCCGCAACAACCAGGACCGCTACAAGGATCCCGGCCGCCCCATGACTTCTGACGGGCGCGGCGGCATCCTGATGGATGGCGACAATATCTTCCTGACCGGGGTGGGGTCGTCGCCCACGGGTGACCACCCGTTCCTGGATCGATTCAACCTGGCCACGCAAAAGACCGAGCACCTGTTCAAGTGCGATGACAGCCACTATGAAGCGGTGGTAGCCATCCTGGACACGAAGGGTGACAAGTTCCTGACGCGTCGCGAGAGCCCCAATGAGCCTCCCAACTACTACCTGAGGACGACATCCGGCGAGATGACCGCGGTGACCAGGTACCCCGATCCGCAACCCACCATCCGGGCCATCCACAAAGAGCTGGTGAAATACAAACGGAACGACGGTGTGGAGCTTTCCTTCACTCTGTATCTCCCCGCTGACTACAAGCCGGGAACCAGGCTGCCGACGCTGGTGTGGGCCTATCCGTATGAATACAACGATGCCGAGACCGCCAGCCAGGTGAGCGGCTCCACCCAGCATTTCACGGAGATGACCTCGACATCCATGCACCTGTTCTTCGCGATGAAAGGCTATGCGGTTCTCGACAACGCCGCCATGCCGATTGTGGGCGACCCCGACACCGTCAACAACACCTACGTCGAGCAGATCACCGCCGATGCCAAGGCTGCCATCGACAAGGCCGCTTCCATGGGCGTGACCGATCCCAACCGCGTCGGTGTGGGCGGCCACAGCTACGGCTCCTTCATGACCGCCAACCTGTTGGCCCACACCGACCTGTTCCGCGGCGGGATCGCCGAGAGCGGCGCGCACAACCGCACCCTGACACCTTTCGGCTTTCAGAGCGAGCGGCGGACCATCTGGCAGGCGCCGGATGTGTACCTGAAGATGTCGCCGTTCATGTACGCCGACAAGATCAAGACGCCCATCCTGCTGATCCACGGCGAAGCGGACGACAACTCCGGCACCTTCCCGATCCAGTCGGACCGCATGTACCAGGCCATCCGCGGCAATGGCGGCACGGTTCGTCTCGTCTTCCTCCCCGACGAAGCCCACGGTTACCGCGCCAAGGAGACCATCGAGCACGTCCTTTGGGAGGAGTTCACGTGGTTCGATAAGTACGTCAAGGATCCTCCGCCCCGAAACATGGGTGGTAGCAATAACAACAACTAGCAGCTCTGTGGCACGGGCATTCTTGCCTGTGTTGGTTTTCTTGCCTGGGAACCACACAGGCAAGAATGCCCGTGCCACGCTTGCAGGTCACTGACCCATGACTTGCACTTCGGCGAGACTCAGATTGTTCGTGCCAAGCGCCGCAGCGAGCCGGGATCGCGGGCAACCGCTCCAGCCAGCACTTTGAACGCCACCTCGCGTCCGAGGTTCAGGTCCTGGGCGCGGTAGACGCCGCCCATACCGCCTTCGCCGATGAACCCTTCGATACGGTAACAGCCAAATTGCGATCCGTCGGAGAGCCGGTCAGTTGCGCCGCCCTGCCACAACGAACGATCGACCAAGGCGGGCATCTCCGCCGCGGAGAGCAGCGACTCGACCTCCCTCTGGAACTCCTCATCTCCCTGGCAGGCTGTCCGGATCAGCGCGGGGCGTTGGCCGGGATCCACTGCCAGTGCAGCGTGAAAGATCTGTTCGATTTGCCGCCACCTCTCGGAGTTCGGCGCTGCCATAGGTGCTCGGACTATGATAAACCCGCCTCGCCTTCATCCAGTAAAGCGACGCGGCGAGACAAAAACTCCAACGCGCGCCCTGACTTTCTTCGGGATCGTGGATTCAGGCTGGGGGATCGGTGGGTTTATGCCGCTTCCTACTGCTAGCGAGGCCCGCGTTCTCAGCGGCCACGCCTACGCGGCGCCGTGTTTTACGCCTGGGATCGACGGTTCCAGATAGCGCAGTACCCGCTCCAACTCCGGCTCTTGCACGGGCTTCGCGAGGACGAAGCGCTCATCATCCTCGAAGTCCGCGCACAGCTCGGAGTCGTACCCGTCCGAGAGCAGAACAAAGGCTCCTACCCGCGACTGCATCCGTTCGGAAAGTTCCACCCAGTTCAGGCCGGGAGCGTGTACCGAACAGAAGGCCGCGTCGAAACGCATGCGCTGCGCCATGTCCAGGCCGGTGTCGGAATTGTTGACCGGAACCACGCGGAAGCCGCGAGTCGAGAGCAGGCCCAGGATCTGCCGCTGGGCGGCTTCGTCGGGTTCGATCACGAGGGCGGTCATGCTGCGGCGCACAAACTCAAGCGCATGGCCATTGGAAGAACTCGCGAGCACGGCGCCGTGACGGTCTTTCGAGGTGATCGGCAGTTCCACCTCGAAGCGCGGGTCGGTGTTGTTCTTGTCGATCAGCCGCACTTCGCCGCCGTGGCCCGCAATCACGCTGCGCGTGACGCCCAACACGGCGGCGGTTTCCTCGGGCTTGCGCGCCTCGGAGGGCGCGGTGAATGCAATCTCCACCAGCAACCTTTTTGCCAGGATGCTGGTCCGGATGGTGATCACTTTCTGGGGAACTTGCGCGAGGGACTGCTCGGCGTGCACGAACAGGTTCAGAAATACCTGCTCCAACTGGCCTTGGGATCCCAATACGAACATGGGCTCGCGCGTGGTCAGGTCGCGCACGCGAATGCCGGAAGCCTTCCAATCCCCCTCCCGGAACTCGATCAGGGTCCGCAGCAGCGCGCTGATCGAGACTGGACGCGCTTCCCCCTGTTCCGCGGCGGCGAAGGAGACCAGGCGGGCCACCATGGCCGCGGCCTTCTTGGCCTCGGCGGCGATGGCCGCGACCTCACGCTCCACGGCGCTCGACCGGGTTCTCTCCACGGCACGCGTGGCCAGTTCAAAAATGGAGGCCAGGGGAGTCTGCAGTTCGTTCACCACGCCGGAGATCAAGCGCCCCACCGCGGCCAGTTTCTCGGTCCGGAAGAGCTGTTCCTGGACGGACCGCTGGTCGAGCAGCCGGATGGCCACGCCAATCTGATTGCCCAGGTGCTGCGCCAGTTCCTGTTCGCCGGAGGAGAAGTCGCGGACCCGGTCATCCTGGTCCAGCTCGAGCACGCCGATCACCTCGCCTTGGGCAAACATCGGCACGAAGAGCAGCGAGCGGGGCGGCATGTCGGAATTGTCCGAGGTCATGGGAAATGGGCTGCGATCGATATCCGGAATCACCAGCAGCGTGCGGTAGTGGAAGCACGCCACCGCCCCGGCCTGTGTGCCGCCGGGAGGGGACGAAAGCGAGATCGAGGCGGGTGCGATGTTATCCTCCGCGACCTCATCCAGGCTCTTGGCCGAGCGGTTGTAGGTGTACAAGTGGACGCGGGTCACGCCAAGGATGGCAGGCAGCGATTTCGCGATGGTCCCGAGGATCGACTGCGCCGAAGAAGCGCCCAGGATCTGCTCGCCCAACTCGTAGGTCCGGCGCAGCGTCTCGCGCTGATTGCGGAGACGGCGCTCCCGGCTCCATAAAAAGAAGCCCACCAGAAGGACCACGCCGAGCGCGCCCGCCAATGCCAGGGGCGGCAGACTCCGATCCTTGCGGGCCAGCACCTCCGGGTTGTTGACCAGCAGTTGATAGTATTGATTGAACGGGGCAACTGGACAAAACTGGTACGCGATTCCCGTGACTTGCACCACATCGCCTTTGGCGAATCCGGTGATGCGGGGCGTCGTGCCGGGCGCGTGAGGGACAAAGATCCTGTAGCGCCCTGAGGCTTCGATGTCCAGGTAGGCTCCGGCAAACGTTTCACTGCCAGTGGCCGCGGCGCGGAGCTCGGTGTGAACCAGGCGGCCCAAATACCGGTTACTTTGGAGATCCGCGACCGAGAGGTCCAGGGGCGCCGGGGGCGGCTTTTGGCCGATTCTTTCAATCTTGCCCGGCACGACGATGGCCATGCCGAAGAAAGCCTGAATGGTGCCATCCACCCGAACTTCGTCCCCGGGATGGAAGTCATCGAGCCGTGTGTCAGTCGCCCGTAGTACTGCGCCGTACCCGTCGGCCTCTATCGACAGAAGGCTGTAGGCGGGAAAGTGAAATGGGGGTGCGTTAACAACGCCCGTCGCCGTTATCTTCTGCTGCAAGTATAAAGGAGCAAAGTCTGCCGCCGGATTCCGGGCATTGACGTCCTTCAGCTTGAGGGTCTGAGCAGACACAGGAAGGCACGCCAACGCCGCAACCAGCGCCAGCGACCTCACACACTTCGGCCTTGGGCCAAAAGCCATGTACTCAACTCCCTGCTCAGGAAATTATCGACGGAAAGGCTTGCGCCCGGCAAGTTGCCATGAGTAGTACAGAGTAATACTATCCTCATTCCGGCGGCGCGAGCGGCCTCGACCCCGGAGTCGGAATCTTCAAAGACGATACAGTTGGCCGGATCGACTCCCAGCAACCCGGCAGCGCGTTGATAAATCTCAGGATGCGGCTTGGGATGGCGGACCTGCTGCCCGTTCACCACAGCCCGAAAATAGGGACGCAACCCCGCACGGTCCAGGAGGAAATCCACATTCGCCTCCTCCCCGTTGGTGGCCAATGCTTTAGGGACGTCGCGGTGGCGTTCCAGAAACTGACGCACGCCCGGGACAAGGATCTCCTCGATCCGGTCTTTCACCATGTCCCGGTACAGTTGCTCTTTGGCTGCACCGCGCCTCGCGACCTCCTCAGGAGTGAGTCCCTCACCGAAGAAGTCGCGGACGATCTGGTCGTTGCGCTTGCCGTACATGCGCCGTAGCATCTCCTCGGTTGTCTCCAGGCCGAAGCGCCGGTTGAAGGCGGCCCAAGCCTGTCGATGGACTGGGTTCGAATCCACAATCACGCCGTCCATGTCGAAAATCAAACAAAGGCCAGGCGCCAGTGCTGTTATTTCCAATTGTAACTTATTTAACAATCATTCGCCTTCTGTCTTGCCTGGCAAGTTGGCATCCAGCCAGTTCATGTAGTTCGCCGCGCCCTCAATCACCGGCAGCGCCAACAGTTCCGGGACTTCATATGAGTGGGCCGCTTCCAGTCTGACGCGTATGGAATCAAACAGTTCGCGGGAGGATTTGATGACGAGCTGGCACTCGTCGGCGGATTCGATGGCCCCTTTCCAGTGGTAGAAGCTGCGCATCCTTGGAATCACACTGACACAGGCGGCCAGGCGGGCATCCAGCAAAAGGCGGGCGAGCCGTTCTGCCTCTTCCTCGGTGGAACAGGTGCTGAGGATAACAATCTTGTTGGTCATTCGAAAAAACAGGCCTCGAATCAGGGAAGCAATGTTAACATTATCTTCCAGGCCCGTAGTTTTATGAAAGTGTCGGTTGCACGCTACGCCTTCTCGATGGTTTTCCTCGCGGTGGCGAGCTTTGCTTTTGTGACCCTGCGCGGCCCTAAGGGCGTGCAGGCACTGTTTGACAAGCAAGCCCGCATCCATGAAATGGAGAAGCGCAACGCCGGCCTGGATAAGGAGATCGAGCGCATGCGGGAGCACATCAAGCGTCTGGGGGACAACCCCGCCGAACAGGAACTGGAAATCCGCGAGCGCCTGAAACTGGTGCACCCCAACGAGAAGGTCTTCATCACCGGGCCCCCGGAGAAGAAGTAGGAGAGTCAAGCAACCGCTCCCTGACGGTCGCGGCTCGGATGCGGCCGTGGCGATTCGGTGGGTCTTACCGAGCCGCGACCGTCAGGGAGCGGTTGCCAGGCATCAAGCGGTATGATTGCTATTGACCTACCGCGCGCTGGTTCTTTTCGACATTGACGGCACGCTGGTCCGAAGGGCCGGCCCGCATCACCGGGAGGCGCTGGTCTATGCCGTGCGGCGGATCACGGGACTGGAAACCACCACTGAGCGAGTCCCGGTGCAGGGAATGCTCGACCCCGATATCCTCGCCATCATGATGCGGCGGGCCGGATGTCCGCGATCGCGGATCGCTGACGCCATGCCGGAAATATTGCGCGTGGCGGAGCGCAGGTACCAGCGGACGTGCCCTCCGCTTGAGGATAAACACTGTCCGGGGGTGGCGCCGCTGCTGGATCGGCTTACGCGGCGCAATTTGCTGCTCGGGCTGGTGACGGGAAACCTGACGCGCATAGGCTGGCGCAAACTGGAGCGCGCCGGCCTGCGGGACTACTTCCGTTTCGGAGCATTTGGCGAGATGGCCAAGACCAGGGCTGGGTTGGCCAAGATCGCCATTCGGGAAGCTCGCGGCCAAGGTTGGATCTCCCGCAATGCTCCCATTTCCCTGGTTGGCGATGCCCCTGCCGACATCCAGGCAGCCCGGCGGAACCGTATACGTGCCATCTCCGTGGCCACGGGGCTGACTCCCACGGACGAGTTGCTGGCGGAAGAGCCCTACATTTTGCTCCGGGACCTTCGGATGTTGCGGCTCAGAATGGTGGATGGGACAGAAGGGGCTGCGTAAGCCGTTTTGGGGATGTCCTCACCAGTCAACACCGCTCCCTCACGGTCGCGGCTCGGTTTGGGTCGTGCCGGCTCGGTAGGTGACGTTGATCGGCGACGAACGCAACCGAGCCGCGACCGTGAGGGAGCGGTTGCTGCGCCTTGAACCGCGAAATCCCCAAAGCGGTTACGCACCCCGCCGACGGGGCAGCAGGCCACCCAGGGTGGGGTATTGTACACTTGATAGTCAGGTTTTTTCAGGTGACCCGTAATGATCAGTCGTTTTTTCCTCCTAGTCTTCCTTTGCATTAACGGAATTTCATGGGGCCAGCAGTTTGTGATCTCCACTTTGTCTGGAGGGATTCCGCCGGCCACACCCTCTCCCGCCGCCAGTGCGTCCATAGGGGATCCTCCGCGGGTCGCCGTGGACGGAGCGGGCAACGTGTATTTCGCGAGCTTGCACTCCGTCTTCAAAGTGGACGGCACCGGTACACTCACGCGGATCGCCGGTACGGGCCGCTACGGGGTGTCGGGCGACGGCGGTCCGGCGACACAGGCGCAGTTGGCGTATCCGGACGGAGTCGCGGTGGACGCCGCGGGCAATGTTTACGTCAGCGATCGTGCCGCGCATGTGATCCGTAAGGTCTCGACCGCAGGCATCATCAGTACTTTTGCGGGAACTGGGACGGGCGGTTTCGCGGGAGATGGGGGCCCGGCGGTACTGGCCCAGCTCAACGGTCCGACCGGTCTGGCGCTCGATTCCGCGGGCAACCTCTACGTTGCGGATACCGACAATAGCTGCATCCGGATGATTTCGACCGACGGCACTGTGGCGACGGTTGCGGGGAACAACGGAAGAGCTTTCGGTGGAGACGGTGGGCAAGCCCGGCAGGCATTGTTGAACCAGCCCGAGGGCGTGGCTGTAGACCTCGCGGGCAATCTCTATATCGCGGACACCTTCAACAACGTGATTCGCAAGGTGGCGCCGGGCGGCATCATCACCACTCTTGTCGGGACCGGCCAGCCGGGATCGGCCGGGGATGCCGGCCCCGCAGCCGGCGCGACGCTGTTTCTGCCCACCGACGTGGCGGTCGACCGCTCGGGCGCCCTGTATATCGCCGACCTTGGCGCCATTCGCATCCGCAAGGTGGCCCAAGGGATCATCAACTCTATCGCCGGCAACCTGACTTCCTTTCAACTGGCCACGGATGGCTTGCCAGCCCTATCGGTACGGATCAACGGCCCGACGGGTGTGGCGGTGGCCGCCAGCGGCGCGGTCTATTTCGCGTCGGGCTCCATCGGCTCGGGTTCGGGGTTGACCACGGGTTCTTTCAAGATTTGGGAGATAACGCCGGACGGCTTACTCGGCACCCTTGCCGGAAACGGGAGCAACGATTTTTCGGGCGACGGCGGACCAGCCACGCAGGCGCAGATCGATACACCGGCGGGGATGGCGATGGATTCGGCGGGCAATCTCTACTTCGCCGACGCTGCGAACCACCGCGTGCGGAAGATATCCACCGACGGCACGATCACCACGGTCGCCGGCTCCGGTGTCGCGGGTTTTGGCGGCGAGAGCGGGCCAGCCACGGCGGCACTCCTGAATCAACCCATGGGGGTCGCGATCTCTCCCAACGGCAACCTTTTCATAGCGGATACGGGCAACAACCGGATCCGCGAGGTTCTTGAAGATGGCACGATCGGCACCTACGCGGGGAATGGCAATGCCGGTCTCTTCGGAGATGGTGGGTCGCCGCTGGCCGCAGCCATACATACTCCGCGCGCCATAGTCTTCGACCCGGATGGGAACCTCTACATCGCCGACACCCTCGACCACCGGGTTCGGAAAATCGATGTTTCCACGTTCACCATCGACACCGTGGTTGGGAAGGGCCAGGGCTTTGCGGGAGACGGCGGACCGGCCCTCGACGCGCTGCTAAATCTGCCTTCCGCATTGGCGCTCGACTCGGCCCGCAACCTCTACATCGCCGACCAGGCAAACGGGCGGATCCGGAAGGTTTCCACCGCCGGGATCATCACTACCGTTGCCGGGGGCCAGACGACTCTCACGGGCGATGGCGGACCGGCGATCAACGCGCTGCTGAGCGCCCCGAGGGGAGTGGCCGTGGACGGCGCCGGGAACTTGTACATCTCCGAATCGGGCGAGAACCGCATCCGGAAGGTGACCACGGACGGCAATATCGCTACGATTGCGGGAAACGGGAATTGCTGCTACTCGAACGACGGCGGACCGGCCACCAACGCGCCCTTGAACCTGCCCTGGGGATTGGTCCTGGATTCGACGGGTGACGTCTTCGTGGCCGATTCCGGTAACAATGCGATCCGCCTGCTTCGGCCGGCGGCCTCCGGAGCGACCCAGGGCAGCCTGGTCAGCGGCGGCAGTTTCCTTCCCGGAGCCATTGCGCCGGGAGAGATCGTGGTCCTCTCCGGCCTGGGGCTTGGCCCGGTGCAAGGGGCTCAATTCCAGGCGAATAGCGCCGGGGTTGTGGGCACGCAACTGAGCGGAGTGAGCGTGACCTTCAACGGAATATTCGCCCCTATTCTTTACGCATCCGCCGGGCAGATCACGGCCATCGTTCCTTATGGCGTATCCGGGTCGAATGTGCAGGTTGTGGCAGCGTACCAGAGTCTGATTACTCTCTCCACGTCGGTGGCCCTGGCTCCGTCCGCCCCAGCCTTGCTTACGGCGGATGCGTCGGGCCACGGCCAGGCGGCCGCCGTGAATGCCTCCGGTCAGCCCAACAATGCGAGCCACCCGGCGCCCATCGGCAGCGTGATCACCCTGTATGGGACTGGGGAAGGGCAGACCTCGCCGGCGGGAATGGACGGCAAGCTGGGAAGTGTGCCGTTGCCCCATCCGGTTCTACCGGTAACGGTGACCATCGGGGGACAAACGGCCACGGTGCAGTATGCGGGTGGAGAGAATGGGACGGTGGCGGGCGTGCTGCGGATGGATGTGCAGATCCCCAGCGGCATCCAGACCGGCAGCGCGGTTCCTGTGGTCTTTCAGGTGGGCGGAGTTTCCAGCCCTTCGGGAGTGACCATCGCGGTGCAGTAGGGTCGGCTCTTCTGTGCAGTGGTGGCAATGCAGACGGGCTTATCGAGCTGCC
>PMTT01000145.1 GCA_003167275.1 Bryobacterales bacterium | reverse complement strand
CGCGCCGGCGCCGATCCAATCCTCGATCGCGGGGCGGAGCGAGCCATCCGGCCATCTCTCGCCAGCCGGGATCACCGCGAATGTGGAGCCAAACTGGAGCGCCGCGCGGGCAACGGCACTGGCATTCCGCAGGCAGGCGGTGAAAGTGACGGTCTCGCCGCCCAACAGGCTGATGGCTCCTCCGTTAGGAGAGGGAAGCACCAGCCGGTATCCCGAGGGCACTCGCCTCAGGGAGGCGGGCGATAACGAAAATCCGCTCTGCGTCCGCACCTTTTCGGCGATCTGGGCCGACCTGGAGCAGGCATACTCCTCCACCCGATCGTCCCGGTTCCCGAAAGGGAAAACGACAGCGCCGTTCGACACTGCAATATCCACCGCGGTGGAGAACGAGAGGACATCCACCACGATCAGCACGTCGCTGATCGCCCGAAGCTGCCGAAGGCCATGCGCCCCCCACTCACACCGCAGCGCGTACTCTGCCTGGTCGAAGATCACCCGGATTCCAGGCTAACGCAGTAGGACAGACGATCGTTTTTCGTCGTCTGTCAGCCGGCCACTCATGGCAAAGATCGTTACCATGGATTCTGTGCCCAGCTCAATCTTTTTCCAATCGCTTCCATTTTGCTTTACGCTGGAATCAGAGACCCACAAAAGGAACCAGCCATGACCGTGATTGAAATTTCCGACGAACAGGCAGCGGCACTCCAGGCGCGTGCGGCGGCGCAGGGCCTCACCCTCAAAGCCTGGCTCAAAAAGCTCGCTGAAGACGATTCCGCCGCACCCAATAAACCCCTGAAATCCGCCTATGGGCTTTTGGCTGAGTATGGCCCAGCTCCATCCGCCGAGGAGATCGACGAGAACCGGCGCGACATGTTCCGGGGCTTCGGTGAAAATTTCTAATGATCGCCGGCGTCGCAGATACCCACGCCGCGCTGTGGTATTTGTTCGGCGACCAGCGCCTTTCGCTTCCCGCCAAAAGCTTCATAGACCAGGCAGCCAGTTCCGGCCGCAAGATCGTTCTTTCAGTCATCAGTCTGGCCGAGATTGTGTATCTGATCGAAAAGAACCGNNATGAGGCAGGTTCCCCGCGCAGAAGTCCGCGACATGCCGGACCGCATGGTAGCGGCGACCGCCGTGTATTTTGGAGTTCCTGTCATCAGCCGCGACGGACGCATTCGGGCATCCAGCCTAAAAACCGTCTGGTAACCTACTTCCGCCGAGCCGTGACCACCGCTTCCCCGCACCAGTTCCGCAAGGGTGGCGCCAACTTCAGCAGCGCTCCATCCACCCGCTCCAGCGTGCGGACCACCGCCCGGGCCCAGCGTCTCTCGAAGCGCCCGCGCAGCAGCCGCTTTCCCATCGCCAGCAGATTCCGCGTCTCCACCTGCACCTCGCCGAAAAACGGATCCAGCGCCCGCAATTCCGCCCGCGACAGGATGATGTCTTCGCCCTGTTCCGCCGCTTCCCCGATCATCGCCCGATGCAGCTTCCGCGCCGTGTTGAGCAGCGGATTGCCGCCCCAGGTTTCACACAGCACCAGGCGGGCCCCCGGCTTCATGATGCGCGCCAGTTCCTCCACCGCGCCGGGATATTTCAACGTATGGTGCAACGCGGCGCAGGCGAACACCAGGTCGAATTCCGCCGCGCCCAACATATTCAGGCAACTGGCATCCGCGGCCACCCCGCGAACCCTCACGCCGGACGCCTCGGCGCGCTTCAATCCCACTTCGATCGCCGCCGGGGAAAGGTCCAGGAGCGTGATGGCGGCGCCCTCGGTCGCCATCCAGATTCCGAAATCGGCCGGCCCGCAGCCATAATCGAGGACCGTCTTCCCCGCCAGCGGCTCGGCTTCGAGCGCCCGCATCGAGGCGCGATACAACCAGCGGCGCTCGTAGAACGGATGCGCAGGGTTCTCTAGATTGCCTTCCAGGACCTTCCGGTCGAGGCGCAGAGCGTGATCCGGCAGGGCCAGAAACTGCGCGTACTGGCTGTCGTAAAACTCGCGTTCCCGGTCGGAGGTGACCACGGTTATCGCCCCAGCCTTAACATCCGGCCCGATGCAAGAAGGCCGACGAGGGCGTCGGCCGCGGACCAGGGGGTCCGCCCCACGGTGGATTGCGCGCGCGTGTGGAGAATCATCGGCGACTATTCCTGACGCACGATGGGCATCCGCCAACCCGTGCCGAACGCCCGCGAAGTGACTTTCAGGACCGGGGCCGCCTGCTTCCGTTTGAATTCCGCCATGCGAACCAGCCGCAACACCCGCCGCACCGTCGGCTCGTCAAAACCCTGCGCGACGATCTCTTCCGCCGACTGCGATTGCTCCACATGTAACTCCAGAATCTGGTCGAGCAGTTCGTAAGGCGGCAGGCTGTCCTGATCGGTCTGATCGGGCCGCAACTCGGCCGAGGGCGCCTTGGTGAGCGTGGCTTCGGGAATGTCGGGCTTCCGCCGATTGCGCCAGCGCGAAACCCGGTACACCATCATCTTCGGCAGGTCCGCGATCACCGCCAGACCGCCGTTCATATCGCCATACAGCGTGCAGTAGCCCACCGACATCTCGGACTTATTCCCGGTGGTCAGCAGCAGCGACCCGTATTTGTTCGAAAGCGCCATCAGCAGGTTACCGCGAATCCGCGACTGGATGTTCTCCTCGGTCACGTCCGCCGGCCGCCCGCGGAAGGCATCCGCCAGCGTGCACTCGTAGGTTTCCATGATGCCGGAGATGGGCAGCGTGAGCGTTCGGATTCCGAGATTGCGCGCCAAGTCCACGGAATCGTCCACGCTACCCTGGCTGGAATAGCGCGACGGCATCATCACCCCGAGCACGTTCTCGGGCCCGAGGGCATCGGCGGCGATGGCGGCCGTCAGCGCCGAATCGATCCCTCCGGAGAGCCCCAGCAGCACGCTGCGAAAGCGCGTCTTCCGGGCGTAGTCCCGCACGCCCAGCACCAGCGCGTTCCAGATCTCCGCTTCGGGTTGGAAATCGTCTGTGGGACAGACCATCGTTTTTTGTGGTCTGTCAACTTTTGTAGTCTGTGCCGCCGCGCCCGGTCCCGAGGCCCCGGCGGCCAAGTCCACCACCACCAGGTCCTCCTCGAACCCCTTGGCCCGGGCGAACAGGCCACCCTCCGCGTGGAAGGCGGCGCTGCGGCCGTCGAAGATCAAGTCGTCGTTGCCGCCCACCTGGTTCACAAACACCAGCGGGAGGCGGTATTTCCGGGCCATCTGGCCGAGCATGGCTTCGCGCAGGGTCTGCTTGCCCACGGTGAAAGGCGAGGCGGAAAGGTTGACGATGGCCTGCGCGCCGCTCTTCGCCAGAACCTCGATGGGGTCTTCGTGGTATCGCCTGCGCTGCCAGAAGTCGCGATCGTTCCAGACGTCTTCACAGATGCTGATGCCCAACCGGCAGCCGTTCATTTCCAGAATCTGCGGTCCGTGGGCGGGCTCGAAGTAGCGATCTTCGTCGAAGACGTCGTAAGTGGGCAGCAGAGTCTTGTGGAAGGCCGGCCCCACGGCCCCGCCGCGTAACAGAACGGCGCTATTGAAAAGAGGACGGCCCATTTCCGCGGGATTGGGCGTGGCCACGCCCACCAATAGAGGAGGACAGTCCGCCAGTTCCGCGGCCATGCGGCTGAGTTCGAGCCCGCTCCGATGGATGAATCCGCGGCTCATCAGCAGATCGCGAGGGAGATACCCCATCAGGGCCAACTCGGGCGTGACCACGAGGTCCGCTCCGAGGGCCTTGGCCCGCCTGGCGCCCGAGACGATGAGCGCGGAATTGCCGGGGATATCGCCCGCCGTGGGGTTGGTCTGAAGCAGCGCAATGCGCAGAAGAGGGCCTCCTTAAGATTCAGTTTAGCTAAATGGGGTTCAAACTCTGTCGGGCGTTGGCGTTAGAATAGGGCCGTCGCCAAGATGGCCCCGCCAGTAGCGATCCTCGGGGCCCGCTTTTGGTTGCTTCCATGATCCTCCCGAAATCTGGACCGATGGCACGATGAGAAGGTCCGTCAATGACGTACCTATGATAAACGGGGCAGTTATCAGCACGGCAGCGCAACATTTAGAATGGCAAGACAGAGAGCACCTGTTTTTGGATTTTCTAAACGGTTATCAACGCTCGCTCAACGCCCGGTAAAGCGTTGCCCGGTGGAAAGACCGCTGGCGTGCCGGAGGCGGCGGGCGATTTCCGGTAAAATGGTACTGGCCGAGGTTGAGAGATGCCCATTACCAAGCTCCTTACTATCGAAAACGTGAATCTCGATGACGAGCGCGAGATGGATGCCTTCGTTGACCAGGTGCTCAGCGCTGGAATGGAGCGGGTGCGGGCCGAAGGCGACGAACTGCGGCGGAAGGGTCTCCTCGATTCACAAGGCAACTTGCTCGTGAAAAAACTCCCGGCTGACATGCAGGACGGAGCGGACCGCGATTTCGGCGGGTAAATGCCCGCGCGGCGCATGTTCATCGTCGCTGGTCCCCCCGGCGGCGGAAAATCCTCATTCTTTGCACTCTCTGGTTTCGCGGGTCATGCGTTCAATGCAGATGACCGTGCGGCCGAGTTGAATGGCGGGTCCTACGAAAATATCCCAACGTCTGTGCGCGCGGTTGTGAACCGCGAGTTTGAAGAGTTCGTTCATGCGAACATCCGCGCTGGTAAGTCTTTCGCGCTGGAGACGACTCTCCGGAGTGGAATTACGTTCGAGCAAGCCAAGCTGACCAGGGAGAACGGATTTCGCGTGTCCATGTTCTATATCGCTCTGGATACGGTGGAGCGCCATATCGAGCGGGTCATGCGCCGCGCCGCCCGCGGCGGTCACTCGGCGAGCGAGAGCACGCTGCGAAGAATCCACGCAAGCAGTCTGGGCAATCTGCCAACCGCTCTGATTCCGGACAAGAGCGGGATCGAGATCGTTCAAATCTACGATAACTCTCGATCGGAAAGCCGGCCCGGTCTTGTCTTGGAGACGCGGCGTGGGAGAATCGTTCGGCTTGCCGATGGCTTTCCAGAGTGGCTGCAACGGGCGCTCGGCTGGACGCAGCACGACCTGGAACGTCACCGGCGCGAGTTGATAACGTAACAAAAACATGGCGCAAGCCTGAACTCCTGTTCGGCAAAGACACCAATTGCCGCACATTGATGGCGACACCATGGAAAGACGCCACCACGGCTTGTGCTGTTTTGACCAGATTTTCAACTCTCACAACTGCTAACTTCTTGAAGAGTCTCGATTCCTGGGAGCTTGCATCCGCGAAGAACCGGATACACCTTCGAGGTCAACCAATCTTGGGTCGCGGGGAGAAACCATGAAAATACAAACGTTGCCTGCTTTATTGAGAAGAACGAACTGGAGCACACGACCGGGAATCCCTGGCGTCGTCGTGAGCGTAGTCCTTGCCATCTCAGTGGCAACGACCGCATGCCAGAGCGGCGGCAGCGCATTGGTGAGCGGCGCTCACGCGAACGAGCCGTTCTGCAAGACCATGGTTGCACAGGCCGATTTGATCGCGCAGTGGGTGGCGGACACGAAGCTCGACCCCCCCGGCAAGCCCAACATGACCAGAGCCGCGAAGTACTACGCCGATGCGAAGGTGCTGAACGCGACGCTGGTAAAGGCCGCACCCGCGTCGCTCGAGACGGATGTCGCGTTGCAAACCAGGACCGCGAACGCCGATATGGACGCGCGGATGTCGGGAGATCAGGCGCGCATCGATGCGTCCATACAGGAAACTGGTTCGCCGGAGTTCCTCGCGGCGCTCAAGCATATGGGCGAGTATTGCGGGGCACCGAAGTAATCAGCGGTGCGCGCCATAATTGAGTTCCGACTCAGATTGGAAACGCCAAGGTCCGCCGCTTGCAACAATTTGCCGTAGCTTCACTCAGTAAGTCGCCCTTCTCTTGCCGCCTTCCAGAGCTCTGCCCGATTTCGACATCAGCCTGATTTCCAGCTTATGCTCTTTTGGCGTCCCGCTCGCGGAGGGCGGCACGAACCCAACTACGTATTGCGATAACCCATCGGTCTTTACGGTCTCCAGAATTTTGCGCAACGCTGCCGCATCAATCTCCGGGTAATCGAGTGCGCGGCCTCCCGTCATCTTTCCCAAAGCGGCAAATTGGTGCATCGGAAAAGGTTTCTCGGATAGTTCGACCGAATATGATTCAGGTAGTTAGTCACGATCGGATAAATCGGAATCCCCGGCGACAAGTAACTGAAGATCGCCGATTGTTGAAGGTCGAGACCGCGCATAAAACAATTCTACAAGAAATGTTTTAGAACGGGAAGGCGGAGGCGAAACTTAGTTTTTCCGCAACCTGCTAGGCGGGCGGTGCGCCAGCCGCGCTTTCCTTCCCCGCCCTGAAGTGCGGGGCTTTGCCGCGCGTCCCGGTCACGCCGGGGAAGGGCGAGGAATCGGGCTGGCCTCGGCCGTGGCCATCGGCGACGACGATCTCCGCCGCAATCGCGCGAGCCTGGTCGTAGAGAGATTCCAGGGTCCCGCGTAGCTTGCCCAGCCTTTGATGCAATTGGTGGGCAAGCTAAAGCATACCCTACAACTAATTTCAGGCCAGGGCTGTGTGGTGGCGGTGACGATCGACAGCGGCGGCACCGGAAGATTATAACTCCCGGCCGCTTCGCCACAAGCGGCACGCACGCTAGGACGAAATGCAGCGCTCGTATGTCTCCACGGTCAGCCGCGCAACCCGATCGTCGGTGTAGCGCTCTCTTACGGTACGGCGAGCGGCGTCCCCGAGCCGGCGGCGTAATGTCTCATCCTCGATCAGGGTTTCCATCTGCCGGGCAAACGATTCCGGCGCTCCGGGCTGCGCCAATAATCCATTCACACCATGCTGAATCAGTTCCGGCATTCCCCCCTGATTGGAAGCAACTACGGCACGACCGGCTGCCATCGCCTCGATACACGAATAGGGGCAGTTCTCCCACAGGCTCGGCAG
This sequence comes from Bryobacterales bacterium, assembly GCA_003167275.1. GTDB lineage: Bacteria > Acidobacteriota > Terriglobia > Bryobacterales > Bryobacteraceae > JAIQFL01. The sequence continues at coordinate 26,717 of PMTT01000145.1, read as the reverse complement.
CATGAAAATGTCCGCGGCGCGCACACACGATCGAAGCTCGTCGAGGTCCAGCTTTCCGATGTAGTGGAACGACCCTCGGAGTTGTTGGTTCCGGAGTGAGGGCAACAAGGTATCTTTCATGTATCCGAACAAGTCCTGCCCGGCGAAGACGAAGGCCACATCGTGTCTGCGAAGAATCGATTGCGCGATGGCGCCGCAAAGGTGAATGCCCTTTCGCCGCTCCATCCGTCCGGCGAACAATATCGTGACCTTGTCGCGCGGCAAACCGTATTTTGTGGCTACGTCCACATGCGGCGCTTCGTCGAACAGGCTGAGATCGATTCCGTTGGGTATCACGGTAATCCGCCTGCTCACGCCCATCCTGGAGCGCACCTCATCACTCAGAAAGCTGGAGCACGAGGTCAACGCCGTTGCGTTGAGAATGGCGTGTTGCTCCAGAAAAGAGCACATGGATACGTCTGACGGGCGCACATCGTAGAACGGCATAATGAGGCGCGAGGGAGAATGGAAACGCACGACCGTGGGAATTCCGGCCAAGGAATTAATCAGGTACCCCTCGGCGCCGCATTCCGGCATTTCCAGAACGTCGAACCGGTGATGCCGCATCAGCGCTTTCAGTGCCTGATACATGCTCCAGCCATTTTCCAGGCGCTGGCGTGTCCACCAGCATTTCCAGTGTCCGAGCCGGTCAAACGCCGCCATGACGGGCCCGGCCGGGCGATATCGATGAACGAAAACGCCATCGTGCTCCCGTGTGGAGAGCGGAGCCGCCTCTTTCGATCCAGCCAAAACGTGCACTTCATGACCGAGCCGCGCGAGGGCGCGAGCCTGGTACCAGGTGTAGGTGCCAATTCCTCCGAAACCGGTCTCGGGCGGGTATTCAAATGAGAGGAGGCCGATTTTCATGAGTTTGAGAAAGGTGGAAGGGCCACGTACACACTATTACCAGTATAAACTCCGCCGCCCAGGGTAAATGGCTAACTCATGTTGGCTCTATAAGATATCTTTTGTGACTGGCTTGGCGGCCGAAAAAGGGGGTGGTAGAATTGCAACGCAGGCAGCCCCGACTCCCGTGAATGTTTCGGTCATCATCGCCGCTTATAATGCCGCTTCCACGATTGCGGAAGCCATCGAATCGGTACTTGCGCAGACCTGCCCAAACTGGGAGGCCATCGTTGTGGACGACGGCTCCAGCGACGCGACCTCCGAGATCGCCCATCGATTCGCGGAGCAGGACCGGCGCATCAGCGTCGTCCGCCAGTCGAACGGCGGTGAGAGTGCCGCCCGCAACACCGGAATTGAGCATGCACGATACGACTGGCTGCTGTTTCTGGACGCGGACGATTGGATCTCGCCGGCCCACCTGGAACACCTGACATCGGAGCTGGCGGCCCATCCGGAGCTCGATGCGGTCCATTGCGGATGGGTGAGAGTGGCTCTTGACGGGACGCAAGTGGCGGACGATTATCTGGCGCCAACGGGGGACCTGTTCCCGATATTGGCTCGCCGGGCGGCCTTCCCCGTGAATGCCTGTATCGTGCGCAAATCGCTGGTGGAAGCCGTCGGGAAGCTCGACACTTCACTGCGGAAATGTCCGGACTGGGATCTCTGGCAGCGGATCGCGCGCACCGGGGCGCGCTTCGGGGCGGTTCGCGAGGTGCTGGCGTATTACCGGATGACGCCGAGTTCCTCGTCGCTCGATGCGGAGCAGTTGTTTCGGGATGGGCTCACGGTGCTACGGCGAGGGTACGCGGCCGATCCGCGGGTCTCGAACCCGCATCCCGACTATGTCAATGGCCTCGTCCAGGATAAGGTCGAAAGCCAAGTCTTCTATCTGTTGTGCTGGAACGCCGGTCTGCTGCTCGGCTCCGGCAGGGATCCAAGGGTGCTGCTGGAGGCGGTGCGGGATTATCATTACACGTCACTCGATCCGGGTGCGATTGCGAAATGCATTTTTGAGGCGGGGACATTGCCGGCCTCCCAGCCTCGCGACGCCTGGGAGGGCCTGTTTCCCAGGATTGTGCGCGAGATCGAGGAGTTCCTAATGGCGCTCGAAACGCAATCGCAGACGCCGAATCTGGGGGCCGCCGCGCTGCTGGAACTAAAGAAGACGATCCTTAGGCAGTCGCCGGCGTGGAGGGCCGTAGTCGAGGAATTGGAAGGAGAGCGCTTGCGGCTGACCGAGCAGTGGCGGTCGGAGAAGGCTGCTTTGGAGCGCGAGCTGCGAGTTGCGCGGCAACAGCAGGCAGCGCTAGAGAGGGAGTTGGGAGATGCGCGGCAGCAGCAGGCAGCGCTGGAGACAGACCTGGACCGGTCGCGAAAGCAGCAGGACGTCCTGGCGCAGGAGATGGCCGTTCTAGAGGAAAGTTTAGAAGAGACGCGCGTGCAAGCCGACGGTTTAGAGCTAGAGAAATCGACCGCCGAAGAGGAGTTGCGCCGGGGGCGACAATTGACCGCGGAACGGGAGCGCCTTCTGGCCCAATTACGTGGGCGGGCCTGGATTCGGCTGGGGACGGGATTCGGCGTCCTAAAGGAGACCGATCTTCGCATCGAAACGGGTTCGGATCCAAGACCCGCGAGAGAGATTCAGGATACCCATGTACCTGAGGCCCTAACCTTCAAGGATGAGCCGAATGCGGATAGCGAGTGGCAACTTCGAGTGGCGCCAGGGAATGCCGCGGAATTGCACCTGGCGACCGGGCATCCGGGAACCGTCAGAGTGGACATTTCGAGGGCGTCCAGCCAGGCGAAGTGGAATATTCAACTGAATCACGGTGGTCTGAAGGTGACGGCGGGTTCACGCTACGCACTTCATTTTCGGGCACGATCCGACCGGGCGAGGAGCATTGGCGCCGGTATCGCCAAGGCCTATGAACCGTGGACCAATTTAGGGTATTATCGCGAGATCCGTCTGACGCCGGAGTGGCGGAGCTTTCAGGAGGAAGTTACGGAAGTTACCCTCATGGCCGGCGAGGACAACGCCCGCGTCCATTTCGACCTGGGCGGCCGCAAAGTCGCCGTCGAGGTGTCAGCCGTCACCTTTCGCTGCCTGGACGATCCACCGGTTCCATCGCGGCTCGAGGCCGGTGCGGAAGGCGGAGTGGAAACCAAGACTCCGGGAGAGAAGGCTCGGGCCTGACTGAGCTTCGTCCGGATGCTCCTATGTTGGAAGAGATACTAGCCCGAGTGAAGCCGAAGTTGAGTAGCACCGTTGGGTTGCGCAACTTATCCGAAGAAGACCTGGCGCATCATTATCACCGGTTTCAACTGATGCGGCTTCGGGCTGAGCGCCTGGCGGGAAACCTGATCCCTCGATCCGGGCGGGTGCGGGTTGTCGCCACAGCCTGCTGGGGTTTTCCGATTTATTCCCAGACTTTCGTCTATCAGGAACTCGCGCAGTTAATCGGGCAGGATTTCGACCTGCGGTTCTTCTACTCCAGCTTAAATCCGCGAGACCACTTACCCGCGCAGTTCTCCCGCCTGTGGGCCGCGAAGCGGAAGCTGGTCACCCACGACAGCGTGTATGAGAGCGATTATGCGTACTTTAAGGATCGGGCGCCGGAGAAGATAGAATCGCTCGTCGAACAGTTATGCCGTGCATCCGGCATGCCTCCGCAGGAACTCCGCAATCACTACCATTTCCGGCAGGCGTTCTCGTTCGCCCGGATGGTTGAGGCCTATCGGCCGGACTATCTGCACTCGTACTTTTTCTATGAAGGCACGCTCTTCACACTGTTTGCGTCGCACTTGCTCGACATACCTCGTGGCGTGAGCTGCTATTCGGATCATGTCTTGAAGGATTACCCGCTGAAGGTTGTGGCGCTGCACCTGGAGCAGTCGAGCGTAGTGATCGCCACTTCCCACCGCATCAAACGCGAGCTGATGAGCCTCGCGCCTCATGCCGACCCGGACAAGATCGTTGTGAAGCCAAACGCGATCAATTCGGCGCGTTTTCCCGTCGCGGCCCGGAAGGAGCCCGGGAGCGGACAGCCGTACCGGCTGGTCTGCGTCAGCCGGATTGAGCCGAAGAAGGGGACTATCTATCTGGTGGAGGCGATCCGCCATCTGCTCGACCGGAATGTCAACGTGAGCATGCACGTGCTCGGCGGGGTGGATGAGGATGCCGCCAGTAAGGATTACGCCCAGGTGGTGGAACTGCGGATCGCTGAGCTCGGTCTTAGCGCGGTCTTCCATTTGGAGGGGCGCAAGCCGGAACCGGAGATCAGGCGATTCCTCGATGGCGCGCACCTGTTTGTGGCCCCGTTTGTGGAGACGGAATCGGGAGACAAAGACGGCATCCCGACTGCACTTCTGGAGGCGATGGCGACCGGGTTGCCGGCCGTTGCCACGGATGCCGGTTCCATCATCGAGGTGATCGACGACGGCCAGGATGGTGTGATCGTGCCGCAGCGCGACTCGATCAGCCTTGCTGGGGCTATTGAGGAACTACTTCTCGATTCGGAACGGAGGTGGCGGCTTGGGCGGAGAGCGGCGAACAAGATACGACAGCGCTTCGACGTCGGGATCTGCGAACGCCTTTTTCACGAACGGATTCGGACTGTGGTCGCGTGTCGCGGCGAAATAACCGCAACTGCCCCGGAGTAGCCGCTCGCGGGTTCCGTTGTATACTGCTGAAGAGCAAACGACAAGGGAGGATGTGCGCAACGTTTCTCGAAACCAGGTTGGACGCCGTCTGGCAAGAACGCTTCGCGGCCCTTCCCATGAAGTGCGAGCGAGACGCGAACCCCGGGATTGACGAAGTCGAGGAATGGCGGGAATGGTCCCATCGTGAAACGACCCCCGATCAGGAGCGCATCGAGGAGTATCTCGATACTTTCGATGTTACCGGCCTCTCGATCCTGCATGTGGGCGTCGGCAATTCCCAATTCGCGGCTCGTTTTTCGCACCGCGCCAAGTTGATCGTGGGATTTACGATTTCACCGCTGGAGGCGCAGCAGGGTGAACGGCTGAAACTGGCGAACTACCGGCCCATAGTGCGAAACAAGTACTCGCCTGGTCCACTGGGCGAACAGGAACATTTCGATATTGTGATCGACAACAATCCGACGACGTTCGGCTGCTGCCGGCGCCATTTTATAAACATGATGGCGAGTTATGCCGCATGCATCCAACCGAATGGAATGGTTCTCACGGATCGGGTAGGCTTGGGTTGGGTGGTCAGCGCGCCGGAAGCGAATCCAAGGTGGAGCTTCGATTTCGACGACTGGGCGGCGATGGGCGGAGTGTTCGGTCTCAGGGCCGCGCGCCCGACGGAGTATTTATACGCGCTCCTGGCGCGTGCGTCCTGTGTTCCGGATCTGCGGCCGCAGACGGAAGGAAGGCCGGCATGACGCCATCCCCGTTCATAATTGTGTCCGCTCCGCGGTGCGGGAGCACCGCCTTTTACCGGGCGCTCAATCTTCTTCCGGGGATACGGATCGATTATGAGCCAGCGTTCGACGATATCGCTTTTGATGAGACGGGTGTGACCTCTCGCGTCCAGGAGTTGCTCACGGGCTATTGTGGGTTTAAGCATGTATTCGACCCGACTGGTTTTCCCTTTCGGCCAGACCATCAGGCGACCATCTCCGAGATGGAGCAACATCGTTCCTTGTGGATCCGGTTGAATGCGATAATCCTCAACTACCCCAGGCTCCGGGTTATCTTTCTGCGCCGTCGAAACGGTTTTCAGCGAATCGTCTCCGACCTCGTCGGACGCGCCACTAACCTTTGGGGCCACACCGGCTGTTCCATATCGGCAACTGAGGCAGCCAATTACAAGGATGCGGTCTCACAAGTCCCGCTGCCACCGCTGGACGAGGATCTGGTGATGTGGTACCTGGAGCACCTTCCGCGGATCGAGGAAGAACTCAGAAACAGCATAACTACCAACGCTGTCCTGGACCTCTGGTACGAGGACCTGTTTGGACCCACGATCGGGACGGCGAGCCGAATCGTGCGCTTCCAGCAAGTGTTGCAGTTCTTGCAAATCGAGGCGCCGGAAGGCCAACTCCAGTCGCCCGAACTGTCTTACATTCTGCAACCGTCCGCCAAGTTGAACGACGAAAGTATATTCAGCCGTATCACCAACTATCGGGAACTTAGTAATAAGGCGGCCGTTCTCTATCGGATAGCGGCCAAGACGGGGCTGTGTTAGGGAGCGATTCGGAGGCTCGTGCCGAAGCATGCGCTCGGGGTTCACGAACGCGCTGGGACGGTGACCAGTACCGAGGCGCGCCGCGCCGGTCAGTTCCTCCCGGGGCCGGTCACGACCAGCGAGGCGACTTCAAACGGAGCGCCGCTCTCGCCCAGGTCAAAATGAATGCGGCCATTCTCTTCGTCCACCGCAGAAACGAACTTCTCTTGAACTTCCCGCCAGGCGGTGTCTAATTCCAAGTTCCGGTAGAGCCCGAGATTGGACCAGGGAGCGGTCGCCTTGGCGATTCCGAATCCAACCGTCCGAGGCCGGTCGGCACGGACGCGGAATTTCAATTGATATGACTTTTTGGAGCTAAACTCCATGTGAGTGTAGTTGAGCTGAATGTCGTGGCTGATTCCGCTCGCCGCTTCCGCGATGTCAATTCTGACGCTTTCACAATCACCCGCAGGGAATACGAGGCGAGCTTTGTTGTTTACGCCTGCCACCCGCAAGGTCCATCGTGCCCTTCTCTTTGCTTCAGCCGGGAGTAGAGATTGGACGTCCCCGGGCGGAGCCTGCTTGCTGGCCTGGGATACCCCACCGACGGTCCTGGTGAAGGCGAGGACTCTATGACAAGCCGCCGCTAATCGGAAGAGGGCGTAAACCCGAAAGAGCAGACTCCTAGCTCGAAACCTTCCATCGCCGGTTTCGATTTCGGACAGACTTCGGCGCGCACCGTCCAGAGAGTCCGGGAGAGCCATCCCTTCACGGCTGGGCTGAGGCAATCGGGCGAGCCGCGAATACACCCGGTACGCGGGAAGCATCCGCCCTTGACATGCGTAAATCAAGCCCAGCAGGAGCAGCACCTGAGCCTCGATCCGTTCTTCCGGAACGACCCGCTCTCTCGCCTGGAGCGCATACTCCAGAGCCGCATCGAGCCTGCCTTGCTGGAGCCGGACCCGCGCCAGATGCAGGTGTGCATCGGGGAGCTTCCGGGAAACCTGAAGCGCTTTCTCCAGATCGTTCCCGGCGCCTTCCATGTCGCCCTGCCGGCTACGAACATAGCCTGAGAGCGCCAGCGCATAATAGTAATCGACTTGACCCTGCCGGACTCCCTGAAGCTCCCGCAACGCCTTTTCGTAATCGCCCTCGCCGGCGAGTTTCCTGGCTCTCGCGATCGGAGTGTCGGCCAGCAACTCATCGGAAGATATAACCGTCTGGATCTTCCGCAGTTGGTTCGTCTTCGTAGCGTCCTTCAGGTGTTGAACGGTCTCTTCCCACGCTTTTCGGTGCCTCTTGAGTTGGGGGGCAATGGCATCGCCCAGTTTCTCAATCTCCCCAACGACACCCCGCAATTCGTGCGGCGGGAGTGTAAACAGGCTGACTTGGGACGGCCCGGCCACCATCAGGATACTCAACTCACAATCGAGCTGTTCGGCGAACAGCACTATATCGCCCAACTCGTGCCAGTTCTGGCGCATCAGGCAATATGAGATTCCGAAATTCATCCCGCGCTCGTGCGTATAGGCATGGAAACGATGCAGGTTCGCAATGACGGTTTCGAAATTCGCGCGACGCCGTATCTTCTCGAATGTCTCCTTGGTTATGCCGTCCACAGAGACGGTGATATGCATGGGGATGGCGTTCAATGCCCGCTCGATCCGGGCGTTGTATTGGGTACCGTTGGTCGTCACACGGCATGGAATCGTCAGGCCGTCTTCGATCATCATGTCCCAAATGCGGTGTACCTCCGCGGCAAGGAAGGGTTCGCCGCCGAGGAAGTTGATAAAGCGCAAATGGGGCAGAAATAAGCGCAGATCCTCGAAGAACTGGTCCTTGTAAACCTTTGGCAGGGGCGGAAGGCCTTCCAGGTTGCCTCGAATGGAGGAAGAGCTTTCGCCGCAGCACTGGATGCACTCAAGGTTGCAGGTGTTGCTTCCGTTGAATTCGATTACAGAGGGCCACTCGGGTTGAGGGGAGACAACCGGATAAGGATCGGACATGAGCCGAATGGAAAAAGAATCGCTCCGTCTTTTGCTCTCCCACTCGCAGTAAGTGCAGCCGTGATTGAAATTGTAGTCCGTGAGCGCCTTACGGAGCGCATCGATCTTTCCACCATTCCAGATTTCGGTTAAACGCTGGTCGTTGATATTGCCCAATATGAAGGTCTGGTTGCGGCAACACGCTTGAACGGCGCCTGTCGTGTTGAGGTACAGCGAGACAAATGGAGCATAGCAGGCGGATTTTACGGCTTTACCGGAAAAGTTGCGGAGCGATTCGTCGGCTGCGCGAAGGTCGTCAACGCTCATAAGTCCGCGGCCCCAGCTTCCGAATGCAGCGTGGTGCAAAGCTGCCTGCCATCAGTCCCGAAAGTTCCACTCTCAGAGGCGAAACGCAAGCCACCCTCCGCTCCATGTGTAAATGCTACCATAATCGCTTCCGCCGCTCCCCACTATCCTACACAGGCGACATCAACTGTCTTCAACCTTTGGCCGGGCGCGATGCTATTCTGTGGCAGAGGGCGCGTCGGACCCAGAAGCCGGCGGTTCTTCTGATTTTGCGAGGCGGCGCGGGAGAGGACGGTCATGGCACCAAGGAAGTGGCGGCTCAGAACATCTGGCGGCACTTTGGCAAGTATGGTGTGTCCACAGGATCAACCCGATACTGTTCGAGTCGTGATTGCGAAAGCCGGCGACAGTGTAAGTTATGATGTTCAACTGAATCTGCTTAACCTGAAGTTAGAGTCGAAGCATTCGTACACACTTCATTTCCGGGCACGGGCAGACCATCCGAGGAGCGTCGGCGTCGGCGCCGCACAGGCGCATGACCCCTGGATGGGTCTGGGGTTATATGAGGAGATTGAATTGTCGCCGGAGTGGCGTGATTTTCAAAAAGAGTTCATCGCAACCGCGGACGACGACTATGCGCGCATCCATTTCGATCTGGGGACCCGTGCCATTCCAGTAGAGGTATCGCAAGTACGTCTGTGCCGGGATAAGGACGACGATATAGCCGGCCAAAACGCCCAAGCCCCGCCAAACCTGGACTTTGGGGCATTTCGACGACTCACGCCGATCAGCCGGAAGTGGGGCTTCGATCGAGGCCTCCCGATCGACCGCTATTACATTGAGGAGTTTCTTGCCCGGCACGCGAGTGATATTCGCGGCCGCGTTCTCGAAATCGAAGACGACCTGTACACGCGCAATTTTGGCGGCGACGCCGTTGCAGTCAGAGATGTGCTCCATGTAGCCGCCGGCAACCCGCGAGCGACGATTGTAGCGGACCTTACGGATGCCGGTCACATTCCTTCGGACCTCTTTGACTGCGCGATCGTGACCGAGACGCTCCAGTACATTTACGAGGTGCGGGCAGCCGTCACAACACTCCATAGAATTCTGAAGCCAGGTGGAGTCCTACTGGCAACTTTTCCGGGTCTCACGCGGATCAGCCAGGAGGAGTGGGCAGACTCCTGGTTCTGGCGCTTCACGGCGGCATCGGCGAGACGGCTTTTCGGAGACGTCTTCGGGGATGCCAACGTAGAGATACAATCCGCCGGCAACGTACTGTCCGCCGTCTCTTTTCTGCACGGCCTTGCAAAGGAAGATCTGCGCCAAGAAGAACTGGACCATCGGGATCCCGACTACGAGGTCATCATCACGGTGCGGGCAGTGAAATTGGCGCGCACGTCATGAGAATCTCCGCGTTCGATCAATGGCGCCGCCTGGCCCGGCGGTTCGGCCGTCACAACCGCCAAGCGCTCATTCTGATGTACCACCGCGTCGCCGAGGAGGCTTCCGACCCATGGTCGTTGTGTGTGGCGCCGGAGCACTTTGCCGGGCATCTCCAAGTCTTGCGAAAATTCGCCCGTCCGGTGAAGTTGCAGGATGTGGTGCATTCGCTGAGCAATGGTCGCGAACCGGCGCCGTGGTCGGTGACAGTGACGTTCGATGACGGGTACAGCGACAACCTGTATTGCGCCAAGCCCCTGCTGGAACGCTACGACGTTCCGGCAACCGTATTCCTGGCGACAGGATACCTGGGATCGGACCGCGAGTACTGGTGGGATGCACTGGAGCGCTTGTTTCTGCATCCGGGCTCGCTGCCGCCCGCCCTGCGCCTGCAGTTGAATGGAACATCCGGAACGTGGGAGTTGGGTGAGTCGGCTCATTACGGCGAGGCGGCCTTCCAAACCCATCGAGGATGGAAAGCCGAACAAGACCCGCCGACCCCGCGGCAAGATCTTTACCGTTCGGTTTGGCAAGCCATGCAGCGTATGCCGGAGACCGGGCAGCAAAGAGTACTCGCCGAACTGATGACGTGGGCGAGCGCCGTTCCGGAATGCAGGCAAGGATATCGTCCTATGACGCCTGAGGAAGTGGTGGACCTGGCCCGCGGAGGCTTGATCGAACCCGGCGCCCATACGGTGACTCACCCGGTGCTTTCGTCGCTCCCGGCGGCTCGGCAGCGGGAGGAGATCCAAGGCAGCAAAGCGCGTGTGGAGGAGATCGTGGGGTATCCGATCTCCAGCTTTGCCTACCCCTATGGCGATTACAGTGAGGAAAGCATCGCGATCCTTCAAGAGAATCGATTCGCTGTCGCCTGCTCGACCGCCCCCGGCGCCGTTCAGAAAGGCGCCGACCCTCTGCGCTTGCCGCGCATTCACGTGGGAAACTGGAGCGGAGAAGAATTTGAGAGGCGGCTGTCGGCATGGTTTGAGAAATGACCCCGGATCCGAACGCGAATCCACTCGTGTCCGTGATCGTCATCTTTCTGGATGGCGAAAAGTTCATCCGGGAAGCTATCGATAGCGTCTTTTCCCAGACCCACAGAAATTGGGAATTGCTGCTGGTGGATGACGGCTCAACGGATTCGAGTACTCAGATTGCCCGGCAATACGCCGAATCGCATCCCGGCAGAGTGCGCTACCTGGAGCATGAGGGCCACCAGAATCGCGGCATGAGCGCCACCCGAAATCTCGGGGTCCGGAATGCCGAGGGTGGTTTCATCGGGTTTCTCGATTGCGATGATGTCTGGCTGCCGCAAAAACTGGAAAGGCAGGTGAGTATTCTGAACCTGCATCCGGAAGCCGGAATGGTGTTCGGAGCTTCCCAATACTGGCACAGTTGGGCGGAGCCCGAAGGAGCACCCGGCGCCGATTCCATCCCGGATCTTGGTGTGCCCAAGGATACGCTATTCCAGCCTCCTGACCTTCTTACCTTGCTGTACCCTTTGGGCGAGGGGACCGCGCCATGTCCGTCCGACCTATTGATCCGCCGCAGGGTCTTCGAAAGGGCCGGGGGATTTCAGGAAGAGTTTCGCGGCATTTACAGCCTGTACGAGGATCAGGCCTTTCTGGCAAGAGTTTACCGGCACGAAGGTGTATTCGTATCCGGCGAGTGTTGGACTCGATATCGTGTTCATCCCGACTCCTGCATGTCCACAGTAAAAGGTTCTGGACAATACTCCGCGGTGCGATTGTTCTTCCTGAACTACATGGATCGTTACCTGGCCGCGGAGGGAGTTCAGGACGTCCGAATCTGGACGCTGCTCCGGAAAGCCCTCCGGCCATTCGGCCGTTCGATTTCGATAGACACCCTGCCGGAAGCGGACACCCGTGAACTCAAGTGGCAGCTCCGTGTCACCAGTGGCAATCAGGCGCGCCTGGTATTCCCTCCGGAGGATCGGGATCTGATCCGCGTGGCGATCTCCAAGGCCAAAACCAAGGATCCCTGGGATATTCAATTAAATCAGCCTACCCTGGCTGTAAAATTCAGACATTCCTATGGCATTGTCTTCCGGGCCCGAGCCGATCGTCCAAGGGCAGTTAATCTGGGTTGCGCCCAGGCGCACGACCCCTGGGACGGGCTGGGGCTCTATCGAACAATCGAATTGACGACTGAATGGCAAGCTCAAAGCATCGAGTTCGTCGCAACCGCCGACGACCAGGACGCGCGGATTCATTTTGACCTGGGTGGGGACGACGCTTCGGTCGAATTGTCCTCGCTGACCCTGCATAGTCTTGCCGACGGTGCGCTTATCGAGCCCGCAACCGCTGCCGGCGGACTTTATCCTGACGAACGATGGGCCGGCGCCAGGGAAGCGGTCCCCGGTGAAAAAGCTCCGGCGNNCGCCGCGAGCTGGTATTGCAAGCGGTCAGGGCTTTTGCGCGACAGGATTTCGGCGGTGAATTCGAGGTCATCGTGGTGGTTGATGGGTCGCGGGACGGTTCGGCGGAGTCGCTGCGGGCGCTCGATGTACCGTTCCCGCTGACGGTCCTGGAGCAAACCAACCAAGGCGCAGCTACGGCACGCAACCGGGGGGCGTCCGCCAGCCAAGGTGAGATCCTGCTGTTTCTCGACGACGATATGGAGGCGCACCCGCGGCTGCTTGCCGAGCACGAGCACTCGCACCGGGAAGGCGCCGACGCCGTCCTGGGACATCTTCCGCTGCACCCTAAATCCCCCGCCAGTTTTATGAGCGCGGGTGTGAAATTGTGGGCCGAGGAGAGGGGCCGCCGGCTCTCGCAGCCAGGGGCCGACTTGACGCTACAGGATCTTCTCACCGGACAAATTTCCGTGAAACGGGAGATCTTTCAAAAAGCGGCAGGATTCGATACAAATTTCACGTTGGGCGGCACGTTCGGCAACGAGGACCTCGATTTAGGCTACCGGCTGCTGGAGAGCGGCTGCCGAATCGATTTCAACCCTTACGCCCTCAGCTATCAGAACTACGTCGTCAAGCCGCGGCAGTATTTGCGCCAGATTCGGGAATCCGGACAGGCGGACGTGGTCTTCGCACGAAAGCACTCCAATCAGGCCAGTGAAGTCTTTGTTCCTCATTTGTCCGGAAAGTTACTGAGATCGGAGGTGTGGCGAGCGTTGGCTGCCCTGCGGCCGTTGAGCTCTCCGTTGACGGCCGCCCTCCGTTCTCTGGCACTTGCGCTTGTGGAGCACGGGGTCGAAGGCCCGAAGGCGGTCCGGTTATTTTATGAGGTCTGCGAGATGGAGTACTGGAGAGGCGTGCATGAGGCCGGAGGCATGCCGCGATCGGCCGCCGTGCGGGTGCTCTCTTACCACGCGATTCGAGATCTGAGGGGAGACACCGTGCTGGAACCGTATGGTACGCCTCCCGATCAGTTTCGGGGGCAGATGAAAGCGCTGCAGCGCCTCGGGTTTCACTTCATCACCGCGGAACAGTTCGTGCGTTTTTTGCACGAAGGTGGCCGGCTGCCGTCGTTGCCTGTGCTGTTGACATTTGACGATTGTTACGAGGATCTCCTGGAGTTTGCGATGCCCGTTCTGAAGGAACTGAAAATTCCGGCGATCGCCTTTGCCGTAAGTGGCCTGCTTGGAAGTACCAACACGTGGGACGAGGCAATCGGGGCGCCGTCGCTTCGATTGCTGGATGGTAATGGTCTCCAGTTTTTGGCAAAGAACGGAGTGGAAATCGGCGCCCACTCCCGCACCCATCGCCCACTCACCGAGGCGGCAGTACCAGAGCTCGAAGACGAGGTCGTGGGTTCGGTCCAGGAATTAGAAGCTTGCGGAATCGGCAGACCCCGGATGTTCGCCTATCCCCACGGTGTCTCGAACCTCGCAGTCCGCCGGGCGGTGCGGAATGCTGGATTGCAGGCCGCCTTCACGGTGGATCTGGGCTGTGCCAGGCAAGGACGAGACCCTTACCTGATTCCCCGCATTGAGATCTTGCGGCAAGACACCGGCTGGAAGTTTCTATGGAAGGTCATTCGCGCTACGTAGCTCCCGCCGCCCGTTTCTTTGCGGACCGGGAACCATACCACCCTGCTGGTGGGCGACTCGCACATGGAGCATTACATGCCGCGCTATACCGCGATGAGCACCATCTGCGCGCTTCCAAGGTGGTGATGGCGGCTTTTGTAGACGATTTGCTGCGACCGTAAATCTCCAGGCACCTGGTTACCGCGTCGCGGATTCTGACAGACTTTAGTTCCTCAGTTCTCACACCGGCATTATGGTACCTATAGAACCCGTGCCCCCATGGGCTTGGCAGGCAAGTTGGGGCTTGTGCTACGCTGTATTAGCTCGCTTTGAAGACTTGGAAGCCCCGATGCCATCCACGTTTATGTGGTTTATTTCCTGCCGGTTGCCGTAAGATCTAGACCGGTTTCCTGGTCCGATGGGCAAGCCCGGGCGCGTATTCGAACAGTTTTTTCAGCGGTATGTGGGGGCCGGTTTGAGCCATGGTAGTGATCGATGAGTCACAGGTTTCTCGCAAAACAGTGGTCGTTGATTTACGTTCGCGACGTTTTGCGCGTGCTGGTTGCCCGCGATTTCAAGCTGCGTTATAAGCGGTCGGTTCTGGGCATTGCCTGGTCTTTGCTTGTGCCGCTGGCCCAACTCGCGGTCATGTATATCGTATTCAAGGAAATCCTGCGGCTGACCATCCCACACTATACCAGCTTCCTTTTAGCGGGCATTTTACCCTGGATCTGGTTTCAATCGTCGCTCATAACGTCCAGCATGACCATTGTAGAGAATCGCGAACTGGTTAAGCAGGTTGGGTTTCCCATCGCCGTATTACCGACCGTTACCGTATTATCGCAGATGATCCATTTCCTGCTCGCGCTGCCGATCCTGGCGGTGTTTCTTCTCATAGACGGCCTTCGGCCCACCCTCGCGCTGGTCGCGCTGCCCCTCGTGATTCTGGTGCAGTTCGCCCTGACTGTAAGCCTGGCTTACATTGTGGCTACTCTTCAGGTGAAGTTCCGTGACACACAATACCTGGTCGGGATATGCTTGTTATTGTTTTCCTATTTGACACCGGTATTTTGGGACTTTAGTGGGATTCCGGAACCGTTTTATTCCATTTTCATGCTGAATCCGATGGCGTGCCTCCTCACCGCCTATCGCGCCATTCTCCTGCACGGCCAGTTGCCGGCGGCCAAGCCGTTGGCCGCGCTCGCAGTTCTCTCCAGCATGGTTTTATCCTCTGGTTGTATAGTCTTTCTACGGGCGCGCGACCGCTTTGTCGAGGAGCTCTAAATGAGAGACGCGGTGGTCGTCCAGGACTTGGGCAAGCGGTTTCGGAGATATCGCGCCGATCGGCCTTCAACTATCCATGAAACGCTGCTGCGTGGTTTTTGGAAGCTCGCTCCGACCGAGTATTTTTGGGGTCTGAAGGATGTCAATTTCCGGATCGCTCCCGGCCGGATGGTGGCGGTTGTGGGCCGTAACGGCGCGGGTAAATCCACTTTGCTCCGCCTGATTGGCGGCGTAGGGCGACCGGATAAGGGCAGCATTCAGGTTTGCGGGAGGGTGCGAGGACTGTTAACCCTGGGGGCCGGGTTTCATCCGGAACTCACCGGCCGCGAGAACCTCTTTGTCAATGCAATCATCGGCGGACTCACTCACCGCGAAGTGGAAGCGCGGCTGGAGACGATCGTTGCTTTTTCGGAGTTGGAGGAGTATATCGACAGCCCGCTCCGGGTATACAGCTCGGGCATGCAAATGAGGTTGGCTTTTTCCATTGCCATCCACTCGGACCCGGACATTCTGATGATCGACGAAGTGCTGGCGGTGGGCGACCTGGCTTTTCAGCGTAAGTGCCTCGACCGGATTGAGCAGGTCAAGGCCTCCGGATGCACCATCATTGTCGTCAGTCATGATGCCGGAATGGCTAGAGAGCTTTGTGACGAAGCCCTGTGGCTGCGCGCGGGGCGCCTTGAGGCCCAGGGGCCCTGCTCCGGTGTGATCGATAAGTATCTTGCGGACGCAGGAACGATTTCCTGGAGCCACTTGCCGGTTGCAAACACCACGCCGGCGGCGGTTCCCGAGCAGCACCCGAAAGAGGAGTTACGGGACGAGCTTCACAAGTTCGAAATCACCGGAGTCCGTGTGCTCGGCGTGGATGACTCAGCCAATCGGAAAATCGATAGTGGCAGCCCCTTGTCCATTGAAATCAGCTTCGTGGCCCGGCGGCTGATCGAAGTCCTCAATTTTTCGGTGGCTATTCGCCGTCCAGACGGCGTTTCGTGCTGCGATATGTCCACTCAGGGATCGCCTTCGACCCCTTATGGCGTTCACGGCGAGGGGTCGATCCTGCTCCATATCGAGAGGCTCGATCTGGGTGGGGGCCTCTACGATATCGAGGTCTGTGCCTATGGGGAAGAGCTTTCCCCCCGATTCGGCTTTTGGCAGAGCGCCAGCTCCATAGCGGTTCGCTCCGATGGAAGTAACAGCGGCCTTTGGCGTGTCCCCCACCACTGGGAGACCAGGCAACCCGTCGAGGCGCCGCGGGCCTCCTCTGTCGCAGGAGTGGTTTCACGGTAAGGGGCAGGGAGAATGCACAACCTGCGGTTGCCGATCTGATTAGCCTATGAATCTCGACAAACTGATACCAACGCAGCCCTGGTTCACCGAGGACGTGCAATTGCCGCATCGGCCCGTGGGAATGTTGGGGATGCGTGAAGCGCAGCTTTGTTACTTTCTCGCTAGGGACGCATTCAAAGGCTCCGGCACCATTGTGGATGCGGGTTCATTCCTCGGCAAGAGCGCCTGTTTTTTGGCCGAGGGTCTCCGCGCGAATCCAGCCTACGTATCGGAGCGCGATCGGATTCATTGTTTTGATAATTTCCTGGTTAACGAAGACGGCACTGTCCGGTTCATCCAGGCTTACCTGAAGCGGACAGTCGCGGTCGGCGACTCCACCCGTGAAATATTCGACTCGCAGGTGGCCCCGGTCAGCAGCATGCTGGAAATCCATGCAGGCGATTTTCATACGATATCGTGGCCGCGGCAGCCAATCGAGATTCTGCTGGTGGATATCGCAAAGAGTCAGAGTCTGATCAAGCGCGTTGCGGAGCTGTTCTTTCCCGAATTAATTCCGGGTGAGTCGCTTGTCATCCATCAGGATTACCACCATCCCTGGCTTCCGCATATCCACGTCACCATGGAATACCTGGCGGATTACTTCGAATTGGCCGTCCCCCGGGTGGATGATTCCGCGGTTTTTTGTTTCCGCGAGGCGATCCCTGCCCATATCTTGCAGCGAGCCATCGACTACGACTTCTCACACGAAGAGCAGTTG
The DNA here is from genome assembly GCA_003167275.1 of Bryobacterales bacterium. Lineage (GTDB taxonomy): Bacteria > Acidobacteriota > Terriglobia > Bryobacterales > Bryobacteraceae > JAIQFL01. Next base: position 9,514 of record PMTT01000145.1, on the reverse strand, counting down.
GCGTTAATGAGCGACGCCATTTTGCGCCTTCCCCAGGAAGATCGATATTACGTACAGCTTGCACGCATCGTTCTCCAGTTCGGGAAAGCCCATGAGGCGGAACTTCGGGATGAGCTGGAGCAACTGCACCGCCGTTTTCGCGAGAGCGGGGTGGGTTATTCCGCGAATAGTTACTTTGAGGAGGTGGCCTGTAGCCTGGACGAACTGGAGGGCTGGCGCTGTAACGAGGAGGCGGCTTACGAGCGCTGCTTGAAATTGGCGGACAAAGTTCTGAGGCAACGGCCCAGTACCTACAACATGACCATGCGCGGTTGCGCCCTGCTAGGGCTCGAGCGCTATCCCGATGCCGAAGAACAATTTCGGGCGGCATTGGAAGTCCGTCCTCCTTCGGGCTATGCCTATATCGGGCTAGCACGGGCGCTTCTGCGCCAAGACCTGTTTGGGGAAGCGGAAACAGCATTGCTTCGTGGCCTACGTGACCACGAGGCTGGCGTGCCCTCCAGAGGGTACCTGGAGATGTTGACATCCATTTGGTACCAGTCGAACTCTGTTCCCGACAAGATGGCGGTCGTATCCGCACTGCAGCGCGAGTTGCCGGGCGACCCGGAGATCTGGGTCATGGATGCATTGTTGCGCGAACACCGTGGTGACCATGAAGGCGCGCAAGGCAGCCTGCGCATGGCGTCCCAACTCGGACTATCGCCGGAACGGCTCGGAGAGGTTCGACAGACGATGGCATTTCAAGCCCCCTGCACTTCGATCTTCGACCCGTTTACCGGTTTGCCGGCGGCGACGAGCCCCGGCGGCCACTTAATAGATCCTCACAGACCCTGGAAGGAAATTTCCCACCCTCCCGCAGTCGACCGGATCACGTCCATGTTGTCTCCCGAGGAGAAACAGTATTTAACTTGGCTGACCAGCGAGAAATATGAAGGTTGGGGAGCAATTGTAGAGCTGGGTGTATGGCTGGGAAGCGGCAGCGCGGCTATCGCGGAAGGACTTCGGAGACAGGGCTCCGAAGCCACAGTCCACTGCTTTGACCTCTTCCGATGGGAACCGTACATGTCAGACCTCGCCACGAATGAGGATCTCAAGACCGGCGACGATTTCCTTCCCCTTTTCCTGCAAGAGACACGCGATTACTCTCGCTGGATCCGGGCTCAAAAGGTCGACCTCATCAATTATTCCTGGAACGGCGGACCGATTGAGATTCTCCTGGTGGATTCAGCGAAGACGTGGGAGGTAACGAATGCCGTCCTCAGGGGATTCGGACCTCACCTGATTCCGGGACGTTCGCGTGTCGTGTTGCAGGACTTTCGCTATCACTATGCCCACTGCCAGCCCCTGATTTTCGACGGCCGTCCCGATGTGTGGAAGCAGGTGGAGGATACCGGCGATTATGGCCACACAGTCACCTTCATGCCGCTCAAGCCGCTCTACGGACCTTCCGGCATCGATCCGAACTACTCGGAAGAGTCGTTTCCATGGGCATCCGCGGAACACCTTCTGAGAAGCCGCATAGCGAGAGAAGAGGGTTTGAACCGATATAGACTCCTGGCGACGCTATACCGGAAACAGTTGATCGACGGACCGCTCGACGAGGCACGAGAGTTGAGAGCGGCGGTTCTCGCGGGAGGAATCGGGGAATCCGAGGTGAAGATCGCGGAAGATGTCGAGTCCGTTCTGCATGCCAGGGGTTGGAGAGCGTATCAACAAGGAGACTTTGAGACAGCTCGGAAGTCCGCGGAGCGTTGCCTGTCCGTTCCGTTGAAACGATCGGCTTATGCCTTGACCCTTCTGGGATTCTCGCTCCTACGTCTGGGAGACCGCGAAGGCGCGGAACGTTCCATCGACGAGGTTTTGTCTCTGGTGCCGAGCTTCCCTTCCGGAAGGCTTTTCAGAGCGGAATTGGCCATTAGAGATGGCCGCTACGGCGAGGCCGAGACCCAGGCGCTGGAGGTCTTGAAAGACAGGCCGAGCGATGAGACCACCATTCAGTGGGCCCTCAACCTGTTTTCCCAGGCCTGGCAGATGCGGGGAGCCAGAGAATGTCCCCCCGGTCCGTTAGGTGAACTCGCCGGGTCTTTCGAACAAAGTCCGAACTTTCTTGTATACCTGGCGCAAGAACACTATAGGGCAGGCCGGCGACCGGAAGCTATGAAGAATGTGGAGAGGGCGCTGGCTTTGGCTCCGGACCACGGGCCCGCCGCAAAATATCGCGCCGAGTGGAGTATCGCCCAACACAAGAAAGGCTCCAAAGAACCATGAGACGCTGTTACTATTCGCTGGTCGCAGCCACCGCCCGCTTCTGCACCTCATGCGTTCGGTTCTATAGGTACTGATATGAAGAGGATACAAGCTCGCCGGCACTCGTGCGAGGTTCCCGTCCGGCTCGGTTTGCCTGTTGACCTCTCGGCGAACGTTCAGATACCATGGGATCGGTATTTGGTCACCAGGCCTGACAGTTCCGCATGTGTCACCGACATCGGTACAGGTCTGATGGGCGCCTGTGAGTTTCTAAGGGGCAGTATACCTGCTGTGATTCTTAAGGAGCCGGGCGATGGCGACTTAGATCTGGTTGCGGAATTGGCAAATGCCCAGCCGAACGTGCCGCAGGCTTTGGTCTAACGCATGCCCGTATTCGACCCTTCCCACGCGCCACTTGCCGCGGATTCCCCCGGGGCGTCGGTCGTAATACCCTCGTATCAGGCCGCACGGCATATTCGCCAGGTTCTTAGATCGCTATTGGCGCAAGTCACAAGTGTTGTCTACGAGATCATCGTCGTCGACTCTTCCACGGATGGGACGGAGCGAATTGTAGGCGAGGAATTCCCCCAAGTCCGGCTCCTCCATTTTCCCCATCGCTGCCAGGTCGGGAAGGCGAGGAACATCGGAATCGGCGCAGCCCAAGGCGATATCGTTCTCTTCATCGATGCCGATACCATCCCAAGCCCCACGTGGATTGACCAGATGTGCCGGGCGGTCCGGGAGTTGGGAGCCGATGGAGTGGGTGGTTCGATGAGCAACGGAACGCCGGGGAGCATGACTGGGTGCATGGGGTTTTATCTCGAATTCTTTCACTTCCTGGAATATAACGGGGGGCCGCGCCCGACGCGGTTTCTGGTGGGTGGTAACAGCGGGTTCCGCCGGAAGGTGCTGACGGAGAACGAGTATCTCAATCATTCCGTGGGCGAAGATCTGCTTTTCAGCTCGCGCCTCGCCCGTGAAGGCAAGCGCCTCCTGTTTCTGCCGCGCGCCTCGGTGCGGCACCAAAATAGGACGGGGTTCCGGACCGTCTTCAGCTACCAGCACAAACTGGGCCAGGGCGCCTTCCTGTATCGTTCGTTTGATGCGCCGGAAAAGGTGCGGTTGTTGCAGGCGGCGCCGCTACTGGTCTTCCTCATGCCCTTTGCCGTCATGATGTGGATTGGCGGGACGCTTCTGCACCGGCGCCGGCTTGCGGACCTTCTCCGATTCGCCCTCGTTCTGCCGTTTTGCCTGGCCGCCAATTTCGCGTGGGCCTGGGGATTCCACCAGGCGCTGCGGCAGGCGCAGCGAGACACCGGCCTTCAAAAGGCAACCATACCGGAAAGCACAAACCGCGGGGATTAAACTCCCATGGATTTCTCCATTGTCGTTCCCTTCTTCAACGCGGAGAAGTTCATCGAGCGATGTGTTCAGGCGTTGGTGGCTCAGACATTTCCGGCGGACCGGTACGAGATCCTCATGGTCGACAATAACTCGCAGGATTCTTCGGCGGGAATTGTCAGACGGTTTGAACGCGTCAAGCTACTCCAGGAGACGGAGCAAGGGTCATATGCCGCGAGGAACCGGGGCATCCAGGACGCTCGGGGAAGCATTGTTGCATTTACCGACCCGGACTGTGTCCCGCGGGAAGATTGGCTGGAACAGATCGGCCGGGCGATGGCGCAACCGGATGCCGGCCTGGTGTTGGGGGAGCGCCAGTTTGCCAGCGACTCGGGAATTCTCGGCAGGCTTGCGGGCTACGAATCGGGACTTGCCGCCCGCATCTTCGCGAGCCGGCGAGTGGAGTGCTACTTTGCGTATACCAACAATATGGCCGTCAGGATGTCCATTTTAAAGGCGCTGGGGGGATTCCAGAAACTGGCCAGGGGGGCCGACACTCTGCTCTTGCGGCGGGTGGCGGATCTTTATGGCGAGTCGGCAGTGCAGTACACTCCTGACATGATGGTCCGCCACCTGGAAATCGCCAGCGTCCGCGATTACCTACGCAAGAAGACCATTTACGGCCAACTTCATCGCAATCCGGAACTCGGCGCGCCGCTTTCCCTGCCGCTAGCGACTCGATTGGAACTGGCGCTGCGAACCAACCGCGAGTGCCATGGTTCGCTGGCCGAAACGATTGGCTTTTTCGGTATCCTCGCCGCCGGTGCAATCCGGTTCGAATGGTGCGCGGCAAGAGCGCGTACGATAGGATTGCCGGATTTGAAACCATAAGCCACCATGGGAGATCACCCACCCGTTATCCTGGCCACACCCGCCTGGAGCTTGAACGGTCCGAACGTCTTCTCGGCCAGTCTGGCCCGCGGATTGAAAGCCCGGCAGATACCGGCTCACATCGTGCTGACGCGGCCCGATCTGGTGGATGCCAAGCCCCTTCCGCCACCGGCGGACATCCCTCTGGAAGCACTGCACGTGCGCCCGTTTATGAGTATGCGGGCGCGCTGGAAAGCCATGATCCAGCACCTGGAGGAGCGCGCGCCTTGTATTTACGTTCCGAACTATGATTTCCGCCATTCGTGTGTCAGTCCCAGACTTTCCCATCGTGTGGCTATCGTTGGGATCGTACATAGCGACGATCCCCAGCACTACGAACACGTGGCGCGGCTGGGAAAGTATTGGAATGCCATCATTGCCGTAAGTTCAGCGATTGCGGAGGAGACGTTGAAGATCGGCCCTTCGCTATCCTCACGCCTCTCCGTGATTCCATACGGTGTCGCTTCTTCCGCAACTTTGCCCGATCGCTCATCCCCGGGTCCGCTGCGGGTAGTTTATGCCGGCCGGCTGGATCAACAACAAAAACGGGTTCTTGACCTACCTGACATCGTCGAAGCCACCATGGAACTCCGCGTTCCCTTTCGCCTGACGATTGCAGGCAGCGGCCCGGCGGAAGCGCAACTGCGGGCCATGTGCGCAAATGCCGGGACGTGCGTGGAATTTCTTGGGACTTTGGATGGGGACGCTTTGGCCAGAGTCCTTGCGCAGCAAGATGTTTTTCTGCTCGCTTCCGAGTTCGAAGGCTTGCCGATCAGCGTGCTGGAGGCCATGGGGCAGGGCTGTATACCGGTGGTCAGCGACCTCCGGAGCGGTATCCGGGAACTCATCGTCGACGGACTGAACGGTTTCCGTTTGGCGCGGGGAGACACCCGAGGATTTGCAAAACGCCTCGGGGAGTTACATGATAACCCGGGCATGCGCCGGCAGATGGCAGAAGCGGCATACAGTACGATACGGTCTGGCTGCTACCGTCTGGATTCTATGGTACAGAGATACATCGAACTGTTCGAGACGGTGTTGGACACCGCGCAACGCGGAGCTTTCCGCCGCCCCGCGGGCCGTATCCAACCACCGCCCGACCTGCTTTGGCAGGAATACCTGCCCGAACCGCTCCGGAGAGCCGGCAATTACGGGAAGCGTCTTCTGGCAGGAGCGAAGGGGTAGCCGTTGCGGGTCGCTTTCCTAGTCTCTTACTTTCCGAACGTCTCGGAAACCTTTATCCTGGACCAGATCACCGGGCTGATCGACCGCGGCTGCGAAGTCGAAATCTTTGCCGGCGAACGGGCCCCGAGAGCGCCGGTCCATCCCGAAGTGGATGCCTATCGCCTCGCCCCGATGACCCACCTCCCGCTAAGGCCACAGCACTGTCTTTGGCGGCCATTCCGGGCACTGGGACTGGCTGCGGCCAACCTGCCTCGCCTTCGATGGCCCCATGCCCGGTCCTTGAACTTCCTGTGGTATGGGCTCCCCGCGGCCTCCCTCCGGTTATTCTTCGAGACTGCCAGGTGCGTGGAGCGGCCGCCCTTTGACATCATTCACTGCCATTTCGGGCCAAATGGTATACGGGGCCTGGCACTGCGCGATATCGGCGCCCTGAGCGGAAAACTGATCACGTCGTTTTACGGGTATGACGTTTCGGAGTATCTCGGGCGGCGGACTCACAATCCGTATCGCAAACTGTTCGAAAAGGCCGACCTTCTACTTGCCATCAGCCAGGTCATGCGCCAGAAACTGATCGAGCTGGGGTGCAGCCCAAACCGGGCCGTGGTGCATCGCCTGGGTGTGAATCCGAATCTCTTTGTCCCCGGTCGGCGTGTCACTGGCGAGGGGCCGGTCCGCATCTTGACCATCGGCCGCATGGTGCCGAAAAAGGGCATCGAATACGGCTTGCGCGCGGTAGCAGCACTCGCTTCGGAGTTCCCGCGGATCGAATATGTCATCATTGGCGACGGCCCACTCAAGCCACAGATCGAGCAAATGGTCGAAGGTCTCGGGTTACAAGGGATAGTGCGGCTGTGCGGCTGGAAGTCGAGGCCCGAGATTGTAAGTGCTCTGGGCCAAGCCGATATCCTGCTGGCCCCGAGCCTCACCGCGGCTAGTGCCGACCAGGAGGGAACGCCGGTAGTCATCATGGAGGCGATGGCTTCCGGCCTGCCTGTGGTCTCTACCGTCCACGCTGGCATCCCCGAAGTCGTCGAAGACGGAGTCTCCGGTTTCCTGGTTTCCGAAAAGGACGTCTTGGGCCTGGCCGGCGCATTGAAGCATTTGGCCTGTAATCCCGAGCTGAGAGCCGGCATGGGCCAACATGGCAGATCCATCATCCAGGACCGGCACGATATCAAGAAACTAAATGACCGTCTGATCGGGATATATCGCGAACGTGCCACGGAGGCCGATCGCTGACAACCCCTCCTCGACCGGCTGTCTCACTGGCTTTTTTGGCCGGTCCCCAGAATCTTTCCCATTTCCGGGAGTTTCTTCGCGGCCGCGGCATAATCGACGGGCAAAAGGCGCAGGGCTTCGATATGCCGGACGTAAGGGGAGAGTATGGCGGTGTGATTCTCCAAAGGATTATAAGACTGCTCGAACCTGATGAGCCTCACCTCATTTTCGACGGAAGTCAGAAAATCGATGAGTTTCTGGGCGGCATCGAGGTCTTTGCACCCCTTGATAATGCTCAGCGCGTTGGGGATCATCATGACCCCAATATCGTTCTTGCCTTGATCCGGATAAATGATTTCTACTGGACTGCCTGTGTCAATCTGCTTCAGCGCAACGTCAATATCCACCAGGGCGAACTCAGCCTCTCCCTTTGCTACGAGAGCGGCGCTCTCTTCGTTGTCCTTGGTTATGCGCGTTCCGTTCTTTCGCAGAGCATCATAAAAAGCGGCGAGCTCCCGGTCTCCCCACAACACGCTGAGCGCCGCAAAGTGAGACCGCGTGGTTCCGCTGAGCGGATCCGCGAGGGCGCCTTTGCCCCACCACATCGGGTCGGTGTAGGCGCGGATCGATTGAGGCGCGTTCTTACCCAGACTCTGCCGTACAAGGAGCACCCGAGCGCGCGCGACGACACCGGTCCAGTGGTTTTCTTCGCTTTGGAATTCTCTGGGAATTTGAAACTGATGGCGGGCAGGAACAGTAAGGCCACGCTCGTGCAGGATCTCGCAATAGATGGGGTCTCCGCACCAATAGACGTCCGCCTGTGGGTGGTCCCGCTCAGCAGTCAACCGCTCCACAAAAGTGGCGGGAGAGATAACGGGGTTATGAAACTGCTTGACCACAATGTGGAACTCTTGGGTGAAATACCACATCGCCCAATAGGTCATATGAGGCTCGGGGTCCACGTACAGATTGATTTCTCTTTTGTGCCGCCGGCATCCCGCAGCCAGCAGCAGCACAGCGGATAAAACCAGCGGGAGGAGACGTCCAAACATTCCGCAGCAGTGTTTTTCAGGTTTCTTCAAGGCCAGAGTGGTGATTGGAAAAGGCCCAGTCCCGAAGCCTATCGCACGTAGTGTAGCACACGAAAACATCCGCGCCAGAGATCGGATGCCTTGAAGCAATGCCAGGCCCGCGCTCTCCTGCGGAGCCCGTTCGCTGAACCCCGTCAGATCAAAGCGATACGCGAGCGGGTTCGCAAGTGTGTGTCCGGGCACCGAACACCGCAAACTGCCAAAAGGGCCTGCCCCCCCGATATTGCCGAATTCCATGGGAAGAAAATGATGCCCCCGCATTGGGGTACTATTGGACTTGTCACGGTCAGCGATTTGCCAGCCGAAGGCGCCGGCCAGGTGGATTACTCGCTCGACCAAAATGCCACTCGACAAGATGAGCCAGGATCAGATTCAACAAGCGAAAAGAGAGTATGATGTAGCCGGGGTTGGTTGGCCGGCGTGGGCCAAAGACTGGGCGGTTCTGAGCATTGCCGCGGCCACCATAGTTGTGCTAGCCGGCATCGTTGTAGCAGCTATGATCTTTGTCATTTCGGAGCGGAAGCAACTAACCGAAATGCGTAACCACACCGAAGACCGGCTAACAGACATCAATCGGGAAGTAGCTACCCTGGGCGAGGGAGTGGGGCAACTGATTGCTTCCGACGAGGCATCCAAGCCGGGCTTCTCCAAGGGCTTTCTGGATCTCCTCAATGAGGATCTCAAACGGGCCTCGCAGAACGATGCCCCCATTCTCGCAATGAAGACGGCCACGGCGATCATCAAGAAGGCCCGCGAGCTCAAGATTGAGACCAATCCGCAGCAGGTCGCCGAGGTCGGGCAGGGCTTCCTACGGCTGGTAGACGGTGAGAGTCCACCCACGGCGTCGAATGGGAAGCCTGTCAACCCGACAGATGACAGCGTGTCCGTTGCCGCAATCGAGGCAGTCGCGGAACTGATCGGGTATCGTTCGTTTCTGCTCCCGAGCCCGCTCGGCCAACCGCAGGATGCCACCCTGGCGCAAAGCGCCATGCTGAAACTTCCCAAGCTTCATAGCTTCAGGCCCTTGGATTCGGCATCCAAAATATATGGGTCCATGCGATCCCTGGCAGCTACAGGGGCCAAGATTGATCTGCTAAATGGAACGGCGCCGATCTTAACCAAGGATTACAGCACCTTGCTGGTGGAAGGCTATGACCTCAAGATCGATGGCCTGGATGTTCGCAACGTGGTATTCAGCAACAGCAAAATCACTTATTTGGGCGGCCGGCTTTCATTGGACAACGTGTATTTCTCGAACTGCACGTTCGAGTTAACGCCAGCGGGTTGGAATTTTGCGAATTTGACCTTCGGCCTTTCCGGCCAGGTGACACTCGTCAAATGAAGCCTGCCGGCGGCAACGCCGGTTGGGCAAGCTCACGCTCGCCAGGCGCCGGGGCATCACCTATGCCGTCCGTGCGAAAATGGTGTTCCATGTCTGAATTACCGCTCGCAACAGAAGCCACCGCCCAGATCCTGGCGGAGAAAATCCGCACGCGCCGCGC
>PMTT01000525.1:5050-5919 GCA_003167275.1 Bryobacterales bacterium | reverse complement strand
GTAGGGATTGGCCGGCCGGCTCATGCTTGGGACCATGCCGTTAGCCTTGAGTTCCGTGACATAGTCGGTGCAGGCGTACTGGACGCCCTGGTCGGAGTGATGCACCGTCCCCGGCGGCGGCTGACGGCGTGCGATCGCCAGGCGCAACGCCGTCAACGCCACCCGCCCCGACAGCGAGCGATCCAGCGCCCAGCCGACCGCTTTGCGTGGATATCGGTCGATGACCACTGCCAAGAACACGAATTCGCCCCGCAAACGGATATAGGTGATATCCGCTACCCAGAGCTGGTTGACACCGGTCAGGATCAGGCGCGCTGCCAGGTTGACATAGATGGGGTGCTCATGTTGAGAATCTGTGGTCAGGATATATTTGCGGTAGCGAATCGCCAGCAAATTGTCTTCCCGCATCATCCGTAACACCCGTTTGTGGTTGATCGGCATGCCCTGGCGATGCAATTCCACAGAAACGCGGCGGTAGCCGTAGCGCCGATGGTGAGCTAACACGACCTCCTGAACGGCCGCCCGTATCGCCATCTCGGCCTCGTCCGGGACCACCTCCACGAAGTGCCGGTAGTAGCCGGCTCGGCTGACCCCAGCCAGTTGGCACATCCGTTCCACGGTTAGTTCGCCTTGCTCTGGCTCCCACGATCGGATGACGTCGTAGATGCCGAGGCGCCAGTTTCGTTGTTCTTCTGGCGTCCTTCCTTGATTCTTAGCAAGGCCCTTTCGAAAAAATCGTTTTCTAGCGTCTTCTCCGCCAGAGCCGACTTCAGCTTCGTGATCTGATCCCCGAGTTGTTTCTCTTTGCGTTCTTCCGCGGCAATTCCCAGATTCGCGTGCCGCGGTTCCGGGCGGCCCTCGAACTGGTA
>PMTT01000525.1:2173-5031 GCA_003167275.1 Bryobacterales bacterium | reverse complement strand
GTCTTTTCCCCGTGTCTCACTTTTGGGGTTCATTCCATAAAACAACAAACGAGTTATCGGTGTTCATCTGTGTTCATCGGTGGCTAATTTTTTCGCCCCCTATTGCTGCGCCCCTCCGCACTCCGGGCAGAAGTGCGCGGCCTTGGGAATCGGCTTGCCGCAGTTCAGGCAGAACTTGGTAGCGCCCCCGGCGGCCGGAGTCGCGGGCGCGGCTGGAGCTTGCGGTGCGGACGCCGCGGGCTCGGAAGGCCTCATGGCATTCATCATCTGCTGCCCCATGACCATCCCGGCGCCCAGCCCCGCTCCGATCCCCGCCCCGCCACCGCCCTGGTTCGCCGCGGCGATCGGCATGGCCTGCGCCACCTGGAACTGGGTGTAGCGGTTCATGTCGCCGATCATGTTCATCCCGATCCGCTGGTCCAGCATCTTCTGCAGCTCTTCGGGCAGCGAAATGTTCTGGACTACGAAGCTTTCGAGCGAGAGCCCCAGATCGCCAAACACCGGCCGGAGGGCCGCCAGCAGCGTCTGTCCGAGGTGCTGCTGGCTGCCCGCCATGTCGAGGAAATTAACGTTGGCATTCGCGAGCGAGTCCGTCATCTGCCCCACGATGGTGTTGCGCAGTTGCCCCTCCAGCTCGCTGACCAGGTACACTCCGCGCGTCCCGCTGACCTTCTGGTAGAAGACCCGCGGATCGCTGATCCGGTAGGCATAAATGCCGTAGGCCCGCATGCGCACCGCGCCGAACTCCCGGTCGCGGATGGTGATGGCGGTCGCGGTGCCCCACTTCTGATCCATCCTCAGGCGCGAGGAGAAGAAATAGACGTCGGACTTGAACGGAGACTTGAAGGCCTTGTCCCAGTTCATCAGATTCGTCAGCAGCGGCAGAGTGTGGGTGCTCAGCGTGTACAGGCCCGGGCCGAAGACGTCGGCGATCTGGCCTTCATTGACGAACATCCCCCATTGCGAATCGCGGACCGTGAGTTTGCCCCCGGTCTGAATCTCCTGGTCTTCGAACGGGAAACGCCAGGCGAGCACCGAATCGCCCGTCTCGGTCCATTGAATGACGTCGATGAATTGTTTGGAGAAGAAGCTCATAGTCGATCTCGTCCTGAGTATACGCTGGTGATGCGGAGGGTTGCTACCGGCGGGAATTATGGGCCGCTGCTGAAGGCCGATAAGAAAAAGCAACAAGAAAAAGCAACACAGGCAAGAATGCCCGTGTTACGAGATTATTCCCTTCCGCACGGCGTACAGGATCAGCTCCGGGATGCTGTGCAGGCCGAGCTTNNTCCCGCTCGCGGTCGGTGAGCAGGTCGTAACTGTCGTCGAGACCGCGACGCTCCAACTGGCGGACGTAGTCCTCCTGCAGGATCCGCCCGACTTTGCGGGTGAAGTAGGAGCGGCCCTGGGAAACCGCGCGGATGGCATCGATCACGTCGGATCGCAGAGAGTCCTTCAGCAGGTAGCCTTTGGCGCCGGCTTTCAAGGACCGCAGCACGTAGCTCTCGTCCTGATGCATGCTGAGGATCACCACCGCGGTGCGCGGATTGGCGGCCAGGACGCGGCGGGTGGCTTCGATCCCGTTCATGTTGGGCATCGCGATATCCATCACGATCACGTCGGGCAATTGCTCCTCGGCCAGCCGCACGCAATCGCGGCCGTCGGCGGCCTCGGCGACCACCACCATGTCGGACTGCCGCTCCAGGAGCGCGCGCAAGCCATCGCGGACTACGGTATGGTCATCAGCTAAGAGAATGCGTATGGGCATCGTGTCCGTTTCTGTGGGCAAGGTCCGCAAGCGGCAACTCGGCCGTGATGCGGGTGCCTCGACCCGGTTGGGAGTCGATCTCCAACTGTCCGCCCAGACGGCGGACGCGCTCCTCCATGCCCAGCAGGCCCAGGCCGCGGACGAAGCGCGGATCGAAGCCCGCGCCATCGTCGCGCACGCTGAAGATCACACGGTGATCTTCGCGCCGGACCTCCACTTCCACGGTGCGGGCATTGGCGTGGCGGGCGGTGTTGTTCACGGCCTCCTGCACCAGGCGGTAGATGCAGGTGGTGTGTTCGTCGGGCAGGTCGTCGGCGGAGTCGTCGGCGGAGAGGACCACATTGAGCCCGGTCCGCTTGGTCATCTCGCGGGCGTGCCAGTTGAGCGCCGGGACGAGGCCGAAATCGTCGAGCATGGAGGGGCGGAGGAGCAGAGCGAGATCGCGCACCTCGTTGACCGTCTTTTCCGCGAGCGCACGGACGGCCTGCAGGTGTTCGCGGATCTCGACCAGGTCGTCGGCAAACTCCGCGCTTTCCGCCTCCATCAGGATCGCGGAGAGCGACTGTCCCACTTCATCGTGGAGCTCCCGCGCCAGAGAGCGGCGCTCGTTTTCCTGGGCGCGCAGCAGTTTGGCGGAAAGCTCCTGCAGGTCGAGGCGCGCCATCGCATTCTCTTCCAGCCGGCGCTCCAGCTCGCGTTCCAGCCTCAGGGTGTGGCCGATGGTCAACAGGGCGAGCATCAGGCCGCCGGCCAAGGTGATGGCAAACGTGACCATGAGCGTGCGACGCAGACCGTCGGAGGCCGTGTTCAGTTGCTCCTCGGAGCGGTTCAGGCCGCGCTCGTTGGCCACCGCGATCCGATCCGCAATTTGCAGCATGGCGTTGCGGCGCGGCACCAGCTCATCGTAAAAGAAGGAATCGCGGAGGCGATTGCGCTGCTCCGGGGTCCAGGCCACCGTGCTATCGAGGACACGCCAATATGCCTCGATTTCAGACTGTAACGCCTGGAACGGCTCGCGTTCCTCGGGCTCCAGCGTGTGGGCGTAGGTCGCTAGTGCGCCTTTGGTTTCGCGCTCCAGGCTGGCGAGGCG
>PMTT01000525.1:0-2162 GCA_003167275.1 Bryobacterales bacterium | reverse complement strand
GTGCCGGCGGCGGCCGCGACGATGCAGACCAGCAGGCCGCCGAAGCCCAGCCAGAGCACCAGCCGGGGCGGTTTGCGGCGCGTTGCGGCCGTGGGTCGTGCCAGGATCAGTTTGCGCACAGCGCCACCTCTCGATTACAGTGTAGTCAAAAGGGCAGTGTGCCCGAATCCTGTCCTGACAGGATGGTAATTTTGGGCAGGAAGACGATATGAATAGAATGGAGGCTAAATAGACATGAAGAATTTTCGCGAACTGGCCGTGATCACCGTTGCGGCGCTGTCGATCATCGGCGCAGGGTGTGCGAAGAAGAAGGTAGCGGCGATCACTCCCAATCCGCCGCAGGCGCAGCCCGCGGCCAGTACGCCGAGTTCCCCGGCGGCCGAAACGCCGCGGCGCGAGGAGAGCAGGCCGCCCGATGCAGTTTCGACCACGCCCAGATCGAACATGCCGGACGCCGCCACGCGGGCCCGGATCGATCAGCTCCTGGCGAGAATTGAAGACGCATATTTCGACTACGACAAACACACATTGCGGCCCGATGCCATAAAGGCGCTGGAAGGCGATTCCTCAGAGCTGCGCGACATTTTGAAGGATTATCCGGATTACAAGCTGACCATCGAAGGCCACTGCGACGAGCGGGGCTCGGCGGAGTACAACATGGCTCTTGGCCAGGCGCGGGCCGAGTCGGCGAAGAACTACTTGGTTGGGGTCGGGATCCCCGGACCACAGCTCGGAGTGATCAGCTATGGGAAGGAAAAACCGGTCTGCGAAACGCCGGATGAGGCTTGCTACCAGAAGAACCGGCGGATTCATATCGTGGCGATGGCGCAGCGTTGAAGGCTGCCCGCTAGGGCGGTTTCGGCTGGTTTAGAAGATTGAAGGCGCGCTGGTTGTACGGCCGCCGTGGAGTATGCTTTAGCTTGCTCAACCTTGATGAACTGGTGGGCAAGCTAAAGCATACCCTACGCCACTTAGCTTCCGCACTCGCGCTTCGTTCATCAGGAAATGTAGTTGGTGTGCCGCCGCTCCGTAGGAAAGTCCCTCCGTCCGAACATTCGAAATGCAGTTCCGCTCGGCATCCGTGCGACCTGGACGAGGGTTCCAGGTAACGTAGATCCCCAAGCTGTCGGGAGAAGTCAGACCCGGCCGTTCGCCGATCAACAGTACCACTTGCCGCGCTCCTAACCGCTCGCCGATCTCGTCGCCGATGGCCACGCGCCCTTGGAGCACCACCGTCAGCGGCGCCAGTCGCCAATCCGACAGCAAGGGCGTGAGCGCCTCGATCAGCGCCACCGCGTGATGATGCACCGCGGGCGCCGAGAGGCCATCCGCGATCACGATCGCCGCGTCGTAATCGCCTTTTTCGAGGCTGGTTGCAGCGCTCAATCTCCGTCCCAGGTCGGGGCGCCGCAAGTAAGTTGGCCGATCTGGCGCGGCGCTGCGCAGCAACACGTGCGGAAGGCCCAGCGATGCCGGATCGAGTTTTTCATACACGGCGTCGCGGGCACGGGCATGGTCCAGGCGGAAGCGCAGCAACTCGGCGGTGGGCAGTCCGTGGCCCACGCGGCCCAGCGCCACGCGCGCGGGAGTGAACGATCTCAGGTCAATAGCCATGGTGCGGGATTGAGTTGTGGATGGCGTTCCAGCCAGGCTTCGAACTCCGGCGCCGGCTTCAGGCCCAGGACCGAACGCAGGTACAGCGCGTCATGAAAGCTCGTGCTCTGGTAGTGCAGCATCACGTCATCGGCGCCCGGAACTCCCATGATATAGTTGCAGCCCGCCACCCCGAGAAGGGTCAGCAGCGCATCCATATCGTCCTGGTCGGCCTCGGCGTGGTTGGTGTAGCAGACATCGCAGCCCATCGGCACTCCCAGCAATTTGCCGCAGAAGTGGTCCTCCAGGCCGGCGCGCATGATCTGCTTTCCGTCGTAGAGGTACTCGGGGCCGATGAATCCCACCACCGAATTCACCAGCAGCGGCCGGTAGCGACGAGCCACCGCGTAGGCGCGTGCCTCGCAGGTTTGTTGATCCACGCCGTGATGCGCATTGGCCGAGAGCGCGCTGCCCTGGCCGGTCTCGAAGTACATCACGTGTTCGCCGCGCCTCAGTTCGCGCGCCGCCTGGCAGGCTTCGTCAAGCATCCGGAGGTTCACACCGAACGA
>PMTT01000943.1 GCA_003167275.1 Bryobacterales bacterium | reverse complement strand
ATCCGGAGGTTCACACCGAACGAATCGTTGGCCGCTTCCGTGCCGGCGATCGACTGGAACACCAGGTCGATGGGCGCGCCGCGTTCGAGGGCCTGCATCTGGGTGGTCACATGCGCCAGGACGCAGATCTGGGTGGGAATCTCGAAGCGCTCGCGAATCTGGTCGAGCATGTGGAGCAGCGCCTCCACGGTGCCCACCTGGTCAGTGGCCGGATTCACCCCGATCACAGCGTCGCCGTTGCCATAGGAGAGGCCGTCGAGGATGCTGGCGGCGATGCCCTTCAAGTCGTCTGTGGGATGGTTCGGCTGGAGCCGCGTGGAGATTCGGCCCGCGAGCCCGATGGTGGAGCGGAAGCGCGTCACTACGCGGCACTTTCGCGAGACCGTGACCAGATCCTGCAGGCGCATGATTTTGGACACCGCGGCGGCCATCTCGGGCGTCAGCCCTGGGGCTAGTTCAGTTAGCCGGACGGTGGTGGCTTCCTCCGAGAGCAACCAGTTGCGGAACTCGCCTACGGTCAGATGCGCGATTGGCGCAAAGGCGGCGGAGTCGTGCGAGTCGCAGATAAGGCGGGTGACCTCGTCGGCTTCATAGGGGACGATCGGCTCGGCGAGGAACGCCTTCAGCGGCAGATCGGCCAGCGCCATTTGGGCGCGGACTCGCTCCTCGGCGGTCGCGGCCGCGATGCCGGCGAGTTGATCGCCGGACCGAAGCGGGGACGCCTTCGCTAATAGGGTGGGGAGGTTCATACTTCGTGATACGGGGCATCCTTGCCTGTGTTGGTTTTGTGGCTCCTTCTATCAAGAGAACACAAAAACAACACAGGCAAGAATGCCCGTGCTACAAACAGATCACACCGTCGGTCGCTCGTGCCGAAGCGCGAAGGCTGATTGTTCTTCCGGCGCCAGGACCAACCTATGCCGCCCATATGCCGCATAATAGCCGATCCCCAGCAAAAACCATATCGCCGCGCCGATCACCCCTTTGTTGTAGTCCGCATTGAAGAACAGCGTCCCCAGGGTCAGCGTCGCCACTACCACCGCAATCACGGCGCCCGTGACTCCCACGGGGCTCACGTAGGGACGTTCCATCTTCGGGAACCGCAGCCGCAGCAGGATGAACGATGCCATCTGCAGAATGTACGCCAGCACCGCGCCGAACACCGCCATGTTGAGTAGAATTGCGCCCACGGGGCTGCCCTGTGGCGTCAGGTGGATCGCCAGCGCCACCGCGAATCCCAGGGCCGAGCCGGCCAGCAGCGCGCGGTGCGGCGTCTGGCGGCGGCGAAGCGTGACCGAGAGCCACGTGGGAAAATAGCCCGCCCGCGAGAGCGAATAGATCTGCCTGCCGTAGGCGAAGATGATCGTGTGGAAGCTCGCGATCAATCCGGTGCAGGCGATCAGCGCCAGCACCCGCGCTTTCATTCCGAGGCCGAAGATGGTTTGAAATCCCAGGAACAGCGGCTCGTTGGACGTCGCGATCTTGGCCGCTCCCGGCGGCATCCCCACGCTGAGGACCACCGTCAGAAACGAGACCACGATCAGCGTCACTAGGCCGTACAAGATGCCGCGCGGCATGTCCCGCTTGGGGTCGTGACTCTCTTCGGCGGCCAGCGGCAACTGCTCGATTCCTAGGTACAGCCACAGCGCAAACGGCAGTTCCACCAACGAAGCCTTGCCCCAGCCGGTCCCTGGCGGGAAATAGGGCCAGGCCCAGCGGTGCAGATCGAAGTGCGGCGCCGCGCCCACCCAGAACACCAGCAGCACAGCCAGGGCAATCAGCGTGACGACCACCGAGACGTGGAAAGTCATTTCGACGCCCCAGATATTCAGCGCGACAAAAACCCCGTAGCAAACCAGCCACCAGGCGGGCTCCCACGCACTGGGGGTTCCGAATACCGCGCCCAGGTAGCCGCCGATTCCCACCACGATCACGGCGGGCGTGAGGATGTACTCCATGTTCTCCGCGAGGCCCGTGATGTAGCCGCCCCACGGTCCCATGGCGGTGCGCGCAAACGAGTATGCGCCGCCGGCATGCGGCAGCGCTGGAGACATCTCGGCGATGGAGAAGCACAGCCCGATATACATGGCCGTCATCACCGTCACGGCGACCAGCATGCCGCCGAAGCCGCCGGCGGTCAGTCCGAAATTCCAACCGAAGAAGTCGCCTGAAATTACGGCGCCCACGCCCATCGCCCAAAGCTGCAGCACGCGGGCGTGGCGTCGCAGGCGCCGCTTGGACAGGTATTCGGAATCCGCGGGACTGTAGGTGGTCTTCACGTGTGGGGTACCTTAGCGGGCGAGTCGAGCCAGAGACTCGGCCAGGGTGTCGCGATACTTCATCACGGGCGCGACCAGCAACTCCGCGGGGCTGCCCCATTTGGCGCCGGGAGGATAGACCAGCGCGGTGTCCCAGACTACGTCCTTCATGCGGAAGCTGACCTGGCGAATCCCGGCCAGCAAGTCTAACTTGGGCGCGTCGCCATAGGCGGCCGAGAGGCGACGCTCAGGATCCCAGAAATGCACCGCGCGGACATCCGGAACGTGGGCGGTGAGGGTCGGGCTGGGAGTTCCCCAATCGGTGGCCAGTACAGGCTCCCAGATCACGAAGACTCGCACCTTCGCGCCGGGATTCGCTCGCAACACATCGGCGACTGCGGAGGCCCCCCGCAGACAGGTGCTTCAAGTGGGTGAGAGCAGGGCGACGACACGGGTGCGATCGGCTGCGGCGTCAAACTCCCGGGCGAAGTCTGCCTGTTGGAATGCGCGCAGTTCGCTGGAGGCCTTGAGGAACGGCAGGTGCCCCGCCATGATGTTCGAGAAGAACGCCGGTGCGGCGAACATGCCGATCACGATGGTGGCGGAGAACCACAGCAGGCAGGTGCGGAGACGCCGATGCCGGAATGCGCAGCGCCCGCGAACATACGTCTGGACAAAGGAAAAGATCAGCGACGCCACCGACAGGCCGAGCAGCCAGGGCCGGAGTTTCTCGGAAAACATGGACGCTCCGGCGGAGCCCGCTGCCATGAGCAGAGTCCCGAGGGGAAGGCAGCAACTCAAGGCCGCGACCAGGCTGGCGAGAGATGCCAGGGTCGAGATCACCGCGCTTCGCCCAGAAGTTTGCCCCATCGAAGCATCGTACCAAGGTAGGGTATGCTTTAGCTTGCCCAAATCTCGCGGTCTACAAGTCGCAGGTTTCAGCCCGGTCCATCCGCGGCCAGAAACTGCTCCAGAACTGCCTGGAGCTCGGGTATGCGGGCTGAGGCGACGTTCCAGACTTCATCCAGGTCGACGCCGATGTAGTCGTGAATCAAAACGTCGCGCATGCCACAGATGCCCCTCCAGTTGAGCGACGCCAAGCGGCCGCGCATACCTGCGGAGACCCGCTTGGCCGCCTCTCCGATCACTTCGATGTTACGGATGACTGCGTCCTGCATTTCTTCCGAGGCCATGAATGCCTCTTTGCCCGGCCGGATGAAGCGGCCGATTCGCTGGCAGCGCTCCAGCATGTGGTGCAAGTACAGACGATCATCCTTCACAATGGCGTGGCCTCGCGGAGGATCCTGTCGCGCACATACCAGTGGAGCGACTTCTCGGTCCCGACGTGAACCTTGGTCCCGAGCAACTCCTGAAGATCCTGAACCAACCCCGCATGATCCAGCAGACTCCGGCCCGGCTCCCACGCTACCAGCAGATCGAGATCGCTGTTTTCATTAGCTTCACCGCGCGCCACAGAGCCGAACACGCGCAGGTCGCGGGCGCCGTGCTGCTCGGCGAGATTCAGAATCTCCTCGCGCAATCCTGCGCGAAGCGTGTCCAGGGTGACCATGTTTCCATTGTGCGACATTTCGACGCCGGGGTCATGGTCGAGCGCGGGAATGGTCGACCAGGGGCATGGGCGTTGACGGCTGCGGCGTTCCAATTTAGGGCCAGCCTTTGGGTGCAACTTCCCAGAACGGCACTTCCTGGTCCTTTGCTGGTGCGAAGGGGATTTCGCTACAGCTACCGACGGTCAGTCGGGAAGAAACTCTCAGAAATCCGTTCAGGGATATGGCTTTGCGAGGACTCTTTCACATTAACGGCTACTACAGCTGTCAGGTTGAGTGCCGTTGTCACTGTAGGGCCGGACATCTCTCGGTTTGGAAGTACTGGTTGCATTCGTCGGGCGTGAGATCGCGGGTGACACGCCTCCGAGCTAGGTCGAGCAACAATCGCGTATCTATCGTATAGACCTGCACGGTGTGATCGCCACTGGCGGTGGCAAGACGCAAACCATCGGGGCTGAAGGCCACAGC
>PMTT01000380.1 GCA_003167275.1 Bryobacterales bacterium | reverse complement strand
GCCGACACCATGCTCGGGTACAGCATCACAGCCGCGCCGCTGGTGGTGAAAGACAAGATCGTCACCGGGGTTGCGGGCGGCGAGTTCGGCATTCGCGGCTTCCTGGACGCCTACGATCCGGCCACGGGCAAGCGGTTGTGGCGCTTCAACACCGTGCCCGGCCCCGGCGAATTCGGCAACGACACATGGGACGGCGATAGCTGGCAGCGCGGCAGCGGCGGGACGTGGCTGACCGGCACCTACGACCCCGAGTTGAACACGCTCTACTGGGCGGTGGGCAATCCGGGGCCGGATGTGAATGGAGACGTCCGCAAGGGCGACAACCTGTTCACCTGCAGCGTCGTGGCGCTCGATCCGGATACCGGCCGCCGCAAGTGGCACTACCAGTTCACGCCCGGCGACACGCACGACTGGGACTCGACCGAGGACATGATTCTGGTGGATCGCGCCTGGCAGGGCCAGAACCGCAAACTGCTGCTGCACGCGGATCGCAACGGCGTGTTCTACGTTCTGGACCGCACCAATGGCAAGATGCTGTCGGCCACTCCGTTCGTGCGCGCCACGTGGGTCGAGAAGTGGGACGAGAACGGCCGACCGATTACCAAGCCCGATTGGCGCGCGACTCCGGAGGGCAACACCGTCTTCCCGGCCCTGGGCGGCGGCACCAATTTCCAGGCGCCATCCTACAGCCCGGTGACGGGTTGGATGTACCTGGTCTACCACGATGGCAGCAGTCGATATGCCTCCGGGCCGGCGCCGTACGAGCCGGGCAAGGAGTATTGGGGGCGAGGAGCGGGAGGTGGGTTCGGCGGTGGGCCGGCGGCGCCGGAATCGCAGGGAGTCGCGGCGATCGACCCGGCAACCGGCAAGGTGCAATGGAAGTTCGAACTGACTCAGAACTCGCTCGCGGCGGGCGTGCTGGCGACCGCGGGCGGCGTGGTATTCACCGCTTCGCGTGAGGGACTGTTCATCGCCCTGGATGCGAAGACGGGAAAGGCGCTCTGGTCGTTTGGGGCTGGGGCCGATATTCCGGCATCGCCTATGAGTTATTCGGTGGATGGGAAGCAGTACGTGGCAGTCTCATCGGCCGGAGTGCTATACAGTTTTGCATTGCCGTCGCCGTACGGTATGCTTTAGCTTGCCCAGCCATTTTCGGCTTTTGCTACCAAAAGGGCTCGAGTCATCACGATTGTCAAGCCCTCGTACGGTATGCTTTAGCTTGCCCCGGCTAATCTTGCCTGTGAGCGCTTGACCAAGGCCAATCCTCGCACGTCGCCGCAAGCCCCGCCGAGACAGGATTGTTCTCAATATAAGCCACGATCCGGTTGAATCCGCGCTCCGTTCTCACCCAGCGATCATACGATTCACGCTTCCAGAAGGGCTCACCTGTAAGCCCCAGCAACAGATTCGCCTCCCGGGCGGTCCTCCNNCCTGGACTAGACGGGCTATCCGAGGGTCCTTGAGCCAGCGCGGCCCTTGGGCACGATCTAACGCACGATCTTCCGCCACGAACGCATGGCCGGGAGTCGGGTAGATGATGTCGGGCTGCTCGGCAGGCAGAGATCCATAAAGCCGCCATGTCACGAAGAGGAATGTGCCATCGGGATGGCGGTGAGGTAGCCTTCGGCGGTACTCGACCTTGGGGCACAGCTTGGTCTCGATCACTCTTGATAGTGCGGCCAATTGGGAGATTCTCTCGATATTCTGGCGGGCAAGATAAAGCATTCCCCACATTTTGGCGGGGCAAGCTAAAGCATACCCTACGGGGTTTTGGGCTGGGCAAGCTAAAGCATACCGTACAACGCTAGAATCGTACGAGCTAATGAGAACTTTCACAATTGCAGTGATCGCCGGGGATGGCGTCGGTACTGAGGTCATCCCACAGAGCAAGCGCGTCCTCGAGAAGGCCGCCCGAAAACACCAGGTCAACCTTTCGTTTCAGGACTTCGACTGGGGCGCGGAGCACTACTTCCGTTGGGGCCGCATGATGCCGGCAGGCGCCATCGATCTGCTACAGCCTTGCGACGCGATCCTGCTGGGCGCGGTGGGGCATCCCGATATCCCCGATCACACCACGCTCAATGGTCTGTTGCTGCCCATCCGCCGCACCTTCGACCAGTATGCCAATGTGCGCCCCGCCTATCTCTATCCGGGGGTGCAATCGCCGCTCGCCAAAGCCAAGGGCGGAGAGATCGATCTCGTAGTGGTCCGCGAGAATACCGAAGGCGAATACGCGCAGGTGGGCGGATTCGTGTACCAACTTCAGCCGGAAGAGGTCGCCATCCAGACCTCGGTCTTCACGCGGCGCGGCGTCGAGCGGATCGTGCGATTTGCGTTCGAGCTCGCGGTGAAGCGCAACAAGAAGCGGCGCGTCACGTCCATTACCAAATCCAACGCGCAGGGCTTCAGCATGGTCCTGTGGGACCGCACCTTTCAGGATGTGGCGGCGAAGTTCCCCCAGGTTGAGACCGAATCGTTGCTGGTGGACGCGGCCGCCATGAACTTCATCCGGCGGCCGGAGAGCTTCGATGTAGTGGTGGGCTCGAACCTCTTCGGCGACATTCTCAGCGACATTTCCGCCATCATCATCGGCAGCATGGGGCTGGCGGCGAGCGCCAATCTGGATCCGCTGCGGCGCTTCCCCTCGATGTTCGAGCCGGTCCACGGGTCGGCGCCCGATATCGCGGGCAAGGGCGTGGTCAATCCGCTCGCGACCATCCTGAGCGCGGCCATGATGCTCGATCATCTCCAGATGGACCAGGCGGCGCGGGATGTGGAATCGGCGGTGGCGGCGGTGCTGGCGGAGGGCAAAGTGCGCACGCCCGATCTGGGTGGCAGCAGCAGTACGGAGGAAGTGACCGACGCGGTGCTGGAGAAGTTGGGCTAGTGGCCCAGGCGCAGCAGCGTGAAAACAGCGGCCGGAACGCGTTCCTGGTGGCCGCCGGAATCCTCATCAGCCGGATCTTCGGACTGG
This sequence comes from Bryobacterales bacterium, assembly GCA_003167275.1. GTDB lineage: Bacteria > Acidobacteriota > Terriglobia > Bryobacterales > Bryobacteraceae > JAIQFL01. The sequence goes on along the minus strand of PMTT01000380.1, from coordinate 9,501 downwards.
CCCGGCAGCGGGTTTTCAACGGCGCCTTTGGCCTCTTCGACACGGCCGACGCGTTCAATTCGGCTCTGCGGGTCCCGAACTTCCTCCAGAACTTGTTCGGAGAGGGTGTGCTCTCCGCTTCCTTCATCCCCGTGTACGCGCGCCTGCTGGCGGAGGGCGAGATAGAAGAGGCCGGGCGAGTCGCCGGTGCCGTGGGCGCCATCCTGGCAGTGGTCGTCTCTGGGATCGTGCTGGTAGGTGTGCTAGCCACGCCCTACCTGATGTGGGCGATTGCGGGCGGATTCCACGGCGAGAAACGCGAACTGACCATTCAGCTGGTGCGGATTCTGTTTCCGGCAGCGGGTTTGCTGGTCTGCTCCGCGTGGTGCCTGGGAATTCTGAACAGTCACCGCAAATTCTTCCTTTCCTACACGGCGCCGGTGGTTTGGAACGCGGCGATGATCGCCACTCTGCTGGTGTTTCGGCGGACCGAAGACACTGGACTGGCCATCCGGCTGGCATGGGGAACGGTGCTCGGGAGCGCCCTGCAATTTGGCGTGCAGATGCCCGAAGTGTTGCGGCTGGTGCGCAAGTTGCGGCCTGTGTGGGATACGCGCTCGGAGCACGTCCGTGAAGTCATCCGCAATTTCGTGCCTGTCTTGTTCAGTCGCGGCGTGGTGCAGATCAGCGCTTGGGTGGATCTGGCACTGGCAAGTTATCTCCCGGAGGGCGCGGTATCCGGGATGACCTGTGCGCAGTCGATCTACATGCTGCCGGTGAGCCTGTTCGGAATGGCCGTCTCCGCCGCGGAGTTGCCGGCCATGTCGAGCACGCTGGGGGACTCCGCGACGGTAGCGGCGGGCCTGCGCCGCCGGCTCGACTCCGGTTTGCGGCAGATCGCTTTCTTCATCGTGCCATCGGCGATGGCGTTCTTCGCTTTCGGCGACGTGATTACATCTGCGCTTTACGAGCACCGCAAATTCACGCATGCGGATTCCCAGTACGTGTGGGGAATCGTGGCGGGGTCGGCCGTGGGACTGCTGGCTTCCACATTGGGACGGCTCTACGCTTCGACATACTACGCCCTGCGCGATACGCGGACGCCCCTGCAGTTCGCCGTGATACGGGTGGTGTTGACGAGCGCCCTGGGTCTTGTGTGCGCGCTCTATCTGCCGGGATGGATCGGGATCAATCCGCTCTGGGGCGCCGCGGGGTTGACAGCCTCCGCGGGATTCGCGGGCTGGGTGGAGTTCACGCTGCTGCGTCGCGGTATGAATCGCCGGATTGGGGTCACGGGTCTGCCGGTGGCCCTGGTTGCGAAGTTGTGGGCGTCGTCGGCGGTCGGGGCCGCGGTTGGCTGGGGCATCAAGCTTGGGATTGGACATCATCACCCGATTGTGGTGGGGGCAGTTGTGCTGGTGCCTTACGGCCTGGTCTATTTCGGAACCACCTGGCTGCTGGGTGTGGAGGAATGCGAAGGAGCATTCCGAAGATTCGCCCGCTTGCGGCGTTAGCGCGGGGCATTCTTTCGTTTGCGTTCTCCGTAGGGTATGCTTTAGCTTGCCGTTCCTGATCTTGATTTGGGCAAGCTAAAGCATGCCCCACGGAGAACACAAAACCAACAGGCAAGAATGCCCATGTCACGATGGGCTACGCGTAGGCGATGGGGTTCTTTTCCAGCCAGCGGGCATCCCGTACAGCGTTGACTTTCCGCATCGCGCCGCTGGCGATGGCGGCGGTCCTATCGCGCGATCCCCAGGCGACGGCGCCGCCGTAGCCGAGAGAGCCTCCGACCACGCCGCCCATCAGCACGCCATACCTGGACTTGCGCTCCGGGGCTAACCAGGCGCTTCCAATGCCAATGGCCGCGCCGATGGCAGCGGATACCCAGGCGGTGCGGGTACCGCGTCCTGAGGAGGCCAATGTCTGGTGAACGGCAACCCTCCGGACGGAAGCGGCGCCTTGGATCCCTGCGTCGACCAGGTTCTTGGCGTAGGCCAAGTCGGATTTCCAGCTTGCGGGTATTCTCATAGCTCTGCCGGCTTAAGCTTACACCTGGCGAAATACGGAGTCAAGGCTCTGGTTGTCCGGTTTTGTCCGGTTCTTCGGCAGCAACAGCAGTACGGCCCCGGCCGGCTGGTTGGTGAAGGCATCCCCATGTCTGTGATCATTAATCTTCGTAGTCCGGCAGTAGACGACGCGCCACAACTGTATCCGCGAGCGACCTGGAACGAGGCGCATGAGCCAACGCCGCCTTATCATCGTCGCTGAACCGGAACGGTAACATGCCCACCGAGAGGCCGCAGTCCGGAATGTCGCCTGGCTCGGAAAGCCGCCTGAAAAGGCGGCTGCGGGCAGGATTGCCCGCCCCACAAGGCGAAGGAGGCCTGTCCGCGTTTATAGCATCGTCTCGGCGAAGGGAATCTTGCCGATCGGCTGGCCGCCGCCTACGGTGATGCGAACCTTCGCCTTGGGGATGTCGCCAGCGGCCAGGGCGAATTCGACATCGCGGGTCTCACCGGCACGCAGGTGCACGCGCTGGAATCCGCGGAGGGTGCGGATGGGGTCGTCGGTCGCGCCGCCGCCAGTTACGTAGAGTTGAACTACCTCGTCGCCCTCACGCGTGGAGTTGTTTTTCACGCGCACGGAGACCCGAGCGCCTGCCTTGGTGCGCTGGGCGTGCACTCCGGAGTATTGGAAATTCGCGTAACTCAGACCGAAACCGAACCCGTATAGGGGCTCGCCGGTGAAGTAGCGGTAGGTGCGGCCCTTCATCGAGTACTCGTCGAACGGAGGCAACTGCCCGGCATCCTTATAGAAGGTCACGGGCAGGCGTCCGGCCGGATTGTTCACACCGGCGAGCGTCTCGGCAATCGCCGTGCCTGCTTCTTCGCCGCCATACCAGGAGGCCAGTACGGCGGCGGCGTGGTCGGCGGCGTACGTGGCCGCCAGGGCACTGCCGCTGGTGATCACGACCACCACGGGCTTGCCGGTCGCGATGGCGGCCTCGATGAGGCGCTCCTGCGGCTCCGGGATCTTGAGATCGGTGCGGTCACCGCCCTGGAAACCGGGCACGTTGACCTGCATCTCCTCGCCCTCCAGGTTGGGGTTCAGGCCGATGAAAGCCACGGCCACGTCGGAGTTCTTGACCGCGTCGACGGCTTCGGCGAGCAGGGGATCGGCCGGAGGAATCCACAGGATTTGCACAGCNNTTGCGCATGCAGCAGTTGCGGACGGCCCCGTCCGGGAGCGGGTCCGCCAGGCGAGGGCACCGGGGTGTCTGCCGCCAGTTCTTTGTCGTCGAGGAAGATGCGGGTCGCCGTGCGGCCAAAGCCGCCTCCCAGAGAGATCGCGTAATCGCCAGTGACGGGCGGGCGCAGCGATCCACTCCAGCGCACCGAGTAACCGCGCTGCGGAAAGGCCGCGGCCACCGCAGGATCGGTGATGCCGGCCTGTAAGAAAGGCCGGGGCTCCACGCGCCCGAGTTTCGGCTGGCCCTGGAAATCGGCGTTGTCGAAGTACTCGGCCAGCAGGCCGTGACCCGACCCGTCGGGAGGGGTGAGTGCGCCGGTCGGCAGCAGCGCCGGCGATTGCGGAGTATACGTGGCGCCGAGGGCGAATCGCACTTCGGCCTTCCCGGCGAATTGACGCTCAATGCCCTCTAAGGGCGCCACCTGACTGGACGAGAAGCCGTTGTAGTTGCCGAGCAGGGCGATGGGATCGTCGGCCGACGGCCCGATCACGGCAATTCTGTGCAGGGAGGGCCCGAGCGGCAAGGTCTGGCTTTCGTTCTTCAGCAGCACGATCGATTTGCGGGCCGCTTCCAGCGCGAGTTTGCGATGCTCCTGGGAATCAGTCTCGGAATACGCAATCTTCGAAAACGGCACGCGCTCCGGGGGGTCGAACATGCCCAGCTTGAAGCGCGCCACGAACAGCCGTTCGAGCGAGCGGTTGATTTCGGTCTCCGCGATCTGGCCGGCCTTGACCGCATCCACCAGCGAACGGTACTCGTTGCCGCAGGTGAGATCGGTCCCGGCCTTCACGGCCAACGCGGACGCTTCCGCGGCGGTGGCCTTGTACTTGTGGCCGCGGAAGATATCGGAAATCGCGCCGCAATCGCTGACGATGAAGCCTTGGAAGCCCCACTCGCCCCGCAGGCGTTTCTGGAGCAGGTCGAGATTGGCGCAGGCGGGCACGCCATCCACGCTGTTGTAGGCGCACATCACGGAGTCGGCCTTACCTTCCACGATGGCGGCTTTGAAGGCGGGCAGGTAGGTATCCTGTAGGTCGCGTTCGCTCGGGTGGACGTCGAACTGGTGGCGCGACGGCTCGGGGCCGCTGTGGACGGCGTAGTGCTTGGCCGTGGCGATCACCTTGAAATAGTGGGGATCGGTGCCCTGCATGCCCTGGATGAAAGCCACCGCGAGACGGCCGGTGAGATAGGGATCTTCGCCATAGGTCTCCTGGCCGCGGCCCCAGCGCGGGTCGCGAAAGATGTTGATGTTAGGCGACCAGAAGGTCAGCCCGTGATAGCGGCTGTGATCGTTGAGGCGGATGGCTTCGTTGTATTTGGCCCGGGCTTCGGTGGAGATGGTGTCGGCCACGCGATGCATCAGGTCGGTGTCCCAGGTAGCGGCGAGGCCGATGGCCTGTGGGAAGACAGTGGCCTGGCCGGCGCGGGCCACGCCGTGCAGGGCCTCGTTCCACCAGTCGTAGGCGGGGATTCCGAGGCGCTGGATAGCGGGCGCGGAATTCTGCATCTGGAGGACCTTTTCCTCGAGGGTCATGCGGGCGACGAGATCGGCGGCGCGCTTCTCGGCGGGGAGGTCGGGATTCAGGTAGGGCTCGTTGCCTGCGGGTTGGGCCAACAGGACAAGGGCCAGAGAAGAGAGCGAGGCAAGGGAGAGAGTGAGACGCTTGGTCATCGGAATGGCTCCTGGTGAAGGCTCAGTTTAGCGCGATGTGGGGGCGTGGCACAGGCAAGAATACCTGTGCCACAACTGGGTTGGTACCATGGCTTGCAGTCCCAACATGAATCCACTTGGCCCTCTCGATTCCGGCGCCCGAAACTTGCGGTTTGCCTTCCGCACACTCGCCCGCCATCGCGGAGCGTATCTTTCCGCCATGGCGATCCTGGCGCTGGGGATCGGGATGAGCGTGGCGATGTTCTCGCTGGTCGACGCGGTCCTATTGCGGCCGTTGCCGTTTCCGGATCAGGAATCGATCGAGGTGATCTGGAAGAAGGACCCGCCTACGGGTTTGCAGATCGAGGAACTGGCGTATCCCGAACTGCGGGATCTCCAGGAGAACATCCAGGATTTCCAATACGTCGCCTTACTGCCCACCAGTCTTTACGGATATGGCAAGGTGATTCAATCGGGCACGGCCGACCCGGTGCAAGTGGAGAGCGCGCCCGTGTCGCACGACTTCTTTCGCGTGCTGGGTGTCACTCCCGCGATGGGCCGCGACTTCAACAGTTCCGATGAGCAGGTGGGCGCGGCGCCGGTGGTGGTGGTTTCCGATCGTGTCTGGCGCGAACAACTGGGAGCGGACGCGCACATCCTCGGGCAGATGATCAGGCTCAACGGCCAAGGCTACACCGTGATCGGCGTGATGGCGCCCGGAGTGGAATTCCCGCGCGGGGCGGGACTCTGGGTTCCCCTCGGGGTCGACCCCAGAGTGGTGGAGCGCCGCGGCGCCACGTTTCTGCAGGCGATTGCGCGGATCAAGCCCGGGCGGCCCCGCGACGGCATCGCCTCGCAAGTGAATGCGCTCTTCACCAGGCTCGCCCGCGACCATCCGGAGGCCTACTCGCGATCGCAACAGGGGGTGGTGACGCCGCTCACCGAATACTGGGTCGGCTCGGCGCGGCTGCATCTGTGGATCATGCTGGCAGCCTCTTTCCTTCTGTTGATTGCCTCCACCATCAGCGCCAGCAACCTATTCCTGTCGCGCACTCTGTCGCGGCGGCAGGAGATCGCCACACGCGCCGCCCTGGGAGCCGGGCGCGCACAGATCCTGATGCAGTTCGCCGCCGAAGGCATCGTGGCCGGCCTGATCGCCGCGGCAGCAGGGCTGTGGATCGCTCAACTCACGATCCAGTTCCTGGTGCGGTGGTCGCCTGCCGATATTCCGAGGCTGTCGGATGCGGGGCTTCATTTGGGAAGCTTCCTGGTGGCCGCGGGGGCGGCAACGCTGGCGTCCATCGCGTGCTCGGTCTTGCCCGGTTGGTTTGCCACGCGCACCAGCATCGAGGCGGCACTCCGGGAAGGCGGCCGGGGTTCGATTTCACGCAACGGCAGGAGAGCGCAAAGCGCCTTCATTCTGGCGCAGGCCGCGGTTACGGTGGTGCTGCTTGTCATGGCCACGTTCCTGGTGGCGAGCTACCACTCGATGATGACCGCGGACATAGGCTTCGCGAATCGCGACGCGCTGTCCATGAATCTGGCACTGCGCGGACCGGGCCTCTTTTCGGGCCAGGCTATCACTTCCCAGTCGCGGCGCGCGTTCTATGCGCGGCTCCTGGACCGCCTCCGCGAGGCGCCTGGTGTCACATCGGCAGCGGCGGTCCTGGTCCGGCCGTTGGAAGGTCCCATCGGATGGGACCGGTCGTATCAGTTCGAGTTCGAATCCGGCGCTGCACTGGATCGCGAACTTCCCAAGGCCAACTACGAAGTGGTCACTCCGGGCTATTTCCAAACGGTCGGGACGGCGCTGCTCGAAGGGCGCGACTTCAACGATCACGATGCGGAGAACGGAGAAGGCGTCGTGATCGTCAACCGGTCGCTGGCGCAGAGGATTCGCCAGGCCGGCTACGATCCGGTGGGACACCGCGTACGGCTCGGAGGCGACGAATCCTGGCTCAAGGTGATTGGCGTCTGTGCGGATGCCCGATACCGAAGCGTGACTCAGGCGGGTGCGGATGTCTTCGTGCCGTGGTTGCAGGCGGGTCCGGGAACACCCTACGTAGTGATCCGCGGGGCGCGTCCAGCGGAGGAACTCCTGACGCTGGTGCGGCGCACGTTGCGCGCGATCGATCCCAGCCAGGCGATTGCGGGGGTCGCCACCATTGGGGAATTGATCGATCGCAACACGGCACGGCACCGGTTCAACATGATTCTGCTGCTCTGGTTCGGGGTGTGCGCGGCGATCCTGGCGGCCACCGGCGTCTACAGCACGATCGCCGAAAGTGTGGCGCAACGGGAGCGCGAGATCGCCATCAAGACGGCGATCGGCGCGAGGCGGTCGAGGCTGGTCCGCGAAACGGTTGCGCTGGTGCTGGCGTTGGTTGTGGGCGGTGAAGCTGTTGGCGTGGGCTGCGCAATCGGGGTGGGAAGGCTGGCGTCGGAGTTGCTGTATGGCGTTTCGCCGCGCGATCCGGCGATACTCGGGTCGGTGCTTGGGTTTCTCTTCCTGGTGTCGCTGGCGGCCGCGCTGTATCCAGCCTGGATGGCGACGGGGCGCGATCCCAAAGCGTTGCTGCGGGAGAGTTAGCGTTGCTGTGCGGCAGGCGGTCTCCGCCGCCATCGCCACACCAGGTACGCGGCCACCACCAGAGCCGCCCCGATGGAGACGGCCAGCAGGTAATGGTGAATCTCCTTCTCGACGGCCTCCCAGCGGTCGCCCAGGAAATATCCCAGCGCCAGGAAAGCGCTCACCCACAGGACCGCGCCGCTGTAAGCGAACAGCCCGAACGTCGGGGCCTCCAGGCCGGCGATCCCCGCGGCATAAGCCGTGAAATGGCGAACCCCCGGCACAAAGTAGCCGAAGGTAAGGCTCCAGTGCCCGGCGCGTTCAAAAAAGGCGTGGGCTTGGTTGACGTGCTCTTCCCGAATGNNAGCCAGTAGCTGATGGTGATGCCCGAAGCGCTGCCCCCGAGCGTCGCCGCGAACGCCAGCGGCAGCGTCAGGTGTTGTTTGAAGACCAGGTAGCCAGTAAAAGTGAGCAGTGTTTCATCCGGCACCGGCAACCCCACAATGCCGAGAACCAGGAGGCAGAAGATCGCCACGTAGCCGTACTGCGTAATCCACGCGAGAACGTGCTGTTCCATTGGGCTACGAAAGCGTAGGGTATGCTTTAGCTTGCCCCGAAACAAAAAGAACTCGGCAAGCTAAAGCATACCCCACCTCGATCACACCACCAGGTCCGTGATATCGACTCCCGTGCGATTGCCGCCCACTACCACAATGCCGCTCTCGGTCACATGGTGGTGGAGGCGGTCGCGATCCAGGTCCCAGCCGATCGCGGCATCCTCGGGTACCCTTACATTCTTATCCAGAATCGCTCGGCGGACCTTGGCCCGGCGGCCGATATCGCAGTTGTCGAGGATCACGCAATCCTCCACCACCGCCCCGGAATGCACGCGCACCCCGCGCCCCAGCACCGAATTCCGCACCATACCGCCGGAGAGAATGCAGCCGCCGGAGACGATCGTGTCGATGGCCTGGCCGCGGCGGTTCTCTTCGTCGAACGTGAACTTGGCCGGCGGATCCGGGTAACTGGTGGTCCGCACGGGCCACTGGCGGTTGTAGAGATTCAGGGCCGGGGCCACAAAGCGCAGGTCCATGTTGGCGTCGTAATAGGAGTCGATGGTCCCCACATCTCGCCAGTAGGGCGCCGCGTCGAGCGGCTCGCCGGGGATCCGGTTGGTCTGAAAGTCGTAGGCGTACATCGAGCTCTTTCCGGCCAGCCTCGGGAGGATATCGCGGCCGAAATCGTGGCTGCTGTTCTCGTCCGCCGCATCGTCGTGCAGCAGGCGGAGCAGCGTACGGGTGGAAAAGATGTAGTTGCCCATGGAGGCATACACCCGGTCGGAATCGCCCGGCATGGTGGGGGCTTCGGGGTTCTTTTCGTGGAACCCCAGGATGTGCCCGTCGTCGGACGCCTCGATCACGCCGAATTCGTGGGCCTGCTTGCGGTGCACGGGGATGGCCGCCACGGTGACCTCGGCGCTCTTTTGCACGTGGTACTCGATCATGTTGGTGATGTTCATGCGGTAGATGTGATCGCCGCCGAATATCGCCACCACGTGCGGATCGGACTGTTCCACCAGGTTGATGTTCTGGAAAATGGCGTCCGCCGTTCCCTGGTACCAGGTTTCCCCGGCCGAGCGCATCTGCGCCGGGACCGGAATCACGAACTGGGTCTTGAGCAGGCTGCCGAATTGCCACCCTTCGCTGAGGTGTTGCAACAGCGACTGGCTCCGGAATTGGGTCAGCACATACACGGAGTAGATCCCCGAGTTAATGAAATTGCTCAAGACGAAATCGATGATCCGATACTTACCCCCAAAAGGAACGGCCGGTTTGGCCCGCTCCCTGGTGAGTGGATGAAGGCGGGTTCCCTTACCGCCGGCCAGCACGATACCCAGCACGCGTATGCGCATAGATTAACCCCTTATTGTTCCAGTCAACTCCCCGGAATGGCAAGACCTTTTTGCACAAAGCGCTCCTGGTTGAACTAGAATGCCTGGTATGGAATTCACAAAGGCGGCCGTAATCGGCACCGGAATGATGGGCCCCG
>PMTT01000916.1 GCA_003167275.1 Bryobacterales bacterium | reverse complement strand
CGGGCGAGGGACATCGCTGGGCAGGCGGCGACCGCCCGCCTCACCAAAGGCAGCAGTGGGGCGGACGCCCTCGTCCGCGCCGGACCCCCTGGTCCGGCTCTTGCTTTGTCCCGACAGGCCGACGAGGGCGTCGGCCGCGGACCAGGGGGTCCGCCCCACTAAACTCCGAAGGGACGTCCGGTATAATCGGCTCATGCCTACTCAAGCAACATATGATGATGCCAACCTGATCCTGCGGCTTTATGAACTACGCCGCGAAGAGAAACTGCGCCAGGCCCGTGAGTGGTTTTCCAGGAACTTCAACCCTGCGAGCGTCGCAGACATGATGCGTATCGCGCCCCCCGGAAGCCCGGAAAGTGCGTACATGCGCATGGTGGTGAGCTACTGGGAAACAGTGGCCTCCTTCGTCACCTCCGGAGTGCTGAATCAGGATCTGCTGTTCCAGTCCGGCGGAGAAATGCTGATGGTCTGGGAGCGGATGCGCGGGCTGGTTCCGGAAATGCGCGCCATGTTCAAGAACCCGGCCAGCTTCCGCAATCTGGAGACCGTCGGGAATGCCTACATCAAGTGGATGGAATCGCAGGGACCGGAAGCCTATGCCGGTTTCCAGGCGATGATGTCGGGCATGACGTCCGGCAAACAGTCGTAAGAGTGAAGCGGGGAACTCCGATAAGCGCAGGGTGGGCTTATCGGCGTTCCTCGGCTCGACCGCGGTTTTTCACCCCTTCGCCTGGATGTGGCGGCACTATAGTCTAACCAGACGCACGGCGCCAGCAGGCGGATTAGAAATCCGCCGCAGCTTCAAAAGCTGCCCCACAATGCTTCAGAGTCCAATGCTTCAGCGTGAAGGCACTACTCGGCGGTCACTGGGCCATCGCCTTTGGACAACTCCCGCAGGATCTCCTCCCGCCGCTTCACGGCGGTGCGGACCGACGATTCCATCGCCTGCCGGTAAAGCACGCCGCCGATCATCGCCGCAGCCGCCATCACCACGATGAACACGACCTCGCTATTGAAGGCGTAGCGCGCCATATATGCCAGAAAAACCGGTAGCAGCGCCAACGGGTACAGGATGAAAATCAGTCCCTGGAAACGGCCGGAAGCTCCGCCCTGGGAAACGCGCTCGGGGCTCAGCGCGCGCGGATACTGCACCGAACTGATGTTGCCGAGCGCCAGCATGTAAACCGCGCAGATCCCCACTACCAGCAGCGTTTCTACTACCAGGGGCCAACCGCCGCTGAGGCCCAACGCCACCGTCACGCCGGTGAGGATCAGCACCTCCAGGTAAATGAAGAACATCGAGGCGATATTCTTCCCGAGGAGCACCTGGGAGATCGGCTGCGGCGCCACGAAATAGAGCACCGCGGCGGAGCGGTCGAACCCGAAGCAGTTCCAGTAAGACACCTGGCCGAGCAGCGTCAGCGAATAGACGCAGACCGCGATCAGGAAGTACTGCGAGCCCTGGCCGGAGTGGCTTGCGTGCTTGCCCATGATCATGGGGAACCACACCATCAGGCCGAACGTGAAGCCCATGACGAACACCATACGGAAACGGGGCGTCCGGGCCAGGGAGCGGAGCTCCTTTTCAACGATCCCGGCCAGGGGATCGCGCCACAGCAGCGAAGGCCAACGGTAGAAGCGCTCAGTCCACGCCTGGCGCTGCGGACCGACCGCGCGCATGGGAGTGGCCTGCGCCGCCACGGAGTCGTAATGCAGATTGCGCTCGAACTGGAGCCGGCCGAACCACAGCGCCGCAAGCACCCAGGCGCAAAGGGAGAGCAACGCCAACAGTCCGGACTCGCCTGGCGCCGGCACCCCAGCGCGCGCCGCGGCCGTCCAGGGCAGGCCGACCGTCTGCCAAACGCCGCTGAAAGGGCCGAGCGATTTCGGGCCGGAGCCGGTTTGGATCAGGGCGCGCGGGACCACATAGAGCATCAGCAGGAAAAAACTCAGCACCTCGCGCACCTTGCGCCTGGTCAGCAAGCGCTCCAGCAGGCTGCGCATTCCGGAGGCCAGCAGCAGGTTGAACAGAATGAAGACCAGCACGGCGAGCAGAATCCGGGGCCGCCCAGCCCACCCTCCCACAGCCGGGTTGCGCCACAGACCGATGGTCCCGCCGGCAAGGACCAGCACCATCTCCGCTCCGGTGGTGAGGCGGAGCAGAATCTCCACCAGAAACAGCTTGTCGTGAGGAACCGGGTAGACCAGCATTTTGCGCAGGTCGAGCCCGGCGCCCATACTCGCCGAAATCACCGGGATCAACTGCCAATACGCACAGACCGCGAGAAAACCGAGAGGCAGGTAGCGTTCGAGGTCGCCGGCTGGCGTAGTCCACCCAAGGACGTAGGCCGTCACGGCGACCGCGCACCAGATGCTATACCAGATGCCGCCGGTGATGGCGCTGAAGATGGCCCCGCGGCGCGCGCCGATGCGCATGCTCAGCAGTTGGGCTCGTATAATCGCGCCGATCATAGCCAGCCCAGCCGCTCCATGGGCTGCCCTGCGCCGACGATGCGGACGAACGCGTCTTCGAGCGATTCCCCGCCGGCGCGCAACTCCTCGAGCGTGCCGCTGGTGACGATCTTGCCGTTATTGATGATGGCCACGCGATCGCAGAGGCGCTCCACGACTTCGAGCACGTGCGAGGTGAGAAAGATGGTGGCGCCGCGCTTCACCTGGTCGATCAGGATGTCCTTCATGAGGCGCGCTCCCACGGCGTCCACACCTTCGAAGGGCTCGTCCATGAGGAAGAGGTCGGGGTGATGAATGAGGGATGCCGCCATGGCAACGCGCTTGCGCATACCCTTGGAATACTCACCGATCATTTTGCGATCCACCTGGAGTTGAAACAGGTCGAGCAGGTCGTGCGCGCGCTGGATGGCGGTGGGGCGCTCCAGGCCATACATGCGGCCGACGAATTCCAGGAACTCCGCGCCTGAGAGGCGGTCGAAGAGCAGCGACTCGTCGGGCACCAGGCCGATGCGCTGCTTGATGGCGAGTTCCTGCTCCGGCAACTTGAGCCCCAGGATTTCGATCGATCCGCCGTCGGAGGGAATCAGTCCCGTGAGCATGCGAATCGTGGTGGACTTCCCCGCCCC
>PMTT01000205.1 GCA_003167275.1 Bryobacterales bacterium | reverse complement strand
TGAATGGGGATATGATGCAAGTGAAGATCATGACCCGCTCATTGCTTTGCCTTTGTATGGCCCTTCCGCTCGCCGCCGGCGCCCAATCGGCGGACGGCGCCGGGGGGAAGCCGCTGCGGCTGGCCATTGCCGGCCTGGCTCACGGACACGTCTCGGGATTCCTGGCTAACGCACTGCGCCGGAAGGACGTCCAGTTGGTGGGNNGTGGCCACCTTCACCAACACCTTCGATCACGCCATGGTGGTGGAAGCCTGCGCGCTGCGCCACATCCCGGTGATGATGGAGAAACCGCTGGCGGTGGATATGAAGCAGGCGCACGCCATTCAGCAGGCGGCGGCGCGCGGCGGCATCGCGGTGATCGTGAACTACGAGACCACCTGGTATCGCAGCCACGGCGAGATCTGGAAGCTCATGAAGGAGCAGAAGGTGGGCGGCGAGATCCGCAAGATGGTGGCGATGGATGGACACCAGGGCCCCAAGGAGATCCATGTCCAGCCGGAATTCCTGGCGTGGCTGACCGATCCGGTGAAGAACGGCGCCGGCGCGCTGTTCGATTTCGGCTGCTATGGCGCGAACCTCATGACCTGGCTGATGGACAACCAGCGGCCGTTGAAAGTCACCGCCCTCGCGCAGACCAACAAGCCCGAGATCTATGCCCACGTGGACGATGAAGCGACGATCCTGGTGGAGTATCCCAAGGCGCAGGGCATCATTCAGGCATCGTGGAACTGGCCCTTCGCCCGCAAGGATTTTGAGGTGTACGGGGAGCGCGCCTACGCCATCGCGACTGGAGGGAACGGGTTGAAGGTCCACCTCCCGGGCGACCGGACCGTCGAAGAGGCGCGCACTCCCGCCGAACTGCCGCCCGATGAACGGGACTCGATTTCGTACCTGACCGCCGTCGCGCGCGGGAAAATCAAGCCCACGGGTTTGAGCTCGCTCGAGAACAACGTGATCGTGATCGAGATCCTGGACGCCGCGCGCGAATCGGTGCGGACGGGGAAGACGGTGGCGTTGCGGTAGAGGCTGCCGACAGGGCCAAAGCCAAGACCAAAGTCAAAACCAACACAAGCAAGAATGCCCGTGTTACGCACACAATTGGGCGAACTTACTCAGGTCGATGTTTCCTCCGGAGACGATCGCTACGACCTTGCCTCCGCCTGCGCGGCCGGACATCGCGGCCGCCACCGCACAGGCGCTGGCGCCTTCGATGATCACCCGATTGCGCTCGGCCACCAGCTTCATCGCGGCGGCGGCCTCTTGCAGCGTCACCACCAGGGAGCCATCTAACAATTCCTCCGCCAACTCGAACATGTTGCGGAAGACTACTTTGCTGCCGATGCCGTCCACAAACGACGGTGTGTAATCCACCGTCCGAGGCTCGCCCGCGGCCATGGACGCGGCCAGCGGAGCGGCGGTCTCGATCTCGGCGGCGAAGACCCGCACCCGCGGGGCGAGTTTGCGCAGCACGGCGGCGATCCCGCACGACAGGCCGCCACCGCCCCAGGGGATTACCACCGCGTCCAGATCGGGCAAGTCCTCCAGCAACTCCAGGGCGATGGTGCCATTGCCGGCCATGACATCCAGGTCGTCAAAGGCGTGGATGAAGGTCGCGTCCACTCCGGGATAGGTGCGCGTCTCGAAGGTCCGCCACCAGTCCGCGAAAGGCACCTGGATCACCCGTCCCCCCATGCGCTCCACGGCGCGGATCTTGGTTTGCGGAGCGGTATCGGGCGCCACAATGGTCGCGGGAATGCCCAGGCGTCGCGCGCAGAATGCCACGCCTTGCGCCATGTTGCCGGCCGAGGCGGTCAGCACGCCCCGCTCTAGTTTTTGGCGCGGAGTGCGCGCCATGACATTCGCGGCGCCGCGGATCTTGAACGATCCGATCGGCTGGAGGTTTTCGAGCTTCAGATGGATTGCCGCGGGAGCTTCGGCGTTGAGGGCGACGAGCGGAGTCCGCAAGGCGATCGGGGCGATGTTGCGGCGGGCTTCTTCCACCTGGGCGAGCGTGACGGGCATCTCACTATCTTAAACGTAAGGAAGAAGCGATCAGCGATCAGCGGTCAGCTTCACCCAGCTTCACCCGCACGTGTTAGCCGATCTCTGACGGCTGATCGCTGACAGCTTCTTGACACAATCGTCTGGTATACTGCCGCTGATGGCACATATCGACCACAATCCCCCTGGATCCTTCACCTGGATCGAGCTCGCGTCACCTGACCAGAAAGCCTCCAAACAGTTCTACCAGCCGCTGTTCGGATGGGACGTGGCAGAGTTTCCAATGGGGCCCGAAGCGGCCTACGTGATCTTCCGGCTGGATGGGCGAGACACCGGCGGATGTTACGGGATGGATGCCCAGATGAAGGCGCAGGGCGTTCCTCCGCACTGGATGCTCTACGTGGCGACGGCCAGCGCCGATGCGAGCGCTGCCAAAGCCGCCGAGGCCGGCGGTAAGGTAGTCGTGGCGCCGTTCGACGTCTTCGACTTCGGGAGAATGGCCGTGCTGCAGGATCCCACGGGAGCCACCTTCAGCATCTGGCAGGAGAATACGAACAAGGGCATCGGCATCGCGGGCGTTCCGGGCACGCTATGCTGGGCGGACTGTAGCACGCCCGACCAGGAAACCGCCGCCGCCTTCTACCGGACGCTGTTCGGCTGGCAAGTGCTTCCCGGAGAGCACGACACTTCCGGGTACCTGCACATCCAGAACGGCAAACAAATGATCGGTGGAATTCCGGCCGCCGCGCAGCGCGATCCCAACGCGCCTCCGCACTGGCTGCTGTACTTCCTGGTGGAAAACTGCGACGCCTCGGCCGCCACAGCCAAGGAGTTGGGCGGCAGGCTGTACATGGAACCGATGACCCTGGAGGGTGTCGGCCGCATGGCAGTAGTCGCCGACCCGCAAGGCGCCGTGTTTTCGCTGTTCCAACCGATGCCCCGGGGCTAAAGCGCGTCTGACCGCTGGGGTGCGGAACCATTTTGGGGGATTTCGCGGTTCAAGCGGGCAAACGCTCCCTTAAGGTCGCGGCTCGGTTGCGATTGT
>PMTT01000924.1 GCA_003167275.1 Bryobacterales bacterium | reverse complement strand
TCGTGTTGTGTTGCTGCTGCCAGCCGGGCTGCCGGGAGAGTGATTACGGTCTCGGTGCGCGCGCGGTCGGCCCAGGGGCCGCGCTATCAGCGAATCAGCCTCCTGCCGGGGTGCCCAAACCGGCGACCGCGGCGCCCGACGGCCGGCCGGTGATCGTCTGTTTCGGCGACAGCCTGACCGCCGGTCAGGGATTGGACCCAGGCCAGAGTTTCCCCGATCTGCTGCAGCAGGATTTGGACTCTCGCGGCCAACGGTATCGCGTGGCGAATATGGGAATTAGCGGCGATACCACGCAGGACGGCCTGGAGCGCATGTCCCTGGTGCTGGCGGAAAAGCCCGCCATCGTGCTGCTGGAGTTGGGCGCCAACGACGGCCTGCGCGGCCAGCCGGTCGCCGGCGCCGAAGCCAACCTGGCACAGATGATCGAAGCGTTTCAAAAGGCCGGCGTGAAGGTGGTGCTGGCTGGGATTACGCTACCACCGAACTATGGCCCGAACTACATCCAGCAGTTCGACAAGATGTACCGCGACCTGGCGGCGAAGTACAAACTGACGTTGATCCCATTCCTGCTGGAGGGTGTGGGCGGGAACGCGCAACTGATGCAGAAGGACGGCCTGCACCCCACCGCGGAAGGCACACGAATTGTAGAAGCGACGGTCCGAAAGACCCTGGAAAAACTCCTGTAACACGGGCATTCTTGCCTGTGTTCTTCTTGCTTCTTCAGCGCACGTAGTCGCGCGTTTTCGGTCGGGGCTCACCAAGCCCGCCCGTACTGCACTGGCGCCTTGATCTCCGCCCCCAACTTCTTAGCCGCATGCAGCGGAAAGTACGCGTCCCGCAGGAACTCGCGAGCCAGCAGCACCAGGTCCGCCTTCCCCGACCGCACAATCTCGTCCGCCTGCTCAGGAGTCGTGATCAACCCCACCGCCGCGGTCAGAATGCCCGCTTCGCGCCGGATCCGATCGGCGAACGGTACCTGATACCCAGGCTCCAGCGGGATCTTCTGTTGCAGCGACGAGCCGCCCGACGAGCAGTCCACCAGATCCACTCCAAGATCCCGCGCACGCATCGCCAGGTTCACCGATTCATCCGCGGTCCAGCCTCCCTCCACCCAATCGGTAGCCGAGATCCGCAGAAAGAGTGGGAGATTCCCAGGCCACGCTCGCCGCACCGCCTCCACCACTTCCAGTGCAAGCCGGATGCGGTTATCAAAACTCCCGCCGTATTCGTCGGTGCGCCGGTTGCTCAAGGGCGACAGGAACTGGTGGATCAGGTACCCATGCGCGGCGTGAATTTCGACCACCTGGAAACCCGCCTGCACGGCGCGCTCCGCCGCGGCCACGAACGCCGCCACCATCGACCTAATCTCGACCTTCGACAACTCCGTGGGCGCCGGATCCTCCGGCTGGAACGGAACCGGGCTGGGAGCGACCGTCTGCCATCCACCCGAGTCTTCGGGAATCGCGCCGCCGCCTTCCCACGGGCGCCGCACGCTGGCCTTGCGCCCCGCATGGGCCAACTGGATTCCAGCCACCGCACCTTGCTCCCGCAAAAACGCGGCGATGCGCGCCAGGGATGGGATATGTTCGTCCTTCCAGATCCCCGAATCGGATGGCGAGATGCGCCCGCGCGCTTCCACCGCGGTGGCTTCCACCATCACCAGGCCCGCGCCGCCGACCGCGCGGCTGCCCAGATGCACCAGGTGCCAGTCGTTCGTAAACCCGTCGTCGCACGAATACTGGCACATCGGCGAGACCGCGATCCGATTGCGGAGAGTCACATCGCGCATCTTCAGCGGAGTAAACAAGTGTGTCGCGCTCATTGCTTTCAGTATGGCATTCGGTGGGGCGGGCTCCCTGGTCCGCAGCCGACCCCCTGGTCGGCTTGTTGCTCAGCAGCGTTCGCCTGGCTGCCCTGCCTGCGCCACCGGCCTTACCGTAAGATAACCGCTCCATACTCCTTTCCCCCTGCCGCCGAGCCGCACTCTGATACCAGGAGAGGGAATCGATGATCGCATTTTTGGGATTCATGTTTGCAGCCGCTGTGGCGCAAGGCCGTGACCGGGACGCCGCACAGGACTTGAGCGGCCGCGCGCGGCAGTTGTACGACGCGGCCCACTATACCGAGGCCGAACCGCTGTATCGCGAGGCTGTGGACGCCTGGAGCCGGCTCGGACCGGACGCCGCGCAAGATCTCGCCATCGACCGGCGAAACCTGGGGGCCCTGCTGCGCGCCACGGGCCACTACCGCGAGGCCGAGCCGGTCTTGACTGTGTCCCTGCACGAACTGGAGGCCACCGGCGCCGACACCCGTGAGGTGGAGCGCGCACTCTTCAACCTGGCCGCCTTGTATCGTTCCGCGGGAGATCTCCCTAAAGCCGAGTCCTTCGCACTGCGCGCCGACGGGCTGATCGAGAAGCGGTCCGACGTCCCAGGCCCCGAGCGGCAAGGCCCGCGGCTGATCCTGGCGTCGATTTACCTGCAACAGCGGAGATACCCGGAAGCCGAGCGAATTCTGAATGACGCTCTGAATTCCGCTGATGGCCCGATCGCCGTGACCGCCTATAATGGCCTGTCGACGGCCGCGATCGCACGCGGCGACTTCGCGCTGGCGGAAGCGTTGGCCGCGCAGGCGCTGCATTTTGCGAGCCTGGCCTTGCCGGTGGGACACCCGGCCATCGCGGCAGCCTGGAACAATCTTGCGCAAGCTTGCCGATTCCAAGCCAAATACCTGGAGGCCGAGAAGGACTATCGCCTCGCCATCGGCGTCTGGGAGGATGCGCTGGGCCCTTCGCACCCCTATGTCGCCCAAGGGCTCATGAACCTCGGCGCGTTCTACCACGAGCGAGGGCGCGAGACCGGCGCCGAGTCACTGTACAGCCGCGCCGCCGAAATCCTGGAACAGACGTTCGGCAAGAACGATCCACGGACGCTCGCGGCACGCAACGAACTGGCCGAGGTTCTGCGCGCGGAACGCCGCTACACCGAATCGGAAAAGCTGGGCCGCTGCACGCTGGCCAGTTTGCAGAAGGCTCTGCGTCCGGACGACCCGGTCCTGCTCCGTGCCCAATCGAACTACGCCAGACTGCAAACTAGCCGCAAAGCCGAGCTACTACCGTAAGAAGGCGAGAAAAATCAGCCACCGATGAACACAGATAAACACCGGTGAAAAACGGATGGCTCTTTTGTTTTTTATCTGTGTTCATCGGTGTTCATCTGCGGCTAATTTCTTTCCGCTGGGCAAGCTAAAGCATACCCAACCGACTCAATAGCCCCCGAAATCGCGGCTCGGCGCGCAAGGGGTCGTACATGGGGTGCACGCGGATTCCTGAAAGTTGAGACTCCCTCCGTTTGCACCCCTCTTCCAGCCAGTCGAGGGCCCGCCCCGTCTCTCCCAACCCCAGATGAATCACCGCAAAACAGGCGGTGGGGACGTACTTGACCTTCGAGAGTCGCTCCAGATCGAGCAGCGATTCGCGCGCCCGCGGCAAGTCGCCCAAAAGGGCATAAGTCTGGCCCATCGCGCCCAAAATGCTCGGGACGTCCCCGGCCAGCGAACGCCCTTTCTTTAGCATGGCGAGCGCCTCGGGATAATTGCCCATCTGCACATACGCCCTACCCATCGAGGTGTAAGCCTTGTAAAAGGACGGGTCCTGCGTCAGGATCTCCCGATACCCCGCGATGGCCGCCGGATACTCGCGCCGCAGCATCAGGACGTACGCGTTGCCCTCCATAATGATGCTGGAAAGCGGGTCGAGCTGTTGCGCGATCCTGACTTCCGCCAGCGCCTCGTCCAGGCGGCCCAACATCGCATAGTGGTCGCATCCCAGCCAGTGATGCGCCGTGGCATAGCCTGGGTTGAGGGCGATGGCGTGGTGGTAAAGCAACTCCGCATCGTCCCATTGCCAATCGTAAATTCCCCGGACGAATGCCAGGGAGGCGTGCGGCTCGGCCAGTTCCGGATCGAGCGCGATCGCCCGCTGCGCGGCCTGCTTGGCCTGCGGAAAGCCTTCCGCCGGGTGCATCAGCCCGTAATCCACCAGCAGGCTGTAGGCGTCTGCCAGCCCGCCATACGCCAGCGCGGAATTCCCGTCGGCAGCAATCGCATTTTGGAAGCACTGGACGCTTTGCTTCAGGTGCTCTGGGATGCGCTGATGCCACAGGTAGCGGCCCTTCAGGTACCAATCGTACGAACTGACGGTGGTCCGGCCACGCCCCAGGGCGTCTTCGCGCACGCCCGAAAGCTGCACGCGCAAGGTCCGCACGATGGCCAGCGCAATCTCCTCCTGAATCGCGAAGACGTCCTGCATCTGCCGATCGTATGTTTCCGACCACAGATAAACGCCGGTCTCCGTGTCGATGAGTTGCGCCCTCACGCGCAGGCTTGGCCCCGCCATGCGGACGCTGCCGGTGAGCACCGTGTCCACATTCAACTTTTGGCGAATGGCCAGGATGTCCTGTTGGCGGTCGCGCAACTGCGCCGCAGTGTTCCACGCCACCACGCGCATCCCGGGCAGCTTGGTGAGGGCGTGGATCAACTCTTCCGTCAGTCCGTCGCTGAAGTATTCGTTCTCCGGGTTGGGGCTGAGATTGAGGAACGGCAGTACGGCCGTCGTGGCGCATGCTTTAGCTTGCGGAACGCCTTGAGAGATGCTTCGCGGAACGTCCACTCCATCCCGTGAGGCGGGCCACGAAGCCTCACCGATCTCCCGAAAGTGGGGCGCATAGCTGCCGAGGAAGAACTCGATGACGATGGGATCGGAACGGCCTTCGCCGTCGTAGTATGCCTTGAGTTTGGATCGCAGGCGGCGGGCTTCCACCCGGACGATGGGATCGACGCGCGGATCGTACGACTGCTTGCGGTCGAACACCTCCACGCCGATGAGGTATTCCTTCAGCTCGTCGGCCCGGCCATCGAGTGCCCGTTCCACCGCCACGCGCAGGAAACGCCCCATGCGTTCGGAGCGCGCGAACAGACCGTGCGCCAGGATCTTTTCCAGTTGCATCCGAACCGCTGCTTGATGGATGTGGACGAGTCGAGCCTCAGACACTTTGAGTTCCCCGCTGTATCTATTATTCTAGCGTCTGGAAGCCGCCCTCCACCCGGATCTTGCGGCCAGTCCCTGTCCTCAATCTTCTGTGCCCCCACACACAATTCCCAAACAAACGCCCTTCCAATGGATTGCAGCTTGCTAACCTCAAAGGAAGATACGATGCCGCGAACCATATTGCCCGGTAAACCCTACCCGCAAGGCGCCACCTGGGATGGAACGGGGGTGAACTTTTCGCTCTACTCGGAGAAAGCCACCGGGGTGGAGTTGTGCCTCTTCGAAGACCTCAATTCCGCGGAATGCGAGTCAATCTCCATTCGGGAATCTACCGGATACGTCTGGCACTGTTATTTGCCCGGAGTGAAGCTCGGCCAGTTGTACGGATATCGCGTCCACGGACCCTATGAGCCCGAACGCGGCGAGCGCTTCAACCCGGCCAAATTGCTGATCGACCCGTACGCCAGAGCGCTGGCCGGCGGATTGAATTGGGACGCCCCGGTATTCGGCTATTCCCTCGGCGATCCACGCGAGGACCTCTCTTGCGACAGCGACGATGACGCCCTGGGGGTGCCCAAATCCGTAGTCACAACGTCGCATTTTGACTGGGAGAGCGACCGTCCGCCGCTCACTAACCTGCACGATTCCATCCTCTATGAGTTGCACGTAAAGGGCTTTACCGCCTCGCACCCCGAGATTCCCCCAGAGCTGCGCGGCACTTATGCGGGCCTCGCCCACCCGGTCGCCATCGATTACCTGAAGAAACTGGGGATCACCGCTGTGGAACTGATGCCGGTCCACGAATTCGTGGACGACAAACGCCTGCTCGACTATGGGCTGCGGAATTACTGGGGCTACAACTCCATCAACTTCTTCGCTCCGGCGGCGCGTTACTCCGCGTCCGGCCGCGGCGGAGAGCAGATCGGCGAGTTCAAAGCTATGGTGAGGGCACTGCATCGGGTTGGCATCGAGGTGATCCTGGATGTGGTCTACAATCACACCGCCGAAGGCAACCAGATGGGCCCCACGCTCAGCTTCCGGGGTATCGACAACTCGACCTACTACCGGCTGGTCAACGACAATCCCCGCTACCACACGGACTTCACCGGTACCGGCAACACCCTCAACGTGCGGCACCCGCAGGTGCTCAAACTGATCATGGACAGCCTGCGCTACTGGGTGCAGGAAATGCACGTCGACGGGTTCCGTTTCGACCTGGCATCCGCGCTGGCGCGCGAACTGCATGAGGTGGACCGCCTGTCGGCCTTCTTCGATATCATCAATCAGGACCCCGTGATTTCGCAGGTGAAACTGATCGCGGAGCCCTGGGATGTCGGCGAAGGCGGCTACCAGGTGGGGAAGTTTCCGCCGTTGTGGGCGGAGTGGAACGGACGGTACCGCGATGTGGTGCGCCGGTATTGGAAGGGCGACGACGGACAACTCGAAGAGCTGGGCTACCGGCTCACCGGGTCGAGCGACCTCTACCAGCGCGACGGCCGCCACCCTACCGCCAGCGTCAATTTCATTACGGCCCACGATGGCTTCACGCTTCATGACCTGGTGAGTTACGAACAGAAACATAACCAGGACAACGGCGAAGAAAACCGCGATGGTACGAACGATAACTCCTCCTCGAATTACGGCACGGAAGGCGCAACGGACGATCCGGAAATCCTGGAAGTGCGCGAACGGCAGAAGCGGAACTTCATTTTGACGCTGCTGACGTCGCAGGGTGTCCCCATGATCTGTGGCGGCGATGAGATCGGACGCACGCAGCAGGGGAATAACAATGCCTATGCGCAGGACAGCCCGCTCAGTTGGCACGATTGGAATCTGGACGACCGGCGGCGCTCGCTGTTGGAATTCACGCGGCGACTCGTGGAGATGCGCCGCCAGCATCCCAACCTCCACCGGCGAAAGTTTTTCCAGGATCGCCCGATCGACCCCGGAACCGAGAAGCGCCAGGTGAACGGCCATACCGAGCAGGACATCACCTGGTTGCGGCCCGACGGTTTCGAAATGAACCCCGAGGAGTGGAACCAGGGATGGGTGCGGTGCATTGGACTGCAACTGAACGGGCGGACGCTGGACGATGTCAACGGCGTTGGCGAGCCCATCCGGGACGAGACTTTCATGATCCTGCTAAACCCGCATCATGAGCCGATCCGCTTCTACATGCCCAAGGAAGGGAGCGCGTGGGAAGTCCTGTTTGACTCCGGGGCTCCCGAGAGGAAAGATAAGCCCGTGATCGGACCGGGAGCATTCCACGAGCTGATGGCACGGAGCACCGCCCTCTTGTGGGGTATGCTTTAGCTTGCCCAACCACATAAAAACTTGGAAATGACACGACGATACCCCATAGGCGCTGAAGTCCTGTCCCCAGGCGGTGTGAGCTTCCGCGTGTGGGCGCCGCGTCGCAAGACCGTC
>PMTT01000082.1 GCA_003167275.1 Bryobacterales bacterium | reverse complement strand
CAGGGCTCTAGCGGCACGGATCAACTCCGGTATTCCAGACATCAATTCAACTTGCTGGGGATTGCTGATATATTCCCTTTCTTCGATGACCACTCCGTCGCGGTCCAGGAACAGGGCCGGCACGGGCTGCGCAAACCGTTCCACCCGTACGTCGCGCCAGAGAAGATCCTCCGTCAAGCGCGGATCGGTGAAAGGCGTGAACGAGCTCGTCTGCTTCATGCGGTTGCGTTCATCCACTCCGGAATAAGCGTCTGAGCTTCCTGGAGTGCCTCGGGTATGCCAATGTCGATGAAGGGAACGTCGCATTCGAAGGCGATCGGCCGGACTTCCGGCGCCCGAGCCTGCAGAAAATCCGCTTCCCAGGAAAACTTCGCAGGCATCGGATAGCGCTGGAAGATATCTCGAGCGATCAGGTAGCTGCCGGCGTTGATCAAACCGGGAGCGGGTGTTCCACGAGCGGTGAATCCTTGAATCCGGCCGTCCGCGACAATGGCCGCACCGTAGCGGCTCGCGTCCGCGACTCGCCGCAAGGCAACCACCAACTCCGGTTCGTGATGGTTTTCCAACTGGGACGCCAGATGCTTATAATCGAGGCGCAGAAACGTATCTCCGTTGAGCAAGAACGTAGACGCGCCTTCGACATACGGGAGCGCGCGAAGCAGCGCCCCGCCGGTTCCCAAAGGTTCCTCTTCCACCGAATACACGAGCTCCAGGCCCCCGAAACGCGAGCCAAAGAATTCACGGATGGCCTCGCTCCGGTAACCGACCGCGAGCACGATACGCCGCAACCCATTCGCTTCCAGGAATTGCAGCAAGTACGTAAGGAACGGCTGTCCGGCCACGCTGGCCATTACTTTCGGAGCATCCGGCACGACGCTTCGAAGCCGGGTGCCGAGACCGCCGGCCAAAATGATTGCCTCAGTCACCACCGAACATCTCCCGTTCGATCAGGCCGCAGATGATGTGGCCCAAGATGATGTGCCCCTCTTGAATCTTGGGGGTCTCGGTAGAAGGCACCGCGATACAGTAGTCGCACAGAGGCTGCATGTCGGTCGAGATTTGACCTGTAAGCCCCACCGTGATCAAATTCTTCCGCCGGCCTTCTTCGAGGGCGCGCAAGATGTTCGGCGAACGGCCCGAGGTTGAGATCCCGAAGAAAACGTCGCCCGCCGCTCCCACTGCGTTCAATTGACGGGCAAAAAGCCGCTCGTATCCATAGTCGTTGCCGATCGCCGTCAGCACCGACGTATCGGTGGTCAATGCGAACGCCGCCAAGCCAGGCCGGTCGAAGTTGAGACGGCTGACCAATTCACCCGCCAGGTGCTGAGCATCGGCGGCGCTTCCCCCATTTCCGGCGAACAGGATCTTCTTGCCGGCCCGGAGGGCGGCCGAGCATCTGGTGGCAATCTGCTCCACCAAGGCGGTGATTTCCTCGTCGGATGCGATTCGCTCTAACGTTGACTGGGTCTTCAAAACTTCGTCTTGGATGTACTGTCTCATCTCTGTCTCCATGCGATGGCCCCTTGATCGGTGAATTGCACGGCCATGGGCTGGACTTGTTGGCAGCGCAGCAAACGAAACACATCGGGGCGGCGGACAGGGTCGACCACAAACATCATGAACCCTCCCCCTCCGGCGCCCGACACTTTGCCGGAGTAAGCGCCGCCGGCCATGGCCGATTGATAAATGCGTTCCAGGTTTTCGTTGGTCACCTCGCGCGCGGTTTTCTTCTTGCTAAGCCAACCCTGTTCCAGCACTTCGGCAAATCGGCGAATCTGGCCGCGCAACAGCGCCTCCTTCATGAGCACTGCTTCCTGCTTCAATTTGTGAGTTGCCGCCAGCGATTCTTCGTTCCCCTGTTTAACATTGGAAGACTGGGCGTGGATGATGGCGTCGGAGTCGCGGGGCATGCCGGTGTTGCAGATGACTAAGGATGCCTCCAGCTCATAAACGGTGTTGCGGTGAATACGCAAAGGGTTCACGATGGTTCGCTCGTCGCCCGAGAATTCCATGAAATTGAATCCGCCAAAAGCCGCGGCGTACTGGTCCTGACGTCCGCCACTAAGACCAAGATCGCAACGCTCGATCTGCCAGGCGAGCGAGGCCGTGTCATATTCGCCCAGCGGCAGACTCAGGAACTCGCTAAACGCCTGCACCATGACCACGACCAAAGTGGACGAGGAACCCAGGCCTGAGCCTGGAGGCGCATCGGTGCTGGTGGTCAGGGTCACAGCGAGAGGCTTTCCGTCGTTAAACTGGGCAACAACCCGGTTGTACACTCCGCTATGCAGCGCAAGCACTCCATCGACAGGCACCGAGGCAGACAAGTCGTAAACGGCAGTTTCGCCGACATCGGCGGCGACGAAATGGATTTTGTCATCCGGCGCCGGCTCGATCGTGCAGTAGGCATAGAGGTCAATCGTGGCGTTGAGAACAGCGCCGCCAAACAGATCGCAGAACGGCACGACATCCGTGCCACCACCGGCGAAGCCGAGCCGTAAAGGCGCACGAGCACGGATCAACATGAACGAACCTCCTGGTGCACTACGGTGAGTCTATAAGAGCCGGCAACCGTGCTGGCGCTGAAAGGCCCTAGTTCAGGACTGCCGATTCTGGCGATTCGTGGGATTTTTCCTGGTCACGAGTCCCCGAATTTGGTTGGCTGCGATAATCCACGGAACCAGCACCGAGAAAAGAAACCGGGCCGGAATGGCACGTGGCGCGGCCCGGCAGAGCAAGGGAAAGTCATAATGAAACGCGTTCCAGCATTGCATTGCGAGGACCAGCAGGAGCGGGAGGTAAGTCCAGGGCAGGCTGCCGATGGCCAGGACATGCACGGCGCAGCGCGCGGCATTGCGAAACAGCCGTGGCCAACGCACACCAAGGATCCCGTCGCTGACGGCGTAGCGGGCGAGTTGGTGCATTGCGGAGCGGAAGGTGTTCTGCGGGTGGTAGAGGGCCTTGGCGTTCTCAACGAATGCGGGGGTCGTGAGCCGCCGCGCGTCGAAGTCGAAGAGCGTGTCTTCGCCTACGAGCACGGCCTCGGGAAATCCCCCGATGCGCTCCCAGAGCGCGCGCGTAAAGGCCATGGACCGCGCGGTGCAGGATTTTGTGGGCTCCGCCGGGCCGAGCTTGATGCTGAAGAAGGGAGCGGAGGCCAGGTCCCACAAGGTGTGATCGGCGGGGTCAAGGCAGGAGCCGCCTAGAGCGTATTCGGTTGTGCCGGCAATGAGTGGCGCGGTCAGGTTGGCGACCCAGTC
>PMTT01000282.1:12819-31558 GCA_003167275.1 Bryobacterales bacterium | reverse complement strand
GATGCGATCCTCCGGGTGCAGGCTGATTGTGGCGTGCGAACTTGTGAGGAGGCGCCCCCCCTTCGACAAGATAGAACGGATGTCCTCCGAGCACCCTGTTCAGTCAAGCCTCCTGAGAAGGGGGAAGCTGTTCACCTCACGCTCTTCTAATAGCATTTGCCTTACCAAACTCGCACCAGCGCCTAAGACTCTTATTTTCAATGGCCCGTCACCTGTGCGTGTGTGTCCACGATCTTGACGGCCGTAAATCGTGTGTCCATGTTGTCAACTTTGTGGACACGTGAACACCAATACGGTAGACTGGAACGCCATGGGACCCCTGCCGCAGCCAGAGTTGAATGAAAAACTTGCCGCCATTCTGACCATCTGTCAGAAGATGAACTCGGAGCGGGACTTAGGGGCGCTGCTCGACCTGATCGCGCGGGAAGCCACCAATCTGCTGGATTGCGACCGCGCCAGCATTTTCCTGCTGAACGAGGAACGTACCGAGCTTTGGTCCAAGGTCGCTCTCGGAAGTGAGGAAATTCTCAGATTCGAGGCGAGCCTCGGAATCGCAGGAAACGTTGCGCTCACTGGCGACACCATCAATGTACGGGACGCTTATAAAGACCGCCGGTTTTACGACGGAATCGACGGGCAGACCGGCTACCGTACCCGTAACGTGTTGGCCGTGGCAGTGAGGAACCAGATGGGCGAGATCATTGGTGCGTTCGAAGCTTTAAATAAGCGGTTCGGAGCGTTTTCCACGCGCGACGAGGAATCGCTGGCGGCGCTGGCCTCGCACGCGGCCATCGCGATCGAGACTGCCCAACTGGTGGGAGAACTCCGCCGCAGCCAGGACGAACTGGTGGAGCAGAACGCGCACCTGTGGCGGGAGGTGGAAATCAAGTATTCCACGCACGGCATTATCGGAACGGGGCAGAAGATTCAACAGGTGGTCCGGCTGGTGGAGCGGATCCGCGACAGTCTGGTAAGCGTGCTGATCACGGGCGAGAGCGGCACGGGCAAGGAACTGGTGGCCAAGGCGGTCCATTACACCAGCCCGCGCGCCCGCCGGCCGTTCGTGGCCCTGAACTGCGCGGCCCTGCCCGAAACGCTGTTGGAGAGCGAACTGTTCGGGATCGAGAAGGGAGTCGCCACCGGAGTGGCGCAGCGCGTGGGCCAGTTTCAGAAGGCCGACGGCGGAACGCTATTCCTGGACGAGATCGGCGACCTCAGCCTGACCGCCCAGGCCAAGATCCTGAGAGTGTTGCAGGAGCGCGTCGTGGAGCGGGTTGGGGGCCGGGCGCCGGTGCCGGTGGACGTCCGCCTGCTGGCCGCTACCAATAAGGACCTGGAGTCTGAGATCGCCAAGGGCAATTTCCGCGAGGACCTGTATTACCGCATCAAGGTGATCCACATTCACATGCCTCCCCTGCGCGATATTCGCGAAGAGATTCCGCTGCTGGCCAACCATTTTCTGAAGGAGTATTGCCGTGAGACGGGCCGCAGTCCGATGGAGTTTTCGCCCGGCGTGATCCGTAACTTGTCAGGCGCCGCGTGGCCCGGAAATATACGTCAGTTACGAAATGAAGTGATGCGGCTGGCGGCGTGTTCGCGGCAGGCCGCGATTACCGAAGACGACTTGTGGGAAGGGATTCCCACCCCTGGGCATGATCAGCCACCACCCAAGGTGGTGAAGGCCCAGTCGCTCAAGAAGGCGGTTGCCGAATTGGAACAGCGCATGATCGCCGAGGCGCTGCAGGGCACGCGTAACAACCAGCAGCAGGCCGCCCGGCAACTCGGGCTGAGCCGCCAAGGCCTGATCAACAAGATGAAGCGCTACTCCCTGGCAGGGTAGGGCGGGTCCTCGACGTGCCCCGCGAATAAGGATTTAGAGGCCTGGCGACCGCTCCCTCACGGTCGCGGCTCGGTCGCGATCATGTTGATTCAGCATGAGTTACTGGTCGTCTCCCTATCGCGGAGTTCCCAAGCCCCCGTGCGCGCCGATGCCGTGCAATTCGCACTCGGTCGCCGGTTGAGTGCCGCTGATGAACACTTCATACCGCTTGTCTGGACAATCGTCGCCGGCACGCTGGCCGGAATCCGCGCAGATATTCGCCGTCACGACTCCCTGAGGCGCCTGGAATGCTTTGGCGTCACGATACTCACGCATCTTGGCAGCGCGCTTCATGAACTCGGTCCACACCGGCAGGGCGGATCGCGCGCCGTCCAGGTTCAACTCACGGTTATCGTCGAAACCCACCCAGACCACGCACAGCAACTCCGTGGTGAAACCGGCGAACCAGCCGTCGCGCGAGGTTCCGGTCTTCCCGGCGGCGGGCAGGGTGAAGCCGAGGGAGCGCGCTGCAGCGCCGGTGCCGCTACGCAGCACTTCCTGCATCATGCTCACCATGAGGTAGGCAACGCGCGGGTCCAGGGCCGCATGCCCCTCGGGCTGGTGCTGGTAGAGGACCGTGCCGTCGGGCGCGCGTGCCAGTGAGATCGTCGCCGGCGTAACGTGCATCCCCTGGTTGGCGAACATGGTGTAGGCGCCCGCGATTTCGAGAGGCGTCGTTTCGTAGGCCCCCAGAGCCACCGAGGGCGTCGCCTGAATCGCCTTGTTCAGGCCGGCGCGCTGAGCCATCGCGACTACTTTTTCATACCCGACCAGTTGAGCGAGTTGCACGGTTACATTATTGAGCGAATGGGCGAGAGCCGTCCGCAGCGTAACGTCTCCCATGAATTCATGGCCATAATTACCTGGTTGATACGACGTGTGGTTAAAGGTGAAGGTGGTCGGGGTGTCACTCAGAACGCTCGCCGGAGTGAAGATCTGCCGGCCGCCTTGGATGGCCGTGTCAAGTGCGGCCGCATACACAAACGGTTTAAAGGCAGATCCGGGTTGGCGCATGGCCAGCACGCGGTTCAACTGGCTGACGCCATAGTCGCGCCCGCCCACCAGAGCTCTAATCTCGCCGGTGCGTGGGTCAAGGGCGATCAGGGCCACCTGCGGCGGATCACGGGGAGTCTTGGGGTGTTCCCTTCCGTGCAGTTGCCGATCCACGGCCTTCATACCGATGTCCACGGCATCTTGCGCCGCCTGCTGCAGGTCGGGATCGATGGTGGTGTAGATGTACCGGGCGTGCTGCTCGCGCGAGTCCAGCCGGGTCTGCAGTTCGTCATTCATCAGGTCGATGAAATACTGAGAGCCCACACTGTCGGATGGCTCCGCGGTAATTGTGACCGGTGACCCCACGGCCTGGCGGTATTGTTCCGCGTTCAAATAGCCGTTCCGCCGCATGAGGGCCAGGACCCGGTTGCGGCGGTCTCGCGCGCGCTCCGGGTAGCGCGCGGGGTTGTAATAGCTGGGCCGCTGCACCATACCGGCTAAGAGTGCGGCTTCGGCGGTCGTGAGTTGGGACACGTCCTTCCCAAAGTAGGCGCGGGCCGCTTCTCCGAACCCGCCGATGCTGAACGTCCCCTGGCGCCCCAGGTAGATTTCGTTGGCATAGTCTTCGAAGATCTGCTGCTTGGTCAGCTTGTCTTCCAGATGCATCGTGATGAATAGCTCCTCCATCTTGCGCGTCCAGCGCTTTTCGGGTTCCAGCCAGACTCCGCGCGCCAGTTGCATGGTCAGGGTGGATGCGCCCTGCTCCTTGCGCCCGGACCGCATGTCCATGTAGGCTGCCTTGATAATCCGAGTGAAGTCGAAGCCCGAATGGAGAAAGAAATGTTTGTCCTCGGCGGAGATGACCGCGTTGACCAAGGCCGGAGGGATCTCCGCGAAACGGATCAGGTGGCGACGCTCCTCCCGGTGTTGGGAGAGATTGGTGATGAGCTGCGGTTCCAGTTCGTAGGACTGACGCTCGGAGCGGTCTCCGGCCGCAAGGATTCGGGCGAGCTTTCCTTTGGCGAATTCCAGAACCACGGGTTGGCCACCCGTGTAGGAGTCCAGCCCAGGGTAGACCTCGACCACCTCGGGTCTGACGTTGTACCAGCCCATCGGATTGGCGCGCGAAGTAGAGTACCCGCTATGGCGCAGCCGCGACACAACTTCTTCGGGCGTAAGTGCGTCGCCCACTCCAATGGTACGCGGCCGGGTGTAAATACTGATCGTGTTGGAGAACGCACCCGCAGCCAGGCGGCGATCGATCATCCGCGCAAATTTCACATAGAAGAAGCCGAAGATGAGGATGATCGCGCCGAATATACCGAGGGCCGAGAAGCCCACGATCCGGACCTCGCGCCGCTCGAAGAATCGGGGCGAGAGTTGCGGCTCATCGGGTTGATTCCAGGAAATTTGCGGTTCGGTCCTATTCTCTTTGAGTTCCAGCATCGGGGCACCTGCGGAATAGGGAGCAAGTGCGGGGCCACGCCGGTCCCGTGTGAAAACGAACGCTAGACTAGTGGGGGTGCAGCTATTGCACTCGGTGACCAACAATACATGCTGGTTCCGGCATTCTTAGCAGCTTGGATTTTCCTGGAGGAAACGAGAGGCGGCGGGGCTGGCGATTCGCCTGCCGGTTCCGGCTCAGCCCCCGAATGCAGACCGTGTTTCCGAAACCGGGCTACGCGACCTTCTGAACCTTGCCGGAGCGGATGCAGGATGTGCAGACCCGGATACGGCGACCGGCCCCGTTGATCAGCGCGCGAACCGACTGCAAATTCAGGTTCCAGCGGCGCTTGGTTACATTATGGGCGTGACTGATCCGGTTGCCGAACTGAGGGCCCCGGCCACAAACTTCGCAAACTTGTGCCATAAGACAGAAATCTCCCTGATGTTTCCGAAGAACGATTATACCACGGGGACGGAGGATCGTCTGGGGCGCCGGTTAGATAGGCGCCGGCCCGCGAAAACTTCATGAAACACCTGCCTTAGCTGCCCCACTATTCCACCAGGCAGGGCAGGCTAAAGGCATGCTCTTCCGGATAGCCCTTTTGGGCCATCCAGTTTTGGCGAGCCGTTTGCAATGTCACAGTGTTTGGAGGGAGAAGATGCTGCATCGCGATGAGGATTGGCGTAATGCCACCATTCTTGTGGTGGAAGACTCCCCTGCCGTCCGAAAGATGGTTTGTGCGATGCTGACGCAGACCGGTTACAATTGCCTGGAGGCCTGCGACGGCGCCGAAGCGCTGCACCTGTTGGAGGAGGCGGGGGACGTGCAGTTGGTGCTCACCGACGTGATCATGCCTAACATGAACGGCGCCGAACTGGCGCGCCGGCTATCCCAAACCCGGCCCGAGTTGCGGATCCTGTTCATGTCCGGGTACGTCGACGATACGATAGTACGATCCATCGGGAGAGCTTCTTCGCTCTTCCTGCCCAAGCCCTTCACGGCGGCCGCGTTGATGGAGAAAGTCCGCCAGTCTCTGGACCGGCCGTGGATGGGCATACCCGAAGGCCGCCACGGCATCAGTTCCGCATGAAGCATAGCTTTTGGCGATCGTTGATTGCGATTCTGGCCGGGAACGCAATTTACTTCGGCGTGCAGCAATGGCTGCCCCCGAAAGCCCAGCATCAACCGTTCCAGATCGACTGGGGATTAGCGGTGGACTTCTGGATTTGCCTGTTCTGTTGGGGCCTCCTCGGGCGCATCCGCTGACGGCTACTTGAGCTTTTCCAGTTTCTTGCGGATTTGTGCGGCGTTCCTCGCGTCGGGAGCCACTTCCAGGTACTTGGTGTAGGCTTCCCTGGCGGCCTGGACGTCCTTCAGTTTCTCTTCCACCTCGCCAAGACGGAGCCATGCCTCGCCATAGCCTTCGTTCCACTTGGTAGCGCCACGGTATCGGCCCTCCGCGGCGCGATATCTGCCCTTCTTGAAGTACTGGTTGCCGACATCCACCCACTTCTGGGCCTCCAGTGGATTGAAGGAGAAGTCCTCAGGGGAGAGCGCCTTGTCCTCTTCCGGCGGAATCTCTTCCTTCCCTGAGGTGGGGGGCTTTGGCCGTTGTTTCAGTCCCGGCTGATTTGGTGGTGGAGGCACTGGGGGTTGTTGATTCAGCGGAGCGTCCGCGAGGAGCGGCGCTACGCAGGCGACGAGCAGTGCCAGGATCCAACGTGACATGATTCGATTCTACCAACGAAGCTGGATCGTGGTTCAGGCCCCTCCGACAACCCCTATAATAGAGTTACCGCCTCGCCTCAATGGAACTCCGCGAAAAGGTCTCGCAGCTTCCCCTCACGCCCGGAGTCTACCTCTACAAGGACGCCGGCGGCCGCATCATTTACGTGGGCAAGGCCAAGATCCTGCGTAATCGCGTTCGCAGCTACTTCTCCGACGACAAGCTGGCGGACATCAAGACCGGCACGCTGATCTCCGAAGCGCGCGACATCGACTACATCTCGGTCGATAACGAAAAAGAGGCGCTGGCCCTCGAAAACAACCTCATCAAGCAGTACAAGCCGCGCTTCAACATCCTGCTCCGCGACGACAAGACCTACCCCTACGTCAAACTCACCAGCGAGAAGTATCCGCGGGTCTACGTCACGCGCCGCCTGCGCAAGGACGGCGCCACTTACTACGGCCCATACTTTCCGGCCAACCTGGCGCACCGGCTGGTGCACTTCATCCACCGGCATTTCCTGGTGCCATCGTGCAAGATCGATCTCACCCGTTTCCACCCCAAGCCTTGCCTGCAGTATCACATTCATCGCTGCCTGGGCCCCTGCGTCGAAGGGCTCACCACCGACGATATCTATGCCGGAGCGGTCCGCGACGTCAAGCTGTTTCTCGAAGGCCGTCACTCCGACCTGGCGCGCGGCCTGCGGGCTCGAATGGAGGCCGCTTCCGAGGAGATGCGCTTCGAGGAGGCCGCGTCGCTGCGCGATCTGCTCGCCACCGTCGAGGAGATCGAGGAGCGCCAGAAGATGGCTGCGGCCAAGGGCGATGACGTGGATATCTTCGCCTGCTACGCGGAACCGCCGCTTGTGGCGCTGAACCTCTTCCACCTGCGCAACGGCCAGATCGTGGACCGCCGCGAGTTCTTCTGGGAAGATCAGCAGGAGTTCGACGCGCCCGAGTTCTTCTCCTCCCTGCTCCAACAGCTCTATCTCGACCAGCAATATATCCCCACCGAGATCCACGTGCCGGTGGACTTCGAAGACCGCGAAACCCTGGAGGAGTTGCTTTCCGAAAAGCGCAACCGCAAAGTCGAGATCCGCACCCCGCAGCGTGGGCAGAAGAAGGCCCTGCTCGACCTGGTCGGGACCAACGCCAAACACAGCTTCGACGCCCGCTTCCGCGTGTTGAAGCCCTCTTCGCGCGCCATTCAGGAGGCCCTGCAGGATGGTCTGAACCTTCCCGCCGCGCCCGCCCGCATCGAATGCTTCGACATCTCGCACATTCAGGGCACCGACAAAGTGGCCAGCATGGTGGTGTGGGAAGAGGGCAAGATGAAGAAGGCCGACTACCGCAAATTCATCATCCGGACGGTCATCGGCAACGACGATTTCGCCAGCATGCGCGAGGTGGTGA
Source organism: Bryobacterales bacterium (assembly GCA_003167275.1). GTDB lineage: Bacteria > Acidobacteriota > Terriglobia > Bryobacterales > Bryobacteraceae > JAIQFL01. Next base: position 24,101 of record PMTT01000282.1, on the reverse strand, counting down.
CGCGCCGCTATTCCCGGCTCCAGGAAGAGAAGCTTCCCATGCCGGGGCTGGTGCTGATCGATGGCGGCCTGGGACAGTTGCACGCCGCGGCCGAGGCGTTGGAGGCGATCGGCGTGGTCGACCAGCCGCTCGCGTCGATCGCCAAGCGCGAGGAGATCATCTACGTCTATGGTCAGGAGGACGAGCCGGTGGTGCTCGACCGCTTCTCGCCGATCCTGCACCTGATCCAGTCGATCCGCGACGAGGCGCATCGCTTCGCCGTGACCTTTCATCGCTCGCGCCGCAATGCCCGCCAGCTCACTTCCGAGCTCGACGAGATCGACGGTGTGGGGAAGCTGACGGTGCAGAAGCTCCTGAAGGAATTCGGCAGTTCCGAATTGGTGCGGGCGGCGTCGGAAGACCAGTTAGCCGCCGTAGTCGGCCGCGCCGCCGCCCGCCGCGTGCGTTCGCATTATGCCCCGTAACACGGGCATTCTTGCCTGTGTTGCTTTTGTTTGCTTTTCCCGGCCGGCACGAAAGGCGCCTGCGATCCGTGCGGCTGGCGCTCTCATATCCGGAGTTAACAGAGCCCCTCCCATCGTTAACATAGAGCCGCAATAAGGTGAATACCCGGTGAGGTACTTAAACGTACTGCGCTAAGATCAGGGAACTCGGACACCGAAGCAGAGCCGCAAGACGAGCGGACGCCGGAATGTTCGAGGTGTATCAGGAAGTCACATCAGGAGGAATACTAGTTATGAATTGTAAGAGTCGAATTGTGTCTGCGGGCATCGCGGTCCTTGCACTGGGCAGTATCTGCAGCGCCGGGACGATTAATGGATCGGACCCGTTGGCTGGTTTCGGGGCCTCTCAAAATGGGGCCGACCTGTCGGTCAGCACAATAATCACGGATTCCGCTGGGCTGACCTCCGGTGCAGGATTTGGCGACTACTCCCCCGTCCCGGAGTTTGCGAACTTCGGCCCTTCCACATTGAACCTTACCAACTTTGCCTCCTTCACGCTGAGCAACGCGAGCTTTGGGTCTTTCGCCACTACCTCCGGATCGATCATTACGCAACAGGCAGACTTCCTGGACGTGCTTCTTGATGGGTTGTACACCCCCGGACCGGGTCTGGCGGCAGGCCTGGATCCCACTGTCTCCAGCCTGAGGATCAGCATCAATATGAGTGGTAACTCCCTGTCCGAGGCGATCACCTTGAATTCGCCCGCCGCCCAGCCCCAAGGGACGGTTCCCGAGCCGGGAACGGGAGGCCTCCTGATGATGGGCGGTTCACTAACCTTGTTGGGTCTCTTCACCCGGCGGTTCGGATTCGGACGCCGTCAGTAAAGTCACTTGGCCAGTTCCGCTTGTAGCTGGCGGTAGGCCGCCTCTTCGTAGTTAGTCTTCAACCGCTCGCGATTTTCGGTTTTTGGATCGCCGGGGCGGGGGCCGTCCTGCTTCAGAGCGCGGCCCAGAAGGCTGGTGGCTTCCGTGTCGCTGGGATTGCGAGCCACCACTTCCCGGAAGCTCTCCACCGCCTGATCGTACTGGCCCGCTCGCCACAGTGTATATCCCAAGTTGAAATGATAATCGGGATCGGCGCTGTCGCCCTCCAGGGCCTTCTTGAAACTCGCTATCGCCGCGGCGCTGTTATTATGGCGGGCTTGTGCGGCGCCCAGGTCATTGTAGACTTCGTTTAACGGCACGGTAGCCGCCACCAGTTGAAATGCCTGCTCGGCCCCCCCGAAATCCCCATTGGAGTAACGGCACAAGCCTAAAAAGAACTGGGCCTCGCGGTAGTGGGGGTCGGTCCGAGACACCCGATCCAGCCATCCGGCCGCGATCTTGTAGTCTTTCTTCTCCCAATAGATTTTCCCCAATTCAAAACAGGGCTGGGAATAGTGCTCGTCGAGGCGTGCGGCTTGCGTGAAGAAGCGATGCCGTTGCTCGGGTGAGGTCGCCAGAAGCCCGCGCACGTAGCTCTCCACCGCATCGATGCGCACCGGCGGACGAGCCTTGAGAAACTCCTGCTCCGAGACGGCCGTTTTGGGGCTCAACGATACCAGCGCCCGCCAGCCCAGACGCACCTCGAGCGCGGCCAGGTCGTCCAATGCGCCCAACTCGCCGAAGGTGGGACTCTGGCGCGTGTGCTTACGATCCAGGATGCGCGCGGTGATGCGCAAGGAGGCTTTCGCCGGTTCCTTGCCGGCTTCCGCGGGCAGCAGTTCGTAGAAGCCATAGATCACACTCGACGCGTCCAAGGATTCTCCGATTTTCATGATGGAAGCGTGCGTCACCTCCGCGCCGGGGCGCAAGGACAGTCGCTTGTAGGCCTCCAGGCGGTCGACGCGATCCAGCACGAGCAGGCCTTCCGAAGAGAGGGCATCCCGCACGGCTTCGGATATGCTTTCGCCGATCCAGTCCAGGTTAGCCGAATTCGAATGATTAAAGAACGGTAGCACCAGTGCCGTATCGGCCCGCATCGCTCCGCAAGCCAGCACCGCCAGGACCAGGATTCGCCGCATGTCACCCCAGTTTACCAAGCGCAGCAGAGCAGCTCAGCCACCGATGAACACCGATGAACACCGATAAAAAAACCCAATTAAGATTCCTGTCTTTTCTTATCCGTGTTCATCGGTGGCCAGGTCCCTTTCTGGGTGGACCCACACCTCGCCGAAAGGGGCGGAACTATCTATTCAGAAAGGCGCTAACCCGTTGGCGGGCAGCTTCGTGAATCTCCGGAGAGTCCCCGAATCCCTTCAACCAGACCAGTCCGGACTCCCTGCGGAACCAGGTGATCTGCCGTTTGGCGTATTGGCGCGTGTTTCGCTGGGCGTAAAAGACCGCCTCGCGGCGATTCAGCTCGCCTTGGATGAACTGCATTGCCTGCTTGTATCCATGCGATTCGAAGGGTTTTACCGTGGGCGCGAAACCCAGCGACAGAATCTGCCGCACCTCTTCCACCAGCCCGCCGTCGAACATTTCGGCGCACCGCAAATCCAGCCTTTGGTAAAGCGCGTCCCGGTCCGGCAGGAGGCCCAGCTTGAGAGTGCGGTAGCCCCGCAAGCCGTCGCGGCCCTCACGGAACAATTCGGTGACCGGGCGGCGCATCAACAGGCACACCTCCAGCGCCCGCGTCACCTTGGGCACATCATTCTGGTGAATCTTCCGGGCTGCTTCGGAATCGAATCTCTTGAGCAGCCGGTGGAGCGAACCGGGACGTTTCCGCTCGCGGGCAGCCAGCCGGTCCCGGAGCGGCTGATTGCGCGAAGGACCTTCGAAGAGGCCGTCCAACAGAGCGCGTAGATAGAAGCCTGTACCCCCGGCCAGGATCGGGACACGTCCGCGCGCCGAAATATCGGCGATCGTTTCGCGGGCCACCCTGGCGTATTCTCCCGCGGTAAAAAGCTGGTCCGGATCCAGGATATCGATCAGGTGGTGCGGAATCGCACGGCGCTCCTCCCGGGGGAGTTTGGCGGTACCGATATCAAAATGCCGGTAGACCTGGAGGGAGTCGCAGTTGACGATTTCCCCGTTGAATTCCGCGGCGATGGCCAAGGCCAGGCCGCTCTTCCCGGAACCGGTTGGGCCAGCCACCGCAACCAGGGGCAGCTCCCGCACGTCACCGGTTACAGGTCCATTGCTGTCGGATTGGTACTTTTCAGAGTTGACGAACACTTATCAAACACTTGCCATGAGACCCCGTTATACAATAAAAAAGTGGTCTTCGGCTCGAACTGGGTGCCTCCTGGCGGTCGAAAGAAAGTAAAAACTCCATGATTCGCTTAGCCAAAGCGCTGCTATTCCTCGCTCCCCTGAGCTGCACGGTATTTGCACAAACCGTTCCGGCTCCCGCGGAAACCAACGCTCCGGACGCCAACAAGGCCGGCGCATACTACAACTTTGCCATGGGCCGGCTGTATACGGAGCTGGCGGCATCTGAGGGGAGGCAGAGCGATTATGTCGCCAAGGCCATCCAGCATTACAAGGAGGCGCTGAGGCTCGATCCCTCGGCGAGCATCATCTTCGAGGAGTTGACGGATCTGTATATTCAGACCGGCCGCCTGCGGGAGGCAACCGCACAGGCCGAGGATATGCTGAAGCAGAACCCGGAGAACCTCGACGCCCGCCGCATGCTGGGGCGCATCTACACCCGGGCGCTCGGCGACAATTCCTCCGGCAAGATCGACGAGGGCAACCTCAAACGCGCCATCGAGCAATACCAGAAAATCACCGAGAAGGAACCCAAAGATGCCGATAGCTGGGTCATGCTCGGGCGGCTCTACCGGGTGTCCAACGACTCTCCGGCAGCCGAGAAGGCATTCAAGGCGGCGATCCAGGCCGACCCGGACAACGAGGACGCGCTCACCCAGATGGCCGTGATGTACGCCGAACTGGGCGATAGCAAGCGGGCCATCGAGATGCTGCAGTCGGCCACCAGCAAGAGCCCGAACGAGCGTTCCCTGGCCCTGCTCGCCGACCAATACGAACAGGTGCAAGACTATAAATCCGCCGCCGAGGTGCTCAAGAAGGCACTGGAAATGGCGCCGGACAATGGCCGCATCGCGCGCGGCCTGGCGCAGGATCTGATGTTCTCCGACCAGTTGGATGAGGCCCTCAAGCTCTATGGGCAATTGGCCACCGAGGAGCCCCGCGATCCGCAGATTCCCATGTCCATGTCTGAGATCTACCGCGCCCAGCACGATTTTGCGAAATCGCGGGAATTTCTCACCAAGGCCAAGACGCTGGGTGCCGAGGGCATGGAAGTGCGCTATCAGGAAATCAAACTCCTGGAGGCCGAGGGCAAGAACGATCAGGCCCTTACCGAGCTGAAAGCCATCCTGGACGAAAGCCAGCGCAAGACGTACTCCGAAACCGAACTGCGCAGACGGGAAAGCCTGCTCGAAGAATACGGAGTTCTGGCGCGCAATTCGGAAAAGTACCCCCAAGCCCTGGAAGCGTTCAGACAGATGGGCACTCTCTATGGCGATTCCCCCGCTGGCGCAAAAGTCACGCCCCGTGCGGCGGTCCAGGTGATCGAGACTTATCGTCAATCCAAGGATTTCGCTAGCGCACTGCGGGAAGCTGATGCGGCCCTGAAGAAGTTCCCCGAGGAGCGCATGGTCCGCGTGGAGCACGCCACGGCGCTGGCCGACATGGGCAAGATCGACGACGCCGCCAAGGAAATCCGTGGCTTGGCCAGCGGGGAGCCCGACCGCGAGACCCTGATCGCATTGGCCCAGGTTTATGAAAAGGGCAAGCGATTTCCGGAAATGGGTAAAGCTCTGGATGACGCCGAGAAGCTCTCTACTTCGGATAAGGAGAAAGAGGATCTCTACTTCATGCGCGGCGCGATGTATGAGCGCATGAAGAAATACGACGATTCAGAAGCCGCGTTTCGCAAAGTGCTGGCAATGAATCCGGGCAATGCCAGCGCCCTGAACTACCTGGGCTACATGCTGGCGGACCGCAACGTCAAGCTGGATGAAGCTCAGCAAATGGTCAAGAAGGCGCTGGATACGGACCCCGAAAATGGCGCCTATCTGGACAGCATGGGGTGGGTCTATTTCCGCCAGGGCAAGTTGGACGAGGCCCAGGGGCTCTTGCAGAAGGCGCTCGACAAAATCGGCTCGGATCCCACCGTGCACGCACACCTGGGCGACGTGTACTTCAAGCTGGGAAAAACCAGGGAGGCCATTGCGCAGTGGCAGATGTCGGTAAAGGAATACCAGACCGCATCGCAGGCCGACGCCGACCCGGACGAAGTCGCCAAGGTCAAGAAGAAGCTGGACGAAGCCCAGGTGCGCCTGGCCCAGGAAAAGAAAAAGTAGCCGTGGCACAGGCATTCCTGCCTGTGTTGGTTTTAGCTCGTTTTTGCACACCGTGAGCAGGTCAACCGGCCTGCTCACCCCCCTCCGGTAGCTTCTCACGGCCCGCAAAATGCGAATTTCTCCACAGTCAGCCCTTCCCGCCCCTGCTCCGTCTCCCGCGTGAAAATTACGTTAATTTACGTAAATACTTGAAACTAAACAGCTTATCTGCATCGATTCAGATCCAAGCCTATCGTTTTGCGCACTTCTGTGGGATACTCAATTATAGAACAGGTTTTCAACTCAGAAATGTCCCAGTTGGACGACGCAGTCGTTAGATATAACAAACTACTAGAGACCGGCCCATTCCATGACCTTGCGTGGGCCGACGCGCTCCACCAGCGAATGGAGGCCGCTAGGCTTTCTTCGGGTGGACGGCTGATCTGCCCCTTCCTGCGGCCGAATTTTATTTCGCGTCGGCAGTACGAGGGGCTGGTCAAAACTGCCGAATCCCTTATCGGCGCGATCGACCGCATGGAGCAGATGGTGCTCGCGACGCCGGCCTTGTTGGCCCGTCTCGATCTGCTGCCGGCGGAGAAGATGCTGGCCGCCATCGATCCCGGTTATCAGGCTCTCGAAGTGGCCGCGCGTCTGGACACGCACCTGAATAATGGGAGCCTGCACTTCGTCCAGTACAATGCGGATTCCCCGACCGGCGCCGGTTATGCCGACGCGCTCGCTGAGATCTTCTACGAGATTCCGCCAGTGAAGGAGTTTCGCAAGAAGTATTCGCTGGCTAAGGTAGGCAGCCGGAAGCATCTGTTGCAGGCGCTGTTGAAATCCTACAAGCAGTTTGGCGGCACCAAGAAGCCCAATATCGCCATCGTGGAATTTCGGCCGGCCTACCACTCCGGCCAGAGCGAGTTCGAGCTTTTCCGCGACTTCTTCCGCGAGGAAGGCTATAACGTAGAGATCGTCTCGCCCGAGCAACTGGAATATCGCAATCACATTCTGCGCAAGGGCAACTTCGAGATCAACGTGGTGTATCGCCGTCTGGGTGTTCAGGAATTCCTGATCCGCTTCGACCTGACGCATCCCTTAGTGCAGGCTTACCGGGAGCGCGCTGTGTGCGTGGTCAACAGCTTCCGCTCGGAGTTGGCGCACAAAAAGGCCATGTTCGGCCTCCTGACGGATGAGAGCGTCACCGCCAAATTCCCGGCCGCGGAGCGCAAGGCTATTCGCGACCACGTGCCGTGGACCCGTCTGGTGGCCGCGTGCAAGACCACGTACGAAGACCGCCCCATCGATCTTCCGGAATTCATCACGCAAAACCGCGAGAAGCTGGCGCTCAAGCCCAACGACGATTACACCGACCTGCATTCCTACTTCGGTTGGGAGATGGATGGTGCCGAATGGGAGCGCGCCCTTAAGCAGGCCATGCGTTCGCCCTACGTGGTGCAGGAGCGCGTGGAGCCCGTACGCTCGGTCTTTCCACTGATGAGTTTCGGCCATCTGGAGTTTCGCGAGATGCAGGTGGATGTACATCCGCACGCCTATCTGGGCAAGGTGCAGGGCTGTTCGAGCTGGCTCTCCACCGGCAAGGCCGGTTTTTCCTCCGCGGCCGGCATCGTCCCGACCTTTATCTTAGAACCCAAGTCCTGAAGTGACTGAGCTCTATCCTTTGGTGCTTGTTGCTACCTGATGCTGGTTGCCTGGTGCTGGTGGGACAGGCGATTCGCCTGTCCGCTCACTTGACCGCCCAGGGGAGCCGGCAGTATACGTCCCCAGTGTTACCCTGAAAGCTATGATTCAGCAGCCGCCCGCCCCCAAGATTCAGTTGATCAACACCGCCGACTACCGTGAGAACTACGCCAATAGCGTGCAGGTGCGTGTGAATCTGTGGGACTTCTTCCTCCTGTTTGGCCGAGTCAACCAGACCGCCCCGGACAGCGTTTCGATCCAGAATTTCCAGGGAATCTACGTCAGCCCGCAACAGGCCAAGGCGCTGCTTAACGTGCTCCAGCAGAATGTGACCCAGTACGAATCGGCATTCGGCGAGATCCGCCTGGAGCCCCAGAACCCCGGCGGCATCGTCCAGTAGGACAGACGATCGTTTTTTGTCGTCTGTCAGCCCGGCTCAAGGTCCCGAGCTAGCCCAAGCGAGCCTCAGTCCGTGCAGGAATAGAGGTCTGCCGTATCCCGCTACGGCACAAATACTCCAGCAAGAGGATAATTTTCAGATCCCGATCTTCCACCCCGCGATCCGGCAGTCCCTGCCGCCGCTGAAATTCGGAAACTTCCCCGCAAAGGCACTCGTTGCCATGGGCCTGACCCGTAGCCTCCAGGATACAAGCACCCAGAAACGACGCAATAAACTGCAGCTCATCGCACGAAAGCCCGCGCAGGAATCGGCGGACACCAGATTTTAGGGATTTCTCAGCGCGTGCTACCAGGGCGGTTACCAAAGCGCTTCGCACGGCGGATCTCCTGTTGGTGAGGAACCATACTAACTCTGTGGATCTTGCCGTATTATTGCGAAAACAGAACCCCGCTGCAAGTGGGTAGTGTGTCCGGAAGTAATGGACGCCCTCTGCCATGGCCACGAGTCAGTTTTCTGTCGGGTCCTTGCGAACCTCGTCCACGATGAGGACCTCCACGTGGCCCTTGCCGGGCTTGAGGTCGAGACCGAGGCTACGGAGGGCTCTGGGCAAGGGGTCGCCGACAGCCGCCAGTTGCTGAAGGTCCTTCGGCGACGGCGCTTCGCCAATGGAAATTCCCGCCCGGGTCGTCATCGCGTCATAATCGTCCTCGGTCAATTCCAGGTCGAAATCGTAACGGCCGGAGAGACCGGTCTGGTCGATGACGGGGCGGTCCGTCAGGGAGCCCAGTAGACCGGCGAACACGTTGATCGACAATTTCCTTCCCTCCATGCGATAGTGGGGAAGCGCGAAATACGATCCGCCGCCGTAGTCAACGATGCCTCCGCGGCCGCCGCCGCCGGCCAGTTTCACCTGCTCGGGGGTGTCCGCCCGAGACTCATCGGGTTGCTCTCGAGCCGATTCTTTGATTTTCAGGCCGCCGCCGCGCACAACGAGATCATAGACCGGCAGGTCTTTCGAGCTGCGATGGACTTTCAGAGCGAACCGGTCAGCCAGCAGGGCCTGGAGCATCTCGGGAACCTGCTTTTGGGTGCAAGCCTCCGGAAGCTTGGCGCTCACGTTGAAGCGCACCGAGGCGAGCCAGGAGGGAGCCTCAATCTGATAGTCTCGCACCGCCCAGGCGATGCGGACAAGGTCCCGCAATGACGTCTGAGTGAAGCGGACTTGGGCGCCATCGATCTGCCGTCCGAAAACGACCGTTTTGCTGATATCCAGGGGTGGACCCAGTTTGACCGACGCCACCTCGAACTCAAGGCATGCCGGCCGGCTCTGGCAAAAGCCAAGGCCGGCACTCAACGCGGCCAGACAGATCGGAATAAAACCGGAGTTCACGCTCCAATTATATAAATATCGGAATGAGGTTGGCGCGGAGGCTTCGGGTAGATGCACGATGCACCTATGCCGCCTCGCGGATTGCGGACGTCAAGCGGGTACTGGCTGCCCCGATCGCCCGGCCTCCGCGGGGGAGCGTCGGCGGTTTTCGCCGACGGTGATTCTCCACCTGCGCGAGGTGGGGCAGCCGACACCATTCCGGACTTGTTAGATGTGCCCCGTCAGCAGAAGGACCAATACGATCAGCAGCACCAGACCCAATCCACCGCTCGGATAGTATCCCCATCCACGGCTGTAAGGCCACGCCGGTACCGCCGCAAAGAGAAGCAGGATCAAAAGAATCAACAAAACCATTGTTTGCTTCCTCCGCCCTCATAGGAGCAACCGTCCAGCCCTTGTGCGGTACCCGACGCCACCCAGCGCGCCCTAGGGATTGAAAAAGGGAGCGTCGCTAGCCGGAAACGAGGCTTCCGACGCATCTTGCACTCGGTCCCAGGCATGACGCGGCTCGGTCCAAACTCCGCGCTCGAACACCTGCTTCAGCCGATCCAGGTCCTCTTCGATCTGCCGGCCCGGTTGTTTGCCCCACAGGCTTGCGAGTAAGGCGCCAACCGTTCCCGCGGGTGGATTGTACAGCAATTCCACCTTGACCTCAGTCCTACCTCCGGGCGCATCTTTGAACCACACAGAACCGGCGCTGTCGACCTCCGCGCCAGGTAGCGATCTCCACGCGATTAACTCATTCTCGATTTCGTTGTGGATCACTGCATCCCATTCGAAAGTCCGCCCTCCCGGCCCTTTCACCACCCAGTGCGACCGGTTGCTATCCCTCATGGTCACCGATTCCAGGTTCTTCATGAAGCGGGGCAGATTGCTGAAATTGCGCCAGAAGCGGAAGAGATCGGCGCGCGGCGTGGCGATCGTGACTGTTCGGTCGACGCGAATCCCCAGTTGATAAGGAACACTGGTGGTCTCCGCGCCCTGCCCTTTCGGAGCCGTCCGGATGCCCAACGCATCGTATGTGTAGGAATGGCCGGTGATGCCGCGGCGCATCAGATCCCCTCCAACAAGGGCTAACGCGATCCCAGCCGGAGAGCGTTTCAACAGACCGGCGGATGCCAGGATGCCGCCGCCGATGGTAGATACGATTCGTTCCGTCTGTGAAATATTTACTGCATGTTTGCGATGTGCAATAGCCTGCATTTGGATTGCCTCCTCTAGTTCGTTCGTAACACGGGCATTCTTGCCTGTGTATGTTTTCCCTCGATTACGTTGGCGTCATTCGCGCTTGTTACGCCAGCTTGGGATGCCCCGATGCCTGGGCTTCCGCCGTCGAACGCTTCCGCTCGGCTCGAGCCTGCGCACGAGATCCCCGCCTTTCCGCGAAAATGTGTGTGAATTCCGCTCCCAGAAAGAAGATCTGCGCCGAGTAATAGACCCAGACCAGGAACACCACCAGCGATCCGGCGGCTCCATAGGCGGACCCCACGCTCGCCTTACCAAGATACAAACCGATCAAAAACTTACCGATCGAAAACAGCAGCGAGGTCACCGCCGCGCCCATCCAGACGTCCTGCCACTCGATGCGGACATCGGGCACCACTTTGTAGAGCAGGGCAAACAGCACCGTCACTGCCAGGAACGAGATCACTGTGCTCCCCAGGTGAAGCATTGCCTCCGGCGCGGGCAGGAACTGTTCGAAGAACTTCCCGGCGGCCGCGATGGCGGCGCTCACCAGCAGGGAAACGATCAGCAGAAACCCGATTCCCACCACCATGGCGAAAGAAAAGAACCGGTACTGCACCATCGCCCGCAATCCCCCACCGCCGGTGGTTCTCACGCCCCACACCAGGTTGAGCGAGTCGCGCAATTCCCCAAAGACTCCCGAGGCGCCGAACAGCAGCATGAGGATTCCGGCCACTGTCCAGCCAAACCCCGACGACGTCCTGCTGGAATCCAGCAACAGTCCTTGGATCACCGCACCCCCCTGCGGGCCTACCA
>PMTT01000282.1:0-12806 GCA_003167275.1 Bryobacterales bacterium | reverse complement strand
GCGCCGAGCCGGGGAGCGTTGATCGCGCTCCAGTTCGACACCGTCGCGGCAATGAGCTCTTTGATCGTCCGCATGGCAAGTTACTGTGGAAGTAGCAATCGCCGTGCCAGTTCGAGAAACGCTCTGAATCGTGCCGAAACAGCCGTTGCAGGAGCCTCGCAGCTATCTAGGAGTGAAAAAGAACGTCAGATTCCCAACCGCCCCGACCCAAATGGACGGAGTTTCGGCAGATTCTGCTCCCGCCGCAATTCGAGGATGAGCGTCATCACCAATCTCTCAATCGCGTCCCGGACTTCGCAGTGCTCGTCGAATTTCAAAAAGACCGGATCGGGGATGTCCCAGCTCCGGATAGAGGTGCCCACGCTATCCGGGAGATCGAATCCGCTCATATTGATCACGATATCGAACTGCGCGCGGCCCAGATGCCGGATGCTCTTGGGAAAATGGTCGCGCAAATCCAGGCCTTTATCGAGCATCGCGCGCATGGTGTCGTCGGCCACGCGGGTCGCCGGTGTGAGGCCGGCGCTCGCAGCCACCAGGACATCGCCTCCATAAGCCCGGGCAAACGCCTCGGCCATCTGGCTGCGGCACGAATTGCCGAGACAGACAAACAGGACACGCTTCAGGGAAGGGGTCACAGCTTCTCCAGGAATAGTTCGTGCACGCGCCGGTCCGAAGTCAGCTCGGGATGAAACGTCGCCACCACATGCCTCCCCTGCTCCACCAGGACAGGGTCGCCCCGATATCGCGCCAGCACCTTGGTCTGGGCGCCGAGCCGGCGGATGATGGGCGCCCTGATGAAGACGGCCTCCAACTTGCCCGGCGCCGTACGATCCAGGAATTCGGGCTCGGGATCGAGTTCCGTCACCCGGCTGTCGATTTGCCGGCCGTAGGCGTTCCGCTCCACGCCGATATCCATGAAGTCCAGGCTCTCCTGCTGCGGGCTGGACACTTCATGGGCCATCAGGATCGCCCCGGCGCAGGTGCCGAACACCGGCTTGCGCGCGCCGAACGCCGCCAGGCTGTCCATCAGCCCTTCATAGTGCAGCAGCTTGAGCATGGTGGTGCTTTCGCCGCCCGGAATGATCAGCCCATCGATCTCGCCGAACTGCTCCGGCTCCCGGACGAAGACGGCCTCGCCGCCGGCGCGCTCCACTGCTTTGCCGTGCGCCTCAAAATCCCCTTGCAGCGAGAGGATCCCGACCTTCTTCATCACCACCCTCGCGTCTGCATCAGTTCCGACTCGGGCATCTTGGACACGTCCAGCCCCGGCATGGCGTCGCCCANNCCCGAGCCGACGAACACCGCCTCGGCGCCGAGCTGCATGACCAGCGCGGCATCGGCGGGCGTGGCGATCCCACCCGCGGAGAAGTTCGGCACCGGGAGCTTGCCGTTCTTGGCCACCCATTCCACCAGTTCCAGAGGAGCCTGGAGGGTCTTGGCCTGGTGCACCAGTTCCTCCTTGCCCAGCACCGTGAGCTGCCTCATCTCTTTGACGATGGTGCGGATGTGGCGGACCGCCTCCACGATGTTGCCCGACCCGGCCTCGCCCTTGGTGCGGATCATCGACGCTCCTTCGGCGATGCGCCGCAGCGCTTCGCCCAGGTTGCGGGCGCCGCACACGAAGGGAACCAGGAAATCGTTCTTATCGATATGGTGCTCTTCATCGGCGGGCGTGAGCACCTCGCTCTCGTCGATGTAGTCCACGCCCAGCGCTTCCAGGATGCGCGCTTCCATGAAATGGCCGATCCGCGCCTTCGCCATCACGGGGATGTTGACCGTCCGCATGATCTGCTCGATGATCCCGATGTTGGCCATGCGGGCCACCCCGCCGTCTCTGCGGATATCCGATGGCACGCGTTCCAGCGCCATCACCGCCGAAGCCCCAGCGTCTTCCGCGATCCTGGCCTGCTCCGCATTGGTGACGTCCATAATGACGCCGCCCTTCAACATCTCCGCATGCCCTACGTTGACTCGAAACCGTTCGCTCGAAAACTCAAACATATCATTCGCTCCATGAAAGAAAACAGATACTAGCCACGGATGAACACGGATGAACACAGATAAAAGAACCCCAGTTTTTATTCTTGGTTTTATCCGTGTTCATCCGTGTTCATCCGTGGCCAATTCCTTTAAACCATCGCGGGCACCGGCTCGAAGCTACGCGACGTGGCCTCGATCTCGCCCGAAACTATCCTTCCCAAAATTGCAATACCAGCCCGGATCTGATCCGGTGGCAGCCCCGCAAAACTCAGCCGCAGTGCGCCCGGCTCCAGCCGCGACACAGTAAAGTAACGAGACGGCAGGTAGGCCACCCCTTCCTTCTGCGCCCGCGACAACAACTCGCCCGCATCCAGCGGCTCAGGCAACCTTACCCACACGTTCATGCCCCCTTCGGGCCGTGTCCAGCGCGTGCCTGGAGGCAGATATTGCCGGCAAGCGTCCAGCGTGGCCGCCAACCGCTCCGCCCCCGCTGCCAGCACCCGTGCACGGTGCGCCTCCAGACGGCCGGATTCCGCGAACTCCAGGAGTACCGCCTGGGATAGCTGGTCGGTGTGCAGGTCGGCAGCCTCTTTGGCCTGGCGCAAGCGATCCATCAGAGGCTTCGGACCCACCGCCCAACCGACCCGCAGTCCAGGAAAACTGACTTTCGAGAAGCTGCGCAGCAGCACCGTGCCGCCGTGATGGTCCAATTGCTTGATCGCCGGCAGCGGAGCGCCCGAATAACGCAATTCGCCATAGGCGTCGTTCTCTACCACCGGCACGCCCGCCGCGCCCGCCGCCTCCAGTAATCCAAGTCGCGCCGCCAAGGGCATGGTGGCGCCTGTAGGGTTCTGGAAATTCGACGTCACTACCAGGAACCGCGGGCGCTCGCGTTCCAGGACCCGTTCCAGGTGGGCCACATCCAACCCCTCCGCGCCTACCGGAATGCCCACCAACCGGGCGTCCATTCCGCCTAGCAGGTTCTTCAGCCCGGTATACACAGGGTCTTCGACCGCCACCGTGTCGCCCGGCCGGAGCAGCACGCGGCCGATCAGGTCGAGCGCTTGCTGGCATCCATTGGTGATGATCAGGTCGTCGCCCGGACTTGCCAGATCCTGCCTCCGCGCCTCCTCCAGCAAGTGTCGCCGCAAGGGCTCATAGCCGCTAGGCGACCCCAGTTGCAGGATATCGGCAAGATCCGCCCGTGCCAGCACGGTAGCGCAGGTCGCCCGGACTTCGTCCAGCGGAAACAGCGCGCGCGACGGCCGGGACATCACAAAGCTGATGACGTCCTTTCCGAATCCACCAGAAAGCGAAGCCAGCGGCGTCTCGGTGCGCTCCAGCAACGCGCCCCAATCCACTACGCCCGAGGTGCGCTCACCAGTCACGAAACTGCCTCGGCCCACCTGTCCGGCGATCAGACCCTCGGCCTCCAGCATTTCGTAAGCTGCGGAAATAGTAGTCCGGTTCAGTCCAAGCTGGCCAGCCAATTCCCGCGTGGCTGGCAGGCGTTCGCCGCGAGCCAACTCCCCTGACCGGATCTTCGAGGCGATTTGCGCAAAAACCTGGCGATAAAGCGGGATCTCGGAATCGTGCGTAAGCGCCAGCTTGAACTCCATCCAGCCATACCATACCACATTGGACTGGCTGGTAGGGGAGGATTGGCGCCGCGCGGGCTGCGGTGGGCTGATGAATTATTATTGAAATTCTTCAGAGGACCACGCACTATCCTATGTAACGGCATCGGAGACGTGTCTCATGAACAACAGCGATGGTGCAGATTCCTTGGGCGCCTTGTTGGTGGGCGAATATGAACGGGATCGGGAAATGCTCCAAGAGATATTTCGTAACCTCGGCTGGAGGCTGTTTGAAGCCCAGGACCGGGGGCGAGCCCTCCAGTACCTGGAATGCCAACCGATACACGTAGTGATTACGGAGACGGACGTGCCGGATTGGCACTGGAAGGGGGTGCTCCACGATCTGCGAGGCCTGGAGCAGCCGCCACAACTGATTGTCACTTCCCGCAACGCCGACGACCGCCTTTGGGCCGAAGCGTTGAATGTGGGGGCCTACGATGTGCTGGCGCAACCCTTCGAACGGGATGAGGTGCAGCGAGCGGTGGAGTCCGCCAGCAGGCATTACGAGCTTCGACCCAGGGAAGTTGGGGGTTCCGCTTTAGCCGCTGGCGTGGATTGAGCGGATTGGCTGCCTGCCTCATGTAACACGGGCATCCGTGCCTGTGTTGGTTTTGTCTTCGGAACCGCCTGTCCGAAAACCCCACACAGGCAAGAATGCCCGTGTTACATGAGACTGCGACCGGCCGTGGCAGAATGGGAAGATGCCCTGCCAGGTGAGTGTCGGTGTTTGCGTGCTCGCCTTCACGTTGTGCGCTGCGGCATTGCCGGAGGCCCCGTTCACTCAGGGTCGGAGCCTCTTTGCCGAAGAGTTCCGCGACGGTCTGGCGCGCTGGACCGCCGAACTGGAGCTTCCTGGAAAAGTGGAAGCGCGCAGCGGTGTGCTGACCATCGACGTCCCGGCGGGCTGCACCCTCTGGTTCCGTCCCGAACTTCGGGGCGCCGTCTCCATTCAATACGAGGCACGCCTGGTCCAGGCCGGCGGACCGAACGATCGGGTCTCCGACCTGAATGCTTTCTGGATGGCCACCGACGCACGCTCGCCCGACGACCTGTTCGCCACCAGCCGCTCCGGCAAATTCAGCGACTACAACCAGCTTCGCGCCTACTACGTGGGTCAGGGTGGTAACTCGAATACCACCACGCGGTTTCGCCGCTACATTGGCGATGCCGCAGAACGGCCGCTGTTGCCGGAGCACGATCTGCGTAACGCCGAGGTGTTGTTGCAACCTAACGTGTGGCAGACCGTGCAACTTGTGGCGCTGGGTAAGCGGATTCAGTATTACCGGAACGGCCGGCTGATCTTCGATTTTCTGGATGACGCCCCTTACACGCGCGGCCGATTCGGGTTTCGCACCACCGACAGCCACCTGGAGGTTCGCAACTTCCGCGTCTACCGCATTGTGCCGAATCTCGAACCGCCAGTTCCCGCGAAGTAAAGAGGCGCCAACTCCAACGATTTCCACTTGACACTACCCAGTTTGGTCGTATAATTAAAACAATCGATTCAATCAATCGAATGAGTGATACCAAACAAAAAATCCTGGACACGGCGGAGCGCCTGTTCGGTGAGCACGGATACGACGCTACATCGCTGCGGCAAATCATCGCGGCGGCCGGCGTCAACCTGGCGGCGATCCATTATCACTTTGGGTCCAAGCAGGAACTGCTGGACGAATTGATCCTGCGCAAGGCCGGACCGGTAAACGAGCAGCGGATCGCGCTCCTGGAGCGAGTGGTGGCGCAGGCCGGATCTGGCCCGCTGGCAGTGGAAAAGGTGCTGGAGGCATTCATGGCGCCCATGTCCTCGGCGGCCGAGGAGAACCCGCAGTTCGTGCGGGTGATGGGGCGGTTGCATGCGGAAGGGCTGCTCCCCGCGGTGGTCGAGCAGCATTTTCAGCCGGTGATCGTCCGGTTTCGGGCGGCTATGCAACGCGCCCTGCCCGAACTGCCGGAGCTGGAATTCCTTTGGCGGCTGCATTTCATGATCGGCGCCATGGCCCACACGATGTGCGGTGCTCCGGACTTCACGGGCGTGGCGAGCGCGCGCGGCGACTTCCGCGCCCGGATCGACCGCCTGGTGGCGTTCCTCACCGGAGGATTCCGTGCGCCGGTCTCACAGGGTGTCGAACTGGAGAGTGCTCCTTGCGAGCGGCGACCATCAGAGAGTGTGCAAGAGTCGCCCGCAAGCGGGCGAAGACAGGCGGAAACGCCTGTCCCACCACAGACGCAAACCACACTATCGAGGTGAAGTGATGAAATTCGCAGGGATGCTGGTGTTAGCAGCGGCGTTGGCAGGCACGTTGGCAGCCCAGAGCAGCGACCGCGGACCGCTGCAGTTGAGTCTGAAGCGCGCCGTGGAAATCGCCATCCAGCCGGAGGGCAACACCAATATTCAGCTTTCGGGCGAGTCCTTGAAGCAGGCACAGATGCGGTCGGCGGAGGCGCGCGCCGCCCTCCTGCCGGATTTCGAGGCTTCCATCGGCGACCGCAGCGCGACCACCAACCTGGGCGCCTTGGGGATCAATGTCGTCGTGCCGATTCCGGGCTTCCATTTCCCCACCTTCGTAGGGCCCTACACCACTATGGATGCGCGCGTTACCGGGTCGCAGAGCGTCTTCGACTTCAGCTCGATCCGCCGGTTCCAGGCGTCCAAGCTAGGAGTCTCGGCGGCCCGGTCGGACGCCGACAGCACCGGGGATCGGGTTGCGGCCGATGTGGCCCGCGCGTACCTGACGGCAGTGAAGACCGACGCCGATGTGGACGCGGCCGAGGCCAACGTGACCCTGTCGCAGGCGGTCTTGACCCTGGCCGACAACCAGAAGAAGGCCGGCACCGGAACGGGCATCGAGATCACCCGCGCGAAGGTCCAACTGGCCAACGACCAACAGCATCTGCTGGAAGCGCGGAACGCCCGCCGCGCCGCCCACCTTCGCCTTCTGCGGGTCATGGGCCTGCGCCTCGATACGGACGCCGAACTTACCGACAAGCTGCTGTACGTTCCGGTAGATGCCATGACCATCGAACAGGCCAAGGCGCAGGCGCTCGAATCGCGGCCGGATTATAAGGCGCAGCAGGAACGGGAAGCCAACGCGCGGCTCTCGGCCAGCGCCACCAAATTGGAGCGGTTGCCCTCCGTGCAGGCGTTTGGGGACTACGGCGCCATCGGAACGGGACTGAATAACGCGCTGCCCACCCGCACCTACGGGATTTCCGTGCGGGTGCCGGTGTTCGACGGCGGAAAGCGCGACGCGCGCCGTGCGGAATCGGCGTCGCAGTATCGTACCGAGAGGGTCCGCACCAACGATTTGAAGGAGCAGGTGGAACTGGATGTGCGGCTGGCGCTGGACGAATTGAAGTCGGCCGAGGATGAAGTAAAGGTGGCGAAGGAAGGTCTGGAACTGGCGGACAACGAGCTGACGCAAGCGCGGCGGCGGTATGAAGGCGGTGTGACCAACAGCCTGGAAGTGACGGACGCGCAGACGAGGCTGGAGCGTGCTCGCGACAACCAGACCGTCGCCCTGTACAGCTACAACCTCGCGAGGATCGACCTGGCGCAGGCGCTAGGCAAGGTCCGGAGCATGCTGTGATTTGTGTGGCGCGGACACTCGTGTCTGCCGCGTCGAGACTCGTCTCGACGCAGTTTCGGGTGGCCAAGGTTCAGCGAGCGTGGGAGAACCTTTCCGATGCGCCAGACTTGGTGGCGGCCCAAAACGCGTCGAGACGAGTCTCGACGCGGCAGACACGAGTGTCCGCGCCACGGTGCGGAGAGGTGCACTAATGAAGAAGCGAATCCTTATCATTGTACTGGTGCTGGCGGCGGCCACCGCGGCAGTCTATGCGTTCCGTGGGGTCGGCCGGGCGCCGGACAACCGGATCGTGGTCTCCGGAAACATCGAGCTGACCGAGGTGAACATTGCCTTCAAGACCGCCGGGCGGCTGATCGAACGAAATGTGGATGAAGGCGACCGCGTCACCAAAGGCCAGGTGATCGCGCGGATTGACCGCGACCAGTTAGTGGCGCAGCGCAGCCGGGAGAGCGCCGGCTTCGGATCCAGCGAGTCGCAACTCGCGCAGGCGGAGACCGCGCTGGCATGGCAAAGGGCCACCATGGCGGGCGACATCGAACAGCGCAGAGCGGACATGGCGTCGAATGAAGCCAAGCTTCAGGAGTTGCAGAACGGATCGCGCCCCCAGGAAAAACAGGAGGCCCGTGCGGCGGTGGAATCGGCGCAGTCCGAATACGACCGTGCCAGGAAAGATTGGGATCGGGGCCAGACGCTTTACAAGAACGATGACATTTCCACTCAGCAATACGACCAGTTTCGCAATCGTTTCGAGAGCGCCGACGCAGCCTTGAAACAGGCCAAGGAGCGCGAAGCGTTGGTGCTGGCAGGTCCGCGAGTGGAGGAAATCAACGCC
The DNA here is from genome assembly GCA_003167275.1 of Bryobacterales bacterium. Taxonomy (GTDB): domain Bacteria; phylum Acidobacteriota; class Terriglobia; order Bryobacterales; family Bryobacteraceae; genus JAIQFL01. The sequence goes on along the minus strand of PMTT01000282.1, from coordinate 4,767 downwards.
CAGCAGGCACAGTTGGAGCATGCGCGCGGCGCGCTCAAGATGGCCGAGGCGAATGCGCTCGAAATCAAGCGGCGCGAACAGGAACTCACCACGCGCCGGGCCGAGGTCGGGCGGTCGCAGGCGAGCCTCTCGCTGATCGAATCCCAATTGGCCGATACGGTCGCGATCTCGCCCGTGGATGGCGTGGTTCTGGTGAAGGCGGCGGATGTGGGCGAAGTGCTGGCGCCGGGCACCGCGGTGGTCACAGTGGGCGACATCGACCATCCCTGGCTGCGCGGGTATGTCAACGAAACGGACTTAGGTAAAGTCAAACTCGGATCGAAGGCCAACGTGACCACCGACTCGCATCCCGGGAAGGTCTACCAGGGCCACGTGACGTTCATCTCGTCGGAGGCGGAGTTTACGCCCAAGCAGATCCAGACCCAGCAGGAGCGTGTGAAGCTGGTGTACCGCATCAAGATCCAGTTGGACAATCCGCAGCACGAACTGAAATCCAACATGCCGGCCGACGCCGAGATCGTCCTGGAGCCGTGATGCAACCGGGAGCGGAGCCCATCATCGAGACTCGCGACCTGACCCGCCGTTTCGGCGCGATCACCGCTGTAGACCACCTCAATCTTACGGTGGCGCGCGGCGAAATCTTCGGATTGGTGGGTCCGGATGGTGCCGGGAAGACGACGACGCTGCGCATGCTCTGCGGACTGATGGACCCGACTGAAGGCAGCGCGCGGGTGGCCGGACACGACGTGGTGCGCGACTCGCGGGCGGTGAAGGACCAGATCGGGTACATGGCGCAACGCTTCGGACTGTACCAGGATCTGACCGTAGACGAGAACATGGCGTTCTACGGGGACCTGTTCGGGATCGTGGGCGCGGAGCGCGAGAGACTCACCTCCCAACTTCTCCGGATGACCCGCATGGAGCCATTTCGCGGCCGTCAGGCTGGACGCCTTTCCGGGGGCATGAAGCAGAAACTGGCGCTGATGTGCACTCTGTTGCATCATCCGCAGATTCTGTTCCTGGACGAGCCGACCAACGGTGTGGACCCGGTTTCGCGCCGCGATTTCTGGGCCATTCTGTATCAACTGCTGAAGGACGGGATCACGATCTTCATGACCACCGCATATCTGGACGAGGCGGAGCGTTGCAATCGCGTAGGCCTGATGCACAAGGGAAAGCTCATCCGCTGCTCGGCGCCCGAGTTGATGAAGCGCGAGACCGGCGCCGCGAACATGGAAGGCGCGTTCATCGCCGCGATCCGGGCAGTGGAGGGAGTGGTGCGCGGATGAGATTCGCTTTGTATTCCAACACCTTGAAATCGACGGCCTCGCAGCTTTGTGGGGCAGGTTGCCAACCTGCGCGCCGGTTGGCAACCGGCGCCGGGCGGCAGACGCAAAACGCCCGCAGGCGGGTTACCAACCCGCCGCAGGTTGGCAACCTGCCCCACAAATGCAAGGACTCTCATGGCCAATGATTTCGCAGTCGTGATTGACGACCTGGTGAAAACCTTCGGGACGTTCGTGGCCGTGGACCATGTCTCCCTGCAAATCCAGAAGGGTGAGATTTTCGGCTTCCTGGGCCCCAACGGAGCCGGGAAGTCGACCACCATCCGGATGCTCTGCGGCTTGCTCACGCCTACCTCGGGCCGCGCGTCGGTAAGCGGATTCGATGTCAAGACGCAGCCGGAGGAGATCCGGCGGAGCATTGGGTACATGTCGCAGAAGTTCTCTCTCTACGACGATCTGACCGTGGAAGAGAACATCGACTTCTTCACCGGAATCTACGGAGTCCCCCACGCGCTGCGCGCCGAGCGTAAACACTACGTGCTGCACATGGCCAACCTGGAGGAGCGCAGACAGGCACTCACCCGCACGCTCTCGGGCGGCTGGAAACAGCGGCTGGCGCTGGGCTGCGCGATTCTGCACGATCCCCCGGTCCTCTTCCTGGATGAACCCACTTCGGGTGTCGACCCGATCGCGCGCGGAGCCTTCTGGGGACTGATCCACGACCTCTCCGAGAGCGGCCACACGACCTTCGTGAGCACGCATTATATGGATGAGGCCGAGTATTGCCATCGCCTGGCCCTGATGTATCGCGGAAAGGTTATCGCGCTGGGCACGCCGGCGGAATTGAAGCGCGGGCTCACCCAGCACAGCCTCATGCGGCTTGACAGTTCCGAGCCTCTGGAAACGATGCGCGCCCTGGAGGGCCTGCCCGGAGTGCGGGATGTAGCGGTGTTCGGAGGCGGCCTGCATGTGACGGTGGACGATGTGCAATCGGCCGGCTCCCTTATGCGCCAGGCACTGGCGGCGAAGGGCATCGAAGTGCGCCACCTGGAGGAGATCGAGCCTTCCATGGAAGATGTCTTCGTGGCCATGGTCGAGGGCGAGGAAAGGAAAGCGGCATGAGCTATCGGAGACTCCGCGCCATCTTCATCAAGGAACTCCACCACATCACCCGCGATGCCCGAAGTTTGGGGATGGCGCTGGCGGTTCCGGTGATGTTCCTCCTGCTCTTCGGGTTCGCCCTGAGCCTGGATGTGGACCGCATCCCCACGCTGGTCTATGACCAGGACGGCACCGCCGAAAGCCGCGACCTCATCCGGCAGTTCGCCGGCTCGAGGTTCTTCGACATCCGCGGATGGGTGAACGACTACGGCGAGATCGAGCGGGCCATCGACCGCAACCGCATCCTCATGGCCGTGGTGATTCCCCGCGACTATTCCCGGAACGTGGATGCGGGTCGCGAGGCGTCCGTCCAGATAGTGCTCGACGGGAGCGATTCGAACACCGCCTCCATCGCCCTGGGATACGCCGAGAGCGTGGTGAGGAACGACTCCCTGGCTTTGCGCACCACCACTATGAACCGGCGCGGCGGCGAGCGCGTAACATCACCCGTGGATGCGCGCCTGCGGGTCTGGTACAACAGCTCGCTCGAATCCAAAAACTACGTCGTGCCCGGGCTGATCGCCGTGATCCTGCAGATCATCGCGGCGCTGCTGACGTCGCTGACCATCGCGCGGGAATGGGAGATGGGCACCATGGAGCAGATTCTCTCCACGCCGCTGCGCCCCGCGGAGATGGTGCTGGGCAAGATGCTGGCGTACTTTGTAGTGGGGCTGGCGGACGCCACCATCGCCGTATTGGTGGGCGTGTTCGTCTTCGACGTGCCGTTCCGCGGGAGCGTCCCGCTGATGGTGGTCTCTACGTGCGTGTTCCTGTTCGGCGCGCTGTTCTGGGGCATTTTCGTTTCGGCGGCGGCCAAGACGCAGTTGATGGCGTACCAACTCGGAATTCTGAGTTCCTTCCTGCCGGCCTTTCTGCTCTCCGGGTTTGTGTACTCCATCGAGAGCATGCCCACGGTGATCCAGGTGATCACGCATATCGTTCCGGCGCGCTACGTGGTGACGATTTTGAAGGGCATCTTCCTGAAGGGTGTCGGCATTCGGGTGCTGTGGGGCGAACTGGGCTTCCTGGCGCTGTATGCGGTGCTGGTGTTTGTCCTGGCGACCCGCAAGCTGAATCAGAAATTGGCGTGAACTATGTGGGAACGGATTCGGGTCATTCTTCGAAAGGAATTCATCCAGGCTCTGCGCGAGCCGCGCATGCGGATCCTGCTCTTCGTGCCGCCGATCCTGCAGTCGATCATCTTCGGCTTTGCCGTGAACCTGGATGTGGACCACGCGCAGATCGCCTGGATGGACATGGATCGTACGCCCGCGAGCCGCGACCTGCGGGAACGCTTCGAAGGGTCGGGGCGCTTCGACGTGGTGGCGCTGCCGCGCAATGAAGCGGAGGTGCAGCGGGTTTTGGACGGCGGTGAGGCGCAGGCGGTGGTCCGCATCCTGCCGGGGTTCGAGCGCGACCTGAAGCGTGGGCGGCCCACCGAGGTGCAGGTCCTGGTGGATGGCACCAATTCGAACACCGCGTCGCTGGTCTCGAACTATGCCGGGGGGATCATCGCGGACTTTTCCGTGGACGCCATGGCCCAGCAGCAGAACGGGCGGGTGTTGACGCGCAGCCCCGGCGGCGCGGTCAACGCGGGCGTCCCGCAGATCACGGCGCGCAGCCGGGTATGGTTCAACCCCGACCTGTACAGCCGCAACTACTTCGTGCCAGGCGTGATCGCCAACATCATCATGATGGTGACGCTGATGTTGACCGCGCTGGCGATCGTTCGGGAGAAGGAGATCGGCACCATGGAGCAGTTGATGGTGACGCCCGTACGGCCCATCGAGCTGATGTTGGGCAAGACGCTGCCGTTCGCGATTGTCGGTCTGCTGGATGTGGCGGCGGTCTCGACGGTGGCGCTGGTGATATTCCACATCCCTTTCCGGGGAAGCGTGCTCCTGCTGTTCGCCTGCTCGCTGCTGTTTCTGATGACCTCGCTGGGGGCGGGGCTGTTCCTATCGACCATTTCGCAGACGCAACAGCAGGCCATGATGGCGTCCTTCTTCTTTTCGACGCCGGCATTCATGCTGAGCGGCTTCGCGTTTCCCATCCGCAATATGCCGATCGCCGTGCAATACCTGACGTACTTGAATCCGCTGCGATATTTCATCGAGATCGTGCGGGGATTGTTCTTGAAGGGCGTCGGCGTTTCCGTGCTGTGGCCGCAAATGGTCTGCCTGGCGGTCTACGGAGTGGCCGTCCTGGGACTGAGCGCGTTGCGATTCCACAAGACGTTGGATTAAGAATATACAGCCACGAATGCACACGAATGCACACGAATGAGAACAATGTTTGTAACAGTTCAACCCCCTATTTT
>PMTT01000756.1:676-33188 GCA_003167275.1 Bryobacterales bacterium | reverse complement strand
GCCCTGCGCAGGGCGTCGATTGCCTCGGCGGCCTGGCTGACGCGGCAGCGGACCCGCAGGCACATAGAGCCGGGATCCACATCCGGGACGGGTGCTCTGCGGTCGCGACGTCGGACGAGGCCGCTCTCCCACAGGAACCAGCCAAAGGTCGCCACGATTGCGCCCAGCATGGTCATCTCGAACGTGATCACGCCGGTCGCCCAGAACGAGAAGATCGGCATGCCGCCGGTGACCAGCGGGTAGTTGTGCTGGGTCCACCAGATGAAAGCGGTCGCGAGCGTGCCGAGCAAGATCGCGCCCGCAACCGACACCCGGGACATGCTGCTGGGGCGGTCCAGCACGCCGCGCGGAAACTCCACCGGCTCCTCGGAGAACAGGTCGAGATCCCCGGTGTCGATTCCGCTCGCGCGCAGCGACCGGATGGCCGCGGCGGCCCGATCTTTCTCGCGGAACTCGCCCATCAGATACATGCTCACTCCTCCTCCTGCGGATGCGGTTTGAACTCCCACACGGCGATGATCGGGAACAGCTTCGCAAAAATCATGTACAGCATGGCCATGGCGGCAAAGGTGGCGGCGGTGATGGCGGCTTCGACCCAGGTGGGCGTATAGAAGCTGGACGCGGCAGGGAGCCGCGGGTTGGCGAGCGTCGGCACGACGATCACGAAACGCTCCAGCCACATCCCGACGAGCACCGAGACCGAAGCGACGGTAGCGCCCGTGATGGTGCGCAAGCGGCGGATCCCGAGCAGGACGAACGGAACCACGAAGTTCAGGAACATCATGATCCAGAAGTAAGGTGCGTAATGCGCGCGCGTCCGGGCGCCGAAGACGGCCATCTCCTTGGGCTCGTTACCGTACCAGACCGTGAGGTTCTCGGCGATTGTGAAGTAGAACCACAGCAGGCTCATGAGTAGCAGCAGCTTGGCCAGACGGTCGAAGTGGTGCCGAGTGAGATAGGCCTCCAGACCAAGCACCTTGCGGATGATGACCATGGCCAGCACCAGCGCGGCGATCCCGCTGAAGATCGCGCCCGTGACGAAATAGGGGCCGAAGATGGTCGAGTGCCACATGGGCGCGAGCGCCATCGCGAAATCCCAGGCGACCACCGTGTGCACCGAAACGGCCACCGCCAGGATGATGCAGGCCATCAGCTTCATGGCGCGCTCCAGGGCGTGCCACTCGCGGTCGCTGCCGGTCCAGCCGAGCGACAGCGTGCGGTAGAGCCTTTTCCGCCAGGGCGTATTATGCTCCGCGAGTTGCGCCAGATCGGGAATCAGCGGCAGGTAGAGATAGATGATGCTGCCGGTGACATAGGTGACGATGGCCGTAAGATCCCACAGGAGCGGGGAGCGGAAATTGGGCCAGAGCAGCCGCGAGTTGGGATACGGCAGCAGCCAGTAGAACAGCCAGGCGCGGCCCAGGTGGATGATGGGGAACATGCCGCCGATCATCAGCGCGAAGACCGTGATGGCCTCGGCCGCGCGCGTGACGGGCTTGCGCCAGGCGGCGCCGGTAAGCCGCAGGATAGCCGAGATCAGCGTGCCGGCATGCGAGATGCCGATCCAGAAGACGAAGTCGACAATGTAGATTCCCCAGAAGACGGGCCGCTGCAAACCGGTGACGCCCATTCCGCGGCGAAGCTGCAGACCCCAGGCGGCCAGTCCGCCGGCGCCCACGATGAAGGCGATCAGGGTCGCGAGCAGGTACCGCCCGCTGACGCGCGAGAGCGGCCGGAACAGGTCTTCGCGGATTCGTTGATAGGGGAGTAGCTCGGGCGCGGATGGCATGCTAGCCTTTTCGCAAATAGAACACCTTGGGCTTGGTCCCCAACTCCTCGAGCAGGCGGGTGGCGCGGCCGTCCTGCGCCAGGCGCGAGACCTTGCTGGCTGGGTCGTTGAGATCGCCGAAGACCATCGCCTCGGCGGGACAGGACTGCACACACGCCGGCTGCACATCGCCATCGGCGAGCGGGCGGGCCTCCGCGGCCGAATCCTGTTTGGCACGCTTGATCCGCTGGATGCAGAAGGTGCATTTCTCCATCACGCCTGCGGGGCGCACCGCGACATCGGGATTGTGCTGCAACGCGAGCGGCTCTGGCCACTCCGGAGCGAACCAGTTGAAGTACCGCACCGTGTATGGGCAGTTGTTGGCGCAGTAGAAGGTGCCGACGCATCGGTTGTAGACCTGGACGTTGAGTCCCTCCTGGTTGTGATAGGTCGCGTAGGTAGGGCAGACAGGCTCGCAGGGCGCGTTGTCGCAGTGCTGGCAGAGCACCGGCATGTATCTGACCTTGATGTCCGGGAACTCTCCCTCGTAGTAGCGGTCGATCCGGATCCAGTGTGTGGTGCGGCCCTGGGCGGCCTGCTCGGGAGTGGAAATGGGCAGGTTGTTTTCGGCGTGGCACGCCACCACGCAGGCTTCGCAGCCCGTGCACCGGTCCAGATCGATGGCCATTCCCCAACGGTGTTCCATAGCTTCCTCCGATTTACCTGCCATCGAACCCTCTTTCCTGCCGGTCCCCGGTCGAAAACTGGGTCCACCCGCGCCGGCCGCCGGCGCGCGCCAGGCGGACCCGCGTTGCCCCCAATACCAGGGCGCCGGTGGAACTCTCCCAGACCGGCGCCAGGATCGCGAGCGGATTGGCGCCGCGGCCGGAGGCATAGCGTGAGTAGTGCGAATGCCCATCGCCGATCGCCATGCTGACCACGCCTGGGACCGCACCGGGGTGGACATACGCGGGCGCTTCTAACGACCCGTACGGAGACTCCACACGCACCACGTCGCCGTTCCCGATCCGTAACGCTGCGGCGGTCTTCGGGTCGATCTCCACGGGCAGTCCCCAGATGGAACTCGACGCCGGGTCGGGCAGTTCCTGGAGCCACGGGAGATTCGCGCCGCGGCCATCGTGGAACTGCAGGGATGGGTAGGGCTGAAAGTGGAACGGGTACTGCGCGGCGTCGCCTTCGAAGTGCGCCGCGGCGAAGCTGGGCGCGACTGTGGGGGGTCGCGGGGACGTTGGAGGGGGCGGTTCCAGCCAGATGCCTCCTTCGCGCGCGACGTCCTCATAGCTCACGCCCTCAGTCAGCAAGGGCTGGACGATGTCCTTGGGCGTCACCCCCTGGTACTCGGCGCCGATCTTGCGGGCCAGTTCGGCCAGCGTAGTCTCCACGGCGCGCGTATCGTAGAGCGGCTCGACGAAGGGCGTGGATATGGCGACGGCCTGCCGCTCCGAGACCGCGGGTACCAGCGCCATTTCGGATTCGAGCGCGTGGTGGTCGGGCAGCAGGAGGTCCGCCCAAGCGGCGGAGTCGTCCAGGAAACTGCCAAAGGCGATCACCAGTTCGGCGCGCGCCTGAGCATCTGTGACGCCGGCGGAGTGTGGCATCGTGTACACCGGGTTCGCGCCGTCGATGAGCACGACTTGGGCATGGGCGAGCGATTGCGAAAGTCGCGGGTCAGCGGGGACAACCGCTCCCTCACGGTCGCGGCTCGGTTGGGTCGGCGGTTGCTTCTTGGAGGCAAGCAGCGCGCGGTTCCCTGGGTCTTCGGAGGCCTCTGCCGGAGCGTGCACGCCGCCGGGTTTGCCGACGTTGCCAAGCATGAGGTTGACATAGTGCGAGGTAACCACGGCATCGACCGAATTAGTGTGAGGGACGGACGCGCCGGCGAGCACCAGCGGAGCCTCAGACTCACCCAGTTCCTTGACGATCTGGCGAACGCGCTTTTCCTCCAGCCCGCAGGTGGCCAGCAGCGCGGCCGGGTCCGCCGCTTGAAAGGCCTGGACGACGGCCTTCGGAAGCGCTTCGGGTTTCCGCGCCAGCCCGGCATCCAGCAACATTCGCCCAACAGCCGCCAGAAACTGCGGCTCCGAGCCGGGACGGAGCGGCAGCCAGCGGTCGGCGGCGGCCGCCGTAATCGAGAGGCGCGACTCGGCCTGGACAAGTTGCCCGCGGATCTGCCGCCGGCCCTGGCGGAAATCGCCGAACTGGCGCGCATAGTAGACCGGCGAGGCCCATCCACCGAGGAAGTCGGCGCCCACGCCGAGGGTGTAATGAGCGTGTGCGAGATCGTAGACTGGCAGGCCTTTCCAGCCGAAGGCGATCTCGGCTGCTTTGTGCTCTACGGCGTGATCGGCGAGGGAGCAGACCACGGGGGCGGGCGCACCCAGCGCCTCCGTGAAGCGCTGGATCGCGAGAGAGCGCGTGCCCGCCTGCGCGCCACCGAGAAAGACGATTCGGGCGGGATCGGCGGCGCGGACTTTCGCGAGCATCTCCGCCGCCTGGCCGATGGCATCGGCCCAGGAGATCGCGGCGAACGCTGCCTGGCCGCGTTGGCCGGTGCGCTTCATGGGACCCCGCAGGCGGTCGGGGTGGTAGAGCGACTGCACCGAAGCCTGGCCGCGCGCGCAGAGACGGCCGCCGGAGATCGGGTCGAGAGGATTGCCCTCGATCTTCTTGATTGCGGCGATGCGCTCGCGAACGGCTTCACCATTGCGGTCCACGACGCGGACGCCCTCCATGATGCGCACCACGGTGGCGCACCCCGCCCCGCACTCGGCGCAAACGGCGGGATGCCACTGTTCTTCGCCAGGGACGATCTCGTGCTCGGGAACCAGCAGAGGAATCGCGCGGTCGGCCTTCCCGCCGCATCCGCCCAGCGCACCCGCGGAAGTAACGGAGAGGATCTTGAAGAAGTTCCGGCGGTCCATGTCAGCGTTCCTCTCCCGGCCGGCGCGTCAGTAATGGCATGCGGCGCAGTCCTCCGTGGCTTTGTATTGCCGGTGGCATCTCAGACACGTGCCCATGTTGTGCTTCACCAGGAGCTCGGCGGTGGAGGCCTGTGTCATATCGCCGTGGCAAGTGGCGCAGGAAATCTTCGCGCGCGCGTGGGGAGCATGCTGGAATTTCACCAATGACTCCGCAGGAAAGCCATAGACCCGCCGCCAGGGGACTTCGCGCTTGCTCGCTGCAAATGCAGCCAGCTTCCGGATCTCGGGTTTGGCGGTTGCGAGCTTGGCATGGCAGAGCATGCATTTGCGAACCGAAGGCAGGGTGGCCGCCGCGCTGGTATCGGCGGAGCTATGGCAATCGAGGCACTGTAACCCCAGCGCGATGTGCTGCTTATGCGAGTACGCAATCGGCTGACCGGACGGTCGGGCGGATGCCGCCGCGATCAAAATGCAGACAATCCAAGCTGCCCTCCGCAACCGTTTCCCCCCGACGAGCTGTGCCCTGATGGTGCACGCTCCCCCATTTACACGTGTGACGTAGTCGGGAGATCAGTCTATCACAACTTTCGTGGGGTATGCTTTAGCTTGCCCACTAATTAGCTCGCCCTCCATCAATGCTGGGCAAGCTAAAGCATACCCTACGATTGGATCGTCGATACGATGCTGCGCGCTACGGCCTCCAGATCTCGCTCTTCCACGAGCTGGGAGAAGATGCCCTCCAGCGACGGTGCGTTCATCAGGTCGCGCAGGTGCTCTACCGAATCCGAGGCCATGATGCGCCCCTTGTAGATGATGATCACGTGGGCGCAGACTTTCTCCACTACCTCCAGCACATGCGAGATGTAGAGAATCGTCTTTCCCTGGCGAGCCAGTTCGTCGAGCAGGTGCCGGAACAACTGCGCCGAGGTCACATCGATCCCGGACAGCGGCTCGTCCAGAATCAGTACGTCGGGGTCGTGAAGAAGCGCCGCGGAGATCAGGACCCGCTGCTTCATCCCCTTCGAATAGGTCGAGATAGCCGCGTGCCGGTAGGAATGCAGGGAGAAGAGTTCCAGCAGCTCATTGGCTTTGCGGCTCACGTCCGCGGGCGCGAGGCCGCGCAGGCGGCCGATAAGTTCCAGGTACTCCAGGCCCGTGAGGTAGGAGTACAGAATGGCCTCCTCGGGAACGTATCCCAGGCGGCGCCGGAAGCCCATGGGGTCTTCCCGCACGTCCCGGCCATCCAATAGCACCGTCCCCGTGGTCGCCTCCAGCAACCCCGTGATGATCTTGACGGTGGTGGACTTGCCCGACCCGTTAGGGCCCAGATAGCCGGTCACTTCGCCCGGTCTCACGACGAAGTTGACATCGTTGACCACTGGCGTATTGCGGTAATACTTCGTCAGTCCTTGAATCTCCAGCATAGGTGGCTCCTATTGAGTGAGGCCGAGGGTCCGCACCACGGGGTCGCCCGGGTCGTCATAGTCCAGCGTCGCGGCGCGGCCGAACTCCCGATACCAGCGCCGATTCGAGTATCGCTGCCATCGGTTCAACACCACGCACACCGATGCCGTGACAACGAAAAAGAGGGCGGCGGCCACGGGCAGGTCCGCCAGCCAGGATTCCAGATCGGCCATGGTGCTGCTGTACATGGTGAAGCCCAGGATATACAACACGCCCAGTCCAACCAGGTTGACCTTGCCCGGCAAATGCGAGCAGGTGAACGGCACCTTGCGGAAATCGAAGAACAGGATTTCCATCAGCAGTACCGTCAGCGCGATCCCGAAAGCCAGGTGGAAGAGAGCTGCCGTCCAGCGGAAGCAGGCGAACTCCATGGGGGCCAGCAGCGCAAAGAGCGGCAGGATTGCGCAGAGAACGAGCCACTTCCGCGTGGCGGCCAAGTAACCATTCAAGTCGCTGGTTTCGGTGATCTGGAAGGCCCAGTTGGCGCGCAGTTCGGAGGGAAAGTTGAAGGCGGCGCGAAGTCCGGAAACCAGCACGAACGACAGAGTCAACGACAGCCGGAGCAATCCGGACCGGCCCGATTGCAAGGTCATGACCGCCAGCGCGGCTCCGAATCCGCCGTACGTCGCCAGGAACAAGCGGTGCTTGACGCTGCGCCGGATGGTCTGGCCGATGAAGTGGAAGACCGCGCTCTCGATAGGCCGGCGCAACAGGGCGCCTTCCACGGCGGTTCCCATCCATGCCCCGAGGCGTCCCGGACCCGACGGACTGGGCTCGGGTGTCTCCAACATCTTGCGGGCGTGCCGCCGATAGAAGGGCAGGTAGGTGGCGACAAACAGCCCGGCTGTGCACCACAGGCCGCGGATCGCCAGACCTCCGAGACGGAGCAGGACCAGGTTGTGAGTGGCAGGCCGCATGCGCTCGTAGAGGCCGATGAACCAGTAACCGGGGAAATAGTAGATCAGCGGGCTGCCCGATTTCGCCAGCCCCTCAATGGCGTGCCCCATCACCGGGGTGAGAAACAACAGCATGACCAGGGCGGTCATGAGGAAAGTCTGCAGGGTCGCCGACACCCGGCGGTAGGCCTTGCCGGGAAGGACGGTGATCAGGACGCCCTGGAGCGCGGCGATGGACAGGGCAGCGAACAAGCCGCCTGCCAGCATGGCGGCAACATGGGCGGCGAGCAGATTGAAGATGTTGTGGCCTTGATCGATTCCGGGCCAGAAGAGCACTCCGAAGAAATTGACGTCCAGCAGAAAGATTCCGAGGAAAATACCGAGCGCCACGGTCTTGGCGAGGAACAAAGAGGAAAGGCGGAGAGGCAGCGGCGTGAGGATCTGGTAGTCGCGGCGGTCGGGAAACAGCGCGTCCCATTCGAAGACGATGGTCAAGCCCATGACGATCATGGAGATCGAAAGGAAGAGGAAGCGGACTGCCACCAGGCTCCAGCCCCAGAGGCCGAGCGGGCGGCACACCAGGACAAAGAACGCGCTCGGGACGGCCAGGATGCCGAGAGTCTGGCTGATGTTGGCGTGGGGATCTCCCTGAGGCGAGAGCGATTCGGTGTCGAAAAAACGGTCAAAAAAGTGGCGGACGAGTAGGACGAAGGTGCGCTCCGGCCGTTGCGGCATAGATGGTTGGACGCCGGCGAGGGGTGGCTTGTTCCGACGTAGCACGGGCATTCTTGCCTGTGTTTTTCTTTTCCAGCCCAAAGCGAACACAGGCAAGAATGCCCGTGCTACTTACCGATGCCCACCTGGCTGAACATCCACGCGTACTCGAAAGCCGTGTCGTGCAGCCGGTCATACCGTCCGCTGGCGCCACCGTGGCCCGCGGGATCCATCTTGACCTTGAGCAGCAGGGGATTGGAATCGGTCTTCAACGCCCGCAGCCGCGCGACATATTTGGCGGGCTCCCAGTACATCACCTGGCTGTCGTTGAAACTGGTGGTCACCAGGATCGCCGGGTACGCACGCTTCTCCAGGTTGTCGTAGGGGCTGTAGGTCTTCATGTAATCGTAGGCGGCCTTCTCGTTGGGATTGCCCCACTCCAGATACTCGCCCACGGTCAACGGGAGTGTGGCGTCCATCATGGTGTTCATCACGTCGACGAACGGCACCGCGGCGTGCACCGCTTTGAAGAGGTCGGGCCGCATGTTGACCACCGCGCCCATCAGCAAGCCTCCGGCGCTGCCGCCTTCGATCACCAGGCGGTCCTTGGACGTCCACTGCTGCTGGATCAGAAATTCCGCGCAGTCGATGAAGTCGAAGAAGGTGTTTTTCTTCTTCATGAGCATGCCGTCTTCGCGCCACTTTTCGCCCATCTCGTCGCCACCGCGGATGTGCGCGATGGCGTAGGCCATCCCGCGGTCGAGCAGACTCACGCGGGTGCCCGAAAACGTGGGCGGCGTGCCGATTCCGTAGCTGCCGTAACCGTAAAGGAAGAGCGGGGCTTTGCCGTTCCGCTCGAATCCCTTCTTGAACACGATCGAGATCGGCACCTTGACGCCGTCGCGGGCGGTGGCCCAGAGGCGCTCACTGGCGTACTGCTTCGGGTCGTACCCGCCCAACACCTCCTGCTGCTTTCGCAGGGTGGATTGGCCGGTGGTCACGTCGTAGTCGAAAACGCTCGGCGGAGTCACGAAGCTCTGGTAGCTGTAGCGATAGGTGTGGGATTCGTAATCCGGCGTCCCGCCTGGGAAGACGGAATATACCGGCTCCGGATAGGCGATTTCCTTCCACGCCCCCGTTTTGAAATCGTGGATGCGCAGGTGGTCGAGCGCATCGCCTTTTTCCACGGAGACCGCGAAGTCCTTGAACAGGTCGATATCCTGGATGCGGACATTGTCGCGGTGCGCCAGGAACACCTTCCAGTTTTTGAGAGAGGGGTCGTTCTCGGGCGCGGTCATCACGGCGAAATTGTGGCCGCTCTTGTTCGTGCGGATGTAGAACAGTCCTTCGCGATGGCTCAGGTAATAGCGGTGACCCTTTTCGCGCGGCAGAAAGACGGTGAACTTATCTGCCGGCCGGTCGGCGCGCAGGTAGCGCACTTCGGAAGTATCCTTGGCCTCGCTTTCGAGGAACAGGTACTTCAGGTCGCGGGACTTACCGATTTCAATGTCGTAGAGCTCGTCCTTATCGTTGTAAATCTCTTCGAACTTCGTGGAGCCCAGCACGTGGCGACAGAGCTTGTCGCTGCGCTTGGTGACGGCATCTTCGGTCACCAGGAAGAGGGTCTTGTTGTCGGCGGCCCAGGCCAGCGACGTGACGCGTTCGGTGGTGTCGGGCAGCGTCTGCCCGGTGCGCAGATCCTTCACGCGAAGCGCGTACTGGCGGAAGCCGGTGTAGTCGATTGTGTAAGCCACCAGGTTCTGGTCGTCGCTGACAACGAAGCCGCCCAGGCCAACGAACTTCTTGTCCTTGCCCAGCTCGTTGAGGTCGAGCAGCACTTCCTCGGGCGCCTCCATGGTTCCTTTGCGGCGGCACTGGATGGGGTACTGTTTGCCCTCCTCGGTGCGCGAATAGTAGAGGTAGCCGTGGCGGGGCGTGGGCACGGAGAGGTCGGTCTGTTTGATGCGCCCGAGCATCTCTTTGTAGAGAGCGTCGCTGAACGGCTGCAGGTCCTTGGTCATGGCGGCCGTGTAGGCGTTTTCGGCTTCCAGGTACTGGGTGACTTTGGGGTTGGACTTTTCGCGCAGCCAGAAATAGTCGTCGATCACGGTGGCTCCCTGCCGCGCCTCGCGATGGTCGACCTTCGGCGCGGTTGGCGGTGTTTGTGCGGTACCCACCATCATGGAAAGCAAGGAGAGCGGGACCCAATGGCGGAAAGGCATCATGCACTCCAGGCTACTGCGGGCGGATGTGACACCGCAAGCGGAGACGCGGGCGCGTCGAAAACTCACCCCCGGCCGTGGCACCGGTCGCGACCGAAAAACGTCGAGACGACTCTCGACGCGGCAGACACAAGTGTCCGCGCCACATTCGGTGAAGCAACGTATATGATGAACGCAGTCGAACTCGATGTGCTCCGGAAGTCTCCGGAGTTTGGCCAAGGGAGGGAATTGCCCATGAACACCACGCGCCGCAGGTTCATCGCCGGCAGTCTGGCCGCGCCGCTCCTCAGCAGCGCGGCGGCAGACCGGCCGAATGTTCTGGTGGTGGTGCTCGACGATCTGGGGTGCCACGATCTCGGGTACTTGGGCGCCGCCGATTTGAAGACTCCGCACATCGACTCGCTGGCGGAGCGCGGCCTCAAGTTTCGCAATTGGTATTCGAACGCGCCGGTCTGTGCGCCCGCGAGGGCCGCAATCCTGACGGGCCGCTTCCCGGCATTGGCAGGCGTTGCAGGCAATGGCCCGTCGCTCAAGCACGATGTCCCGACCATCGCTTCCGCGGTCAAGACGGCGGGCTATCGGACTGCCTGCTTCGGCAAATGGCATTTAGGAGACACCGATGAGACCGCCCCGACAGGGCACGGATTCGACTCCTTCTACGGCTTTCACAGCGGCTGCGTCGACTACTATTCGCACCGATACTATTGGGGCGAGCCGCGCGTCCCCAATTATCACGACCTGTGGCGTAACCGCACCGAGATCTTCGAGGACGGGCGTTACCTGACCGAGCGAATCACCGAGGAGGCGGCCGCCTACATCGCGCGCAATCGCGGCAATCCGTTCTTCGGCTACGTCGCCTACAATGCGCCGCACTATCCGATGCATGCGCCGGACCAGTACCGGGCGCGGTTTCCGGGCCTCGCGCCGGAGCGCCAGACCTACGCCGCCATGATCGCCGCCGTAGATGACGGGATCGGCCGCATCCGGCGCGCACTGGAAACGGCGGGAGTCGCGGAGAATACTCTGATGTTCTTCCTGGGAGACAACGGCGCTACGGTGGAAAAACGCGCGGGTTTGAACGGGAATTTCGCCACGGCCGGCAACAACGGCATATTCAAAGGATTCAAGTTCAGCCTTTTCGATGGCGGGATGCACGTGCCCGGCTTTGTCTCGTGGCCGGCGCGGATGCGTAGGGGCGGGTGGACGGACGAACTGGCGATTTCAATGGATATTCTGCCGACGATCTGCCGGGCAACGGGCGCCTTCGTGCCGCCGCGTGTGAACGGGTCCGATATTTGGGAGACCCTCTTGAACGGCGCTCCTTCGCCGCACGAGTCCCTGTACTGGTCGCAGGGCGGGCAACTCGCCGTTCGCCGAGGTCCTTGGAAGCTGGTGGTGAATGGCCAACTATACGATCGGCGTGAGGACGACCGGCCGCTGGCAGGGGAAGATGCCATCTGGCTCTCGAACCTGGACGAAGATCCGGGCGAGACGCGCAATCTGCGCCGTCAGCAGGCGAACCTCGTTGATGAGTTGCTAACGGATTTGTATCGGTGGAGGGACACGCTGCGGAAACCAGAGTAGCGTGGCATGTAAGGTATGCTTTAGCTTGCCGATTCTTGTTTTGTACTCGGCAAGCTAAAGCATACCTTACATGCTGTGCCACGATCAGTCCGACACCGAGCGGAAGCCGATGTTGGTAGTGCTGCTGTCGGGAGTGTTGGCCGTCCGGGCTGCCACACGATAACGATTGCAATAAGAATGGTGGCAGAGGTACGACCCGCCTTTCATCACCTTGCCGGTCCCGTGTGGCGGTCCGACCGGATTGAAGGGCGATGCAGTCACATGCCAGGCCGGATCGAACCAATCGGCGCACCATTCCCAGGTGTTGCCCGCGACGCCATAGAGCCCGTATCCGTTGGGCGGAAAGGCGATGGCGGGACCGGGCGCCGTGAACCCGTCTTCGCCGGTGTCGTGGTCGGGAAACTCGCCTTGCCAGATGTTGCAGAGGTGGCGGCCATCCGGCGTCAATTCGTCGCCCCAGGGGTAGAGCTTCTGCTCCAGTCCGCCGCGGGCGGCGTACTCCCACTCGGCTTCTGTGGGAAGTCGCTTCTTCGCCCACGCGCACCAGGCGAGCGCGTCATTCCAGGAAACATGCACGACAGGGTAGCCGTCGCGCCCCCCGATCGAGGAGTCCGGCCCTTCGGGATGGCGCCAGTCCGCGCCGTTCACCTTGCACCACCAGCCGAGGCCGGGAACGGTCTGGTCCACCAGTTCGGCGAAACGTTCCGGCGGGATGTGACCGCGGAAGACGAACGACCACCCAAATCTCTCGGCCTCCGTGCGGTAACCGGTGGCCGCCACAAATTCCTCAAAATGCCAGTTGCGGACCGGCTCGGCATCCATGAAGAATCCGTCCACGCTCACCTCGCGGACCGGCCCTTCGCCGTCGGCTGGAAAGCCCACCTGGTCGGTACCCATCAGGAACGGTCCGCCAGGGATGTGAATCATCCCATCGCGGGAGCCTCCGGTGGCTCGCTGGCGTTCGGTAGATGCCCGGCGGCACTCCTGGAGCTGAAGCGCCCGTTGCTGGCTGGGAACACAACACGGGTGCGGGAGGCCCATCCTGGCGAACATCTCGAAGCCGGGTTTCACGTAATCTCTACCGACGCCTTGGCGCGAAGTTGATCGAGATAACGCTCCAGCGCGCGCTGCCGCTTGGCGGCATACAGGCTCTCCGCGATCTGATCGCAGACCTCGGAAAATGGCAGGGCCCGCGCGGGACGGCGTTCAATCATCCTGGCGATGTGGTATCCGAAAGGCGTACGAAAGGGCTGGCTGATCTGGCCCGGCGCGAGGCCGAACACCACCCGTTCGAACTCCGCCACCATCGCGCCCCGTTCGAAGAAGCCGAGATCGCCGCCCTGGCCAGGGCAATCCGAAAGTTCGTCCGCCAGTTGGGCAAAGTCGGAGCCGCCCTCCAGCTTGCGGGCGATCTCCTCGATCGATGCGCGAGCGGTAACCTCGTCCGTCTGCTCGTCGATATTGCGTACGATGTGGGCTGCATGCACCATCTCCGGCGCATAAAACTGGGCGGCGTTTTTCTTGTAGAACTCGCCGATCTCCTTACTTTTTGGGGGAAGGAGTTTGGCGGAAACGCGCATCCGGATGCGATCGATGCGAAACAACAGCTCGGCCTCCGAAATCGAAGGCCCGGCGGCCCTCTTTTCCAGGAGGGCCACGCGGCGATTGGCCGATCCCAAGCGCGCCACGGCGTCCTCCAGGTCGGCTTCGCTCACGGGTTCAGGGTCGGCGATCGCGGCCTGGCGCAGCAGCACCCGCTCGATCACGTTGTCACGCGCCCACTCCTTCGCTTTCGCCAAGACAGCGCTCCAGGGCTCGCCGGGCATGGCCTCCTTCAGACGCGGGAGCATGGCGCGTTGATCGTCCTCGATCTCCTGGTCGTTCAGCAGTTCTCCGTTAACTCGAATCGGCACGGTTCTTTCGATTTTCCCATAGGCGCGAACGCGAGGGAGGTCTTTTGTTCCGGGCGTGACAGATTGAACAATCGGCCTGCAAGTTGACAACTAGCCTGAGCAGGGCTTAGCGGCTGTGGCCGGCCTTTGGCCGGCTGACAGACGACAAAAAACGATCGTCTGTCCCACGGTACACTGGGCAATCATGCGATTGCTCGCGTTGTTGCTCACGCTTGCCGTGCTTCCGCTACCCGCACAGTCGAATCGGCAGCTCCTCATGTATGTGGGAACTTACAGTTCTCCGGAGGGCCCCGAAGGCAGCAAGGGCAACGGACGCGGCATCTATTTGCTCCGGATCGATCCCTCCAACGGGAATCTGTCGCAGGTTGAGGTGATACCGAATGCTTTGAACCCTTCCTGCCTGGCTTTGGACCCTTCCAAGGCTCATCTCTACTCGGCCAATGAAACTTCGACTTTCGAAGGCGCCAACTCCGGGTCGGTGAGCGCTTATTCGATCGATCACTCCACCGGCCATCTGACGTTGCTGAATACCGTCAGTTCCCAAGGCGCCGGTCCGGCGCACCTGAGCGTCCACCCTTCGGGTAAGTATGTGCTAGTGGCCAATTACCATGGCGGAACGGTCGCGGTGCTCCCCATCCGGCCGGACGGCTCGCTCGGTGCCGCAACTGACGTCAAGCAGGACGCGGGTGACGTCTTCCGCACGCTTTCCGCCACTGCGCCTCACGGCAGTTTCGCGCTCGGCGGCCACGACCGCCCGCATGCGCACATGATCCAGGCCGACCCTTCCGGCAAGTTTGTGCTCTCGACCGACCTGGGGTTGGATCGCATCTTCATCTGGAAGTTCGACGGCGAAAAGGGCGCGCTTACCCCGAGCCAGACGCCATCGATCACGCTGCCCCCGGGCGACGGCCCGCGCCATTTCGCCTTCCACCCCAACGGCCGCTGGATGTATTCGCTCCAGGAGGAGTCCTCCACGCTGGTCAAGTTCGATTACGACGCCGTCAACGGCAGCCTCACGCCGAAGCAGACCCTCTCCAGCCTGCCCAACGGCTTCCAGGGCACAGATTACACATCCGAAGTGATGGTCTCGGCCAACGGGAGATTCGTCTATGCGGCCAACCGGCTGCACGACAGCATCTCGCTCTTCTCGGTCGGCCCGTCCGGCGAGTTGACCTATGTCGCCGAAGAGTGGACGCGAGGCGATTACCCACGCAGCTTCAATATCGACCCCACGGGCAACTATTTCTACGTGTGTAACCAGAGAGGCGACGCCGTCACCACGTTTCGCATCGATCCTCGCACCGGCCGGCTGTCGTTCACGGGCCAATACACGGGGGTTGGTACTCCATCGAGCATCGTGTTCCTGGAACGCCGCTAGGACCGCGAGGTCGCGCCAAGATCTGAATTATACCGACGTCGCGTCCATGCCAATCTGATATTCTGGCAAGCTAAAGCATGCCCCACGGAGATGTGCAATGAAGATGGACTGGCGCTTTGTGGTATTCGCGGCTGGCGCCGCGGCATTGGGCGGATGGGCCGCCAGCCGCCCGGACGAGATTCTGTTCGAGCGGCAGATGATCGACCCGGGGGCGAGCGAGACGGCCGCGGTGGCTGACATCAACGGAGACGGCAAGCTCGACATCGTTTCGGGAGAGTACTGGTATGAGGCGCCGGGGTGGACCCGCCACCGCTTCCGCCAGATCGATTTCACCAACAACTATGTGGACGATTTCAGCGACCTGCCGCTGGATGTGAATGGCGACGGGCGCATGGACATCGTCAGTTGCTCATGGTTTGCCAAACGGCTGTGGTGGAGCGAGAATCCCGGAAAGTCGGGCGGGGTCTGGAAGGACCACGCCATCGAGACCCGGTTCAATATCGAGTTCGCGTTTCTGGTGGATCTCGACAATGACGGCAAGGCACGGGAGGTGCTGCCGGAATTCGGCAACAAGGAGGCGCCCCTGACGTGGTACGAGGCGCGGGGCGGCGAGTTCGTGCCGCACGTGGTGGCCGACCATTCGTTCGGGCACGGCATCGGGGCGGGCGATATCAATAAGGACGGGCGGACGGACATCATCACTCCCGAAGGGTGGTTCGAGGCGCCGGCCGACCCGCGTACGGGGAAGTGGACGTTTCATGGCGATTTCCAGTTAGGCGAGACCGGCTTCATCCACGTGCTGGACGTGAATGGCGACGGCCGTCCCGATATCGTGACCTCGCTGGCGCACAACTACGGGATCTTCTGGATGGAGCAGACCGCGCAGGGGACGTGGACCAAACATGTAATCGACGAAAGCTGGTCGCAGGCCCACGCCTTGACGGTGGCGGACCTGAATGGCGACGGGAAGCCCGACCTGGTGACGGGGAAGCGGTATATGGCCCATAACGGTCGCGATCCCGGGGAGCGCGAGCCGCTGGGGGTGTATTGGTACGAATCCTTCAAGACACCGGCGGGCGGGATCGAGTGGGTGAAGCACCTGATCGACTACGGTTCGCGGGCGGGCGGGGGCATGCAGGTAGTGGTCGCGCGGCTCGATGGGCGGCCGTACCCGGACGTGGTGGTGGGCGGGAAGTCGGGACTGTTTTTGTTCCGGCGGGCCGCCTTGAATGCCCGCGGAAACTAAGCACCCAAACCCCGGCTCATTTCACCCAATTGGGTGAGCGAAAACTCGCTCTTCCCCCAATCCTGACCTGGATTGTCCCGATTTAACAGTTCTTTCGAATGTGGCACTTAGAATGCTCCGGCTTACATCCGGATAAAAGGACCCTTAATAGCTATAATGCAACTCACAAGAGCCGCCGATTATGCCGTCCGGGTGATGATTCACCTGGCGGGGCTGCCGCCGGAAACCCGTGCCAGCCGCGCGAACCTGGCCGAAGCGGCAGAGTGTCCCGAACAGTTCCTTTCAAAAGTCCTGCAAAGCCTCACCCACGCCGGCCTGGTGGTGTCGCATCGCGGCAATACCGGCGGCTTTGAACTCGTATCGACCCATCGTAACGCGTCTGTCCTGGAGATCATCGAGGCGGTGGAAGGCCCGGTCCGGCTCAATACATGTTTGACTGGCCCGCACGCCTGCGAGCGGCAGAACTGGTGTCCGGCCCACGCCGTCTGGGCCGAGGCACAAGCCGCCATGAGCGGTGTCTTGCAGCGAGCCACCATTGGCGCCCTGGCCGAAGAGGTGTCCCTCGTGCGCACCCCGGTCGATGGCACGAAATGGAATTGACGTGGATCGCCGTGCTGGCCGGGGGGCCGCCCACCAAGCGGTGTTTTTCAAGGGTGTGCGCGCCACGTATGACCTGTACGCTCTGCGGCATGAATTCCGGCAATCATACCTTCTGCTGCGCGGGATGTGAGAACGTCTACACCATCCTCATGGAGAGCGGCGTCCTCGCCTCGGGCCAGAACTTCCGCGACACCGCCATCTTCCAACAAGGCCTTCGCCTGGGCCTGATCTCCAACGCCGAAGCCCCAGCACTTGCGCCGCCCAGCCTGGCCGAGACTCGCGAAGCCGTCTACCATCTCTCGGGCATGTGGTGCACTTCTTGCGGGTGGCTCATCGAGCACGCGCTCACCCGCGTATCGGGAGTCGTTTCCGCCGAAGTACTCTTCGCCTCCGACCTCCTGAAGATCCGCTACTGTCCGCAGTACCTGCCGCCCGACCGCATCGTCGAGCGCGTCCAATCGCTGGGCTACCGCGCCTCCGAATACACCGGACAGACCGCCGCTTCCGACGCCGAAAGCCGGGACCTCCTCCTGCGCGTGGGCGTCGCCGCCTTCCTGTGGCTGAATGTCATGACCTTCAGCCTGGTGATCTACACCAGCTATTTCGAACGCATCAGCGCCAGCTTCAGCGGGTACATTCCGTACCTGCTCATGGCGCTCGCCACGCCGTCGGTGTTCTACTGCGCCGCGCCGATCCTGCGCATCGCCTGCGCCGGAGCGCGCGCCGGTATGCTCCGCATGGAATCGCTGCTGGCCATGGGCATCAGCCTGGCCGTAACCGGTGTGCTGACCCCGATTCTGGCCGCGGGCGCCATGGTCATTTCCAGCCTCTCGGTGATTGGAAATTCCCGGCGTCTGGGATAGTCAAACCGGGCGCCGCGATTTTACAACCTCTTTACACCATCGCCACGATCTTCAGAGGCCTTTCCCGTAGCATTGACTCAGTAGAGGAGAGCACGTGGAACGAATTCGAGAGATAAGTGGGCAGTCCCTGATGTATCGTGATACTCATTTGACGGTCGACTTCCAGAAGCAGGTCGCCACACTGGATTCCAGCCCGATGACGCTGACGAAGAAGGAGTACGAACTTCTGGCTTTATTGGTCGGATACGCCGGCGACATCGTACCTCGTGAGGAGCAGCTCATGCGCGTATGGGGTTACAGCACCGAGATCCGGACCCGGACCCTCGACGTGCATATTCGCCACCTGCGCAAGAAGTTGGGTGCCTACGCGAGCCACTACATCGAGACGATCTTCGGCATCGGTCATCGTTTCCAGCCGTACGACACATCCCGCCGCGCCCAGGTAGGCGTGGATGTCCAGACATTCGCCCTAACCGCCTGAGATTCGCGCCAGGGTGCTTCGTGGGGCGGACCCCCTGGTCCGCGGCCGACCCCCTGGTCGGCTTGTGTTCGGGAAGCCACGAAGTTTCGATGGTCAAGTGTGCGGTGTGTAGCCTGTAGCTTGCAGCTTGTGGTGTGCAGGCTGGCAGCTTGTGGGGCAGGCTTCCAACCTGTAGCGGGTTTGCAACCCGCCTTGTCGAACCGCGACGCTCCACTCGCGAAAAGCGCAATGATTCCCACAGGCGGATTAACAATCCGCCGCAGGTTGACAACCGGTTGACAACCTGCCCCACAATGGTCAAGCTCCGATACCAGACCGCATTCACCCGCTTGTAACCGCAACCCGCTATCCTGTACGTTCCTATGCGGACGCCAATCCTTTGCGCCATCGCCCTTGCCGGGGCGGCCCTGCTCGCTCAACAAACTGCCGTCTTCTCTGTCCTGAAAAGCACCGCCGCCCTCGGGAAGCAGGCTGGCGACTACTACCTGGTCCCCACCAATCAATTGCTCCGGCCGTGGGGCGAACTCACCGTGATCCCCGGCCGCCCCGTCGACATGACATACGACTCGGCCAAAAAGGTCCTCGCCGTGCTCAACTGGCACAGCGTCCAACTGCTCGACGGGACCACCGGCATGCGCCTGGCGGAGGTACCCTCGCGATCCACATCTTACGCCGGCATCGCCTTCCGCCCCGGCGACCGCGAATTGTGGGCCAGCGAGGCCACCCGCAACGGCCCGGACGGCATCATGGTGACGGAGTTGACCGACGCCGGCCTGCCCGCCAAGACCGTCCGCATCGAACTGAAAGGCCATCCCGTGCCCACCGGAATCGCCTTCTCGGCCAACGGGAAGACCGCCTACGTGGCCTTCAGCCGCAACAATGCGCTCGGCGTGATCGACGCCGAAACCCGCGAGCTCAAGAGAACGATCGACGTGGGCATCGCGCCCTTCGGCGTAGCGGTCTCCAAAGAGAGCGGCAAAATCTACGTGACCAACCGCGGTGGCCGCCGCCCTCTGCCCAACGACACCGTCGCGCCCTCCAGCGGTTCGACCGTAGTCACCGACCCCGTGACCGGTTCGACAGCCTCCGGCACCCTCAGCGTGGTGGACGCGGAAACCCTCGCCGTGCAGGAAGTGGCGGTCGGACTGGCCCCGTCGCAGGTCGTACTGAGCCCCGACGAGAAACTGCTGGCCGTCACCAACAGTCATTCCGACTCCATTTCGTTCCTGGACACCGACACCCTCGCGCGCGCGGACGTCAAAGTCCCGTCCTTTCCGGAAGCTACCGCAGGAAGCCAACCGATCGCCGCTGCCTTCGCCCCCGGCGGCAAGACGCTGTATGTGGCATGCGCCGGCAACAACGCCATCGCGGTACTGCGGCAGTCCGGCAAACGCTGGGAGGTGGGCGGAATGCTGCCGTCCGCCTGGTTTCCCACCGCCGTGGCGGTCGATGGCGAAGGCTCGCTGCGCATCCTGAACATCAAAGGCCTGGGCAACACCGCCGACAAGAAAGGCACCTTCAACTCGCACCAGTATGAAGGCTCGCTGGAACGGATGCCGGCGCCGACCCCGCTGCAGATGGTGGCCGGTACGCGCGAGGTTCGCGCTGCCAACAGTCCGGTATTCGAACCGGCCGGCGGCGTGGCCAACCTTTCGTCCCTGGGCATCCAGCACGTCTTCCTCATCGTCAAGGAGAACCGCACCTACGACCAGCTTTTCGGCGACATCGCCAAGGCCAACGGCGATCCCAAGCTCTGCATGTACGGGCGCGACATCACGCCGAACCACCACGCGCTGGCCGAGCATTACGTCGTGCTGGACAACTTCTCCACCGGCGGCGCCATCAGTTTCGACGGCCACGACTGGCTGATGCAGGCCTTCGTCAGCGATTATGTGGAGCGCGCCTTCGCGGCGTCCCCGCGCGGCTACGCGTGGAACCTGGCCGACGCCCTGGTGGTGGCGCCCACCGGCTTCTTCTGGCAAAATGCGACCCGCCCGCTCGACGTGCGGATCTACGGCGAATTCCAGTTGGCCGCGCGCTGGGACCCCGTGACGCACCAGGCCCAGGACATGGACGAGCGCGGCGCGCTGACTTGGGGCCAATACTGGCAACTCTACAAAGACGGCAAATGGCAGGACGCAGTGGGCGCGCGCAGCGGCGTCCCCGCCCTGGCGCCTTACTGCAGCCAGCGGTATCCGTACAGTTCGCTGAACATCCCGGACCAGATCCGCGCCGAGGAGTACCTTCGCGAGTTGGCGGAGCACGAGAAGAGCGGCCAACTGCCCAACCTGAGCATCCTCACCCTCAACCAGGACCACACCAACGGCACGCGTCCCGGAGTGCCCACGCCGCGCGCTATGGTGGCCGATGACGACTTGGCGCTGGGGCGGATGGTGGAAGGCATTTCCAAATCCCGCTTCTGGGCGAAGAGCCTGATCCTGGTGGTGGAGGACGACGCGCAGGACGGAGTGGACCACGTGGACGGCCATCGCACCGTGGCCCTGGCGATCGGCCCATTCATCCGCCGCGGCCTGGTGGATTCGAACAACTACAACCACACCAGCATGATCCGGACCATCCAGGAGATCCTCCGCATCCCCCAACGCACACGGTTCCTGAAGTCCGCGCGCCCCATGACCAGCATCTTCACCGCACAGACCGACACGGCCCCGTACGAGCACCTGGTGCCCAAAGTGGCCATCGACGAGATGAATCCGCCGTTGCGCGCACTGGCCGGACGGCGGCTGTGGGCCGCCCAGCAGTCGGCGGCCATGAACTGGAACGACCTCGACGATATCCCGCAGGACACGCTGAATCGGATTCTGTGGTGGGACGCGAAGGGGTACGAGACAGCGTACCCTGTGAGAGCGGCCTCATCGAGGACTGGCGAGAGGTAGGTGGGACAGGCGGTTCCGCCTGTTAGCGAGCGAAGCTCGCCGGGTCGGTGGAGCGCTCCTCCTGACGCTCGCTCGGCGGTTGAATCGCGTTGACAGACGACAACCGTCACCATAAACTGAAAGTGCCGCCCCGTCCTACCACTGCTTCGCGTTGGAAGGCAAGCGGCAAAGTGAGTGAATCGCTGGCATGAGCACGGGATAAGCCACATTCGATGAGATCAGGCGCACAACCGACCGGACCCTTGCGTATGCGCTGTTAGTGGAGGCTGCACGCGGGTATTTCCGCATCTGCCTTCAACTGCGCAGGATTGATCGTGCGCTGGACGAACTCTTAGGTATTCTTACGCCGGCAAGATTGGAGTCGCTCACTCCCGAGCAGGCACGGTGGCAAGCGGCACGGCTTCAAGAAGTTCATCGCCTGCTGGCGGACTTTTTGCGATCCTCCGAGGCTAGAGCCATCGCCAAGTTCCCTGTCCTCAATGGGCTTGCTTCTAACCTGCAAGACAAGACCGAAGACCTCGATGATCTGATTGAGAATCTGGTGCTCGCCAACAACGAGGATTTCAAGACTTTGATATGCGATTGTGCGCACAGCGTCGGCCTCTCACGAGGTTAGACCGTCGCCTGGGGCGGCTCCATGGGCATCACGTGTTAGCTCTGCGTTGTAACAGCACGTGCGGCGCCAGCAGGCCGATTAACAATCGGCCGCAGGTTGACAACCTGCCCCACCAAGCCGCTATCGACTTTCAGTCCCCGCTGTCCGATAATACGATTTCGACGGACCCCTCATGCCCTCCACCACCCGTAGACGCTTCCTCGCTGCCGCCACCGCGCTGGCATCGCCGGGGATGCTCCTCCCACGACTCTCGGCGCAGTCGCCCGAATCGCGCATCGACATCTTGCTGAACGAACCCGTCGGCACCATCGCACCGGAAATCTACGGCCATTTCGTCGAGCATCTCGGCGGCCTGGTGTATGACGGACTCTGGGTCGGCGAACGATCCGGCATTCCCCACGTCAACGGTCTCCGCAAGCAGCTTGTGGATGCCTTCCGTCGGGTGAAGCCCGGCGTGGTGCGCTGGCCCGGCGGCTGCTTCGCCGACCAGTACGACTGGCGCGACGGCATCGGCCCGCGCGAGAAGCGCCCTAAGCGCACCAACTTCTGGCTCGACGCCCAGGAGTGGCCCAAGGGCATGCGCCGCGAAGGGCCGCAGGTCTACGATCCCAACGAGTTCGGCACCGTCGAATTCGCGCGCCTTTGCAAACAGGTGGGCGCGCAGCCCTACTTCGCCGCCAACCTCCGGAGCCTGCCGGCGCAGGAGTTCTGGCGCTGGGCCGAGTATTGCAACTCCCCCGCCAACGCCACCACGCTCGGCGCGCAGCGGGCCGCCGATGGCGAGGCCGATCCGTTGGGCGTGCGCTTCTGGGGCGTGGGGAACGAGTCCTGGGGCTGCGGCGGCAACTTCGATCCCGACGACTATGCCACCGAGTTCAACCGCTACACGGCGTGGGTGCCGGGCTACGGCGCGAGGCTCGCGATGGTGGGATCGGGAGGCAACGATGGCAACTCGGACTGGACGCGGCGCTTCTTCGCCAAGCTCGCGCGGCTGGGCACCCTGGACCGCCTCTGGGGCCTCTCGTTGCATCACTACGCCTGGAATGCGAGCGGCGGCCGCACCAGCGAATGGATCGCGGGAAAGCGCGACGCCGTCCAGTTCGATGCCGAGCAGTATTACGAGATCCTGCGCGGCGCCGACGAGATGGAGCCGCTGATCGCTTCGCAGTGGGCCTTGATGGGCGAAGCCGATCCGCGGCACCGCACCAAACTGGTCGTGGACGAATGGGGCTCGTGGTACGCTTCCGGCACCGAGCCGTTCCCCCTGGCGCTCCTCGGCCAGCAGAACACCATGCGCGACGCGGTGCTGGCGGGTCTCACGCTTGACACTTTCAACCGCCACGCCGACAAGGTGGCCATGGCCAACATCGCGCAACTGGTGAACTGCCTGCAATCGCTCTTCCTGGCGCATGAGGACAAGTTCTGCGTGACGCCCACCTACCACGTCTTCGATCTGTACTCGGCGCACCAGGGTGGCCGCGCGGTTCGCACGGTGTTCGCGACGCCCGAGACGCACTACACCCGCAACGGCAGCCCCGCCACGATGCGCGGACTGAACGGATCGGCGTCGGTGACCGGCAGCCAGCTTACCCTGACGGTGACGAATCCGTCGATTGACCAGGTACACGAGGCTGAGATCGTAGTGCACGCGGGAACGCCGCGCTCGGCCGCGGCGGTGACACTGGCGACCGCCGATGCGCACGCGCACAACACCTTCGCCGATCCGCGGGCCGTGGAACCCAAGCCGGTCACGGTCGCGGTCAAAGGCTCAGGCCTGGTCCACCAGTTCCCGCCCGCCTCGGTCACCAGGCTGACGCTGACTTTGGGATAGAAGGCCCGTGGCGGCTCATCCCCTACTTCGCAGGCAGATTTGCCTCCAGTTGGGCGATCACATCCAGGAGCTCGCTCTTCGTCGGGTCCGGGTACAACCCGGCGGCAGTCCGGCAGTCCTCCAGGGTCGTCTCGAGCTTCCAGACAGATGGGCCATCCGTGGCCACCTGGGTGGCGAGTTCCTGGGCCTTGTCGACGTCTCCGGCATCGAAAGCCGCGCCGAGGAGCGTGGGATTCAGCCATTCGTCGTTCGTCTTGCGATTGCGCGCACGCTCACAGGCGATGATGGTGACCGCGGCCGCGATCCGGGCCTTATCGTCGTCGCCCTTGCGCTTGCGCGTGCGGTAGAGGCGCGCGAGGTTGCAGGAGGGGTAGTAATCGTTAAGGTCGAGCTTCATCCCGGCTTCGTATTCGGCGATGGCGCGGTCGAGATCGATACGGTTGTGGCCGGTGTTCCACTTCTTCTTATAACGGCCGCCGAGAAGTCCTCGCCGTTCGGAAGTGTCCCCGCTTGACGCAATCAGCTCGCGCAGCGCGCCGATGGCGGTGTCGTGGTCGCCGGATTTCGAGAGGGCGAGGGCCCGCTGCTCCTTTACCAGGGTCGAGTTGCGGAGGTCTTCGGGCAAGCCATCGATAAACTGGAGCGTCGTCACCCAATCCGTGCAGTCGCGAAGCGTGTACATCACCTCGACGGCCACAGCTTTCTGGATCGGGCCGCCGCTCAGGAATCGCGAACGAAGGTCGAGAGCGCGTTTGCGGCACTCCTCTCCCGTGGCGGAGCGGACGGCGATGATCTCCGCCTGGAACCGCGAGAGGTCTTCCAGGCTTTTCTTGAACGAGGTGGCGCGCTCCGGGTCGTACTCGGGGTACTTGGGGAAGACCTGATAGAAAGGCGAATCGCCGGCGCTCATGATGGGGATCGCGCCTGCGACGGCCTTAATGATTTCCGCCGCAACTTCGTCGGAGATCCATTCGGTGGGCAGTGGGTAACGGATCTGGCGCATCTGGTCGATATCGAAAAGCGGTTTCGCCCAGGTGGCGGCGGTCATGATACAGCCCTGCTTTTGGGCGGCGTGGCGGATGCCCACTTCGTAGTAGACGTTGCCGTTGGGAATCGAAACGTCGGCCAGCACCAGGTCGGAGATGGCCAGGCGTTCGATCATTTCGTTGATGATGAGGGCCCCGATGTCTTCGTTCGCCCGCACCGGTTCGTAACCGGCCTGGTCGATCGCGGGGCGAAGTGCGGCTTCCCACAGCCGGTCAAAGTTGATTTTGTCAGGTGCTCCGCTGCCTGGCGATGCGGAGGTGGGCTTGATGCTGTACGGCATGATCATGAAGCAGATGGGGCGTGGCATAACTGATTTGTAGCACGGGTATTCCCGCCTGTGTTGGGTCAGCCGGGACCTCCGCGCCGGGAATGTTGGGAATCGTCCACGGGGCCTGAAGCTGGCAGCCCATCTCCTTGCCGCCTTTCTCCGATACCGGTTCCTGTTTTCCCTCAAAACCTCGCCCGTTGAACCGATATGAAACAGTGTTGAGCCGCCAGGCGCGGGTTGGCGAGCTGGCCTGCTCAATCGGATCCAAAGGGAGAAACCGTGCAGATCACGAGAGATGAATCCAACCACGTGCTGAAGATTGCGGGGACCTTGGAAATCGGCGTGGCGGAGGAACTTCACCGGACACTCCGCGATTTCGTCAGTGAAGAGTCGAGCCCGGCCGTCAATCTGTCCGAAGTGGATGGATGCGATACGGCCGCGCTCCAACTGCTCTGTTCGGCGCGCAAGACCGCGGAACAATTTGGGAAGCCATTCCGATTGGCCGGGCTCTCCGCCGCCGTTCGAAACGCCAGCGAGGCACTGGGGCTATCGCTTCCCGACGTGACGCCAGATGACAGTATCAAAACACCGGCAGACACGATTGGCGCGGCCACGGAAGGCGATCGGGATGCAATATAACCCGCTTGAGACCTACCTCCAGGAAGCCGAGGAACTCCTCGCGGAAATCGAGCAATCCGCGCTGTCGATTAGCGCCGGAGAGCGGACCGAGGAGACCATCAACCAACTCTTCCGCGCCTTCCACACCATCAAGGGCTCAGGCGCCATTTGCGGTCTGGACGCCGTGGCCGGCTTTACCCACCATGTGGAGAGCCTCCTCGACAGAGTGCGCGAGGGCGCCATACCCGTTTCCCCGGCGCTGGCCGAACTGGTGCTGATAGCCCGGGATCACATCCGGATTCTCCTGGCCGCCGAACAAGGTGGCCCACCCGCGCCTGCAGGCTCGAGCGAGAGGCTCATCGCGGCCGTCGCAGAGTTCGCAAACCCCGGCCTGAACATCCCCGAGAAAGGCAGCGTCGCGCCCACCGAGCCCGCCGCGGAGCACCCCGAAAGTGCGGAACAGACATGGCGGATCCGCTTCTGTCCGAATCCTTCACTGCTAGTCAATGGCGGCAACCCCAGCGCGCTGCTGCGGGAACTTCGCGAGCTGGGTCCGTGCGAAATCACCGCGCATGCGGAGGACGTGCCGGCACTCGACTCGATCCAGCCGGATCTCTGCTACCTGTGGTGGACCATCACGCTTCAGAGTGCCGCCGACCAGAACGTCATCCGGGACGTGTTCATTTTCGTGGAGGATGACAGCCAGCTAGAAATCGAAGTAACGCCGGAGGTCTTGCCGCCGGTCCCTCTTCTATCTACCGCGGCCGCCCCCTCGCCGGATCGGCCCGCCGTCACACCTCCCGCAGACCATTCGGGCGCCGGCGACGCCCCCGGGGCAGGCGCCCCACTCGCACCGTCGAGAGCGCTGGCCAGAGAGTCCACCGTCCGGGTGCCGTCCAACCGGCTCGACCGTCTCGTGAACCTCGTCGGGGAGTTGGTCATGAACCAGTCCCGGCTGGCCCAGGCGGCATCCAAGAGTGGAAGTCCGGAATTCACCAACCCGGTTCAGGAGCTGGAACGGCTGGTGGCGGAACTGCGCGATAACGTGCTCGGAATCCGCATGCTCCCGATCGGCACCCTGTTCGGCCGCTTCCGGCGTTTGGTCCATGACCTTTCGGCAGAACTCGGAAAGGAGGCCGACCTCGTCACCGAAGGCGCCGATACCGAACTGGACAAGAGCATTCTGGACCAGCTTGGCGAGCCCCTGGTGCACTGTTTGCGCAACTGCCTCGACCATGCGGTCGAGCCTCCCGAGGAACGCCTGGCGAAAGGCAAGCCGCGCCGCGCCACCATCCGCCTTGCCGCCATACACACCGGGTCCGATGTGGTCGTCAGCATCCAGGATGACGGACGCGGAATCGACCGGGCGGCGGTCCGCGCCCGGGCGGTGGAGAAACAGCTCATCGCGCCGGCCGCCAGCCTCACCGACAAAGACATTTTCAACCTCATCCTGATGCCCGGCTTCTCGACCGCCCGTCAAGTCACCAGCGTGTCCGGCCGCGGCGTGGGCATGGACGCAGTCAAGCGGCAGATCGATGCCTTGCGCGGCTCCTTGTCTCTGGCCAGTGAGGAGGGCAAGGGCGTCCGGGTCTCGATCACACTGCCGTTGACGTTGGCCATCATTGAGGGCCTGCTCGTCGAGATTGGCAGCGACCAGTTCATCGTCCCCATGGCGGCGGTCACCGAGAACGTCGAGTTACTCCGCTCCCAAAGGGCTCGCAATAACGGGCGCAACGTGATCGCGGTGCGCGGGGAACTGGTTCCTTACATCGATCTGCGGACCGCGTTCCGGATCGAGAGTAACGCCCCCTCCATCGAGAAGGTCGTGATCGTGCAGCACGAAGACCACCGCGTGGGGCTGGTGGTAGACCGGGTACTGGGCACGCACCAAACCGTTATCCAATCGCTCGGCAAGTTCTTGCGGAGCATCGAAGTGGTCTCCGGCGCGACGATCATGGGTGACGGACGCGTGGCGTTGATTATGGACGTCGCCGCGGTGGTGCGGTTTGCCGAGCGCCAATGCCGGGAGGATCCTGCGGATTTTGGCGCGGGTTGCCGTGCCACCGGCATTGCCGGGCAGCCTTGGAACCATCTGTCGCCAGCCGGTAGGATCACCGGCGGCCAGACCGCCGCCATTACTTAAGGAACTCGCATTTTGGGAAGACAAGACGAAACAGGGAAAAAAACATGAAGAATTGGAAGATCGGAATTCGGATTGCCGCCGGCTTCGCCGCTGTGATCGCTATCGCCATGGCGCTTGGATTATTCGCCTACGGCAACCTGGGAAGCATCGACAGGAGTTCCACCGAGATCGCAATGCACTCCCTTCCCGGCGTTTACCTCGTCGGTCAGGTACAGAACGGCATTCAGAAGGAGTACAGCCTGACCTTCCAACATATCGCTTCGGCCGACAAAGGCGAGATGGAGCGGCTGGAAGCCGATGTGAACGATTCGCGCACTCACAATCGCGGCCTGCGGGCCGACTATCAGAAACTGATTTCCACCGATAAGGAGCGGGCTCTGTTCGACGCCCTGGTGGCCGCCCAACGACTATGTGGCCGCGTCCGATGAGGCAATGAAGGTCAGCCGGGCCGGTACGGCGGAAGCCAAGAAGCAGGCCATGAATCTGCTCAACGGGAAGGTCAGACCCCTCGAAAAGCAGTACCTCGAGGCGGCCGGGAATCTCGTTTCCTCCAGCAAATCCTCGGCGGATGAGCAGTCGCAGAAGGTCCAGGATGCGGTGAAAAGCGCCCGCGCGGGCGTCCTGATCGGCATCGCAGCCGCCCTGATCATCGCGATCGGCGTTTCCTTCTTCGTCGTCCGGAGCATCACCCGCCCGCTGGGAACCGCCGTCGGGCTGGTGAACCAGGTCGCCGAAGGCGATCTCTCGCACACCGTAGAGGTGACGTCCACCGACGAGCTCGGCCGCATGCTCACGGCCATGAACCGTATGGTGGACAACTTGAAGGGCGCCGCTCACGTGGCCGTCCGGATATCCGAAGGGGATTTGACCGTCGAGGCCAAGTCACTCTCGGAAAAGGACATCCTCGGACAGGCGCTCACGAAAATGTTGGAAAACCTCCGCAAGACGGTCGCGGAGGTTACCACCGCCGCGGGCAACGTGGCCACCGGGAGCGAGGAGATGAGCTCCGCGGCACAGGGGCTTTCCCAGGGCGCTACCGAACAGGCCTCCGCGGCCGAGGAAAGCACGTCGTCCATGGAAGAAATGGCGGCCAGCATCCAACAGAACGCCGACAATGCCAGGCAGACCGACAAGATCGCGTCCAAAGCCGCCGAGGACGCGCGCTCCAGCGGCGAGGCGGTGGTCCGCACCGTCGGCGCCATGAAACAGGTGGCCGAGAAGATCGGCATTATCGAGGAGATCGCACGCAAAACCGACCTTCTGGCGTTGAATGCCGCGGTGGAAGCCGCCCGCGCGGGAGAGCACGGCAAGGGCTTCGCGGTGGTGGCATCGGAGGTGCGCAAGCTCGCCGAACGCAGTCAGACAGCCGCTGCCGAGATCGGCCGCCTGAGTGTCGATGGCGTACAGATCGCCGAAGGCGCCGGCCAACTGCTGACGAGACTGGTTCCCGACATTCAGAAAACGGCGGAACTGGTCCGCGAGATCGCGGCGGCCAGCGCCGAACAAAACACCGGGGCCGCCCAGGTCAACAAGGCCATCCAGCAGCTCGACCAGGTGATCCAGCAGAATTCGGCGGCGTCCGAGGAAATGGCCTCCACGGCCGAAGAACTCTCCAGCCAGGCGGAGGTCCTGCAGTCCACCATCGCCTTCTTCAAGACTGGCGACACGCGCACGGTTCGGGCGCCGCTGAGCAAGGCGCCGCAGAGCAAAAGGAGCGCTCCGGCCCGTCCCGCGGCGCCTTCAAGACCTGCCGATCCGCGATCCACTACGGCCGCGCTCGCGCACATGCATCGCGCCATCAAAGGCGCTGGAGCAAGCATCGAGCTGGACGCCAGTCCCGGCGCCGCCGACTCACGCGACCGGGACTTCACCGCCTATGAGGCGTAGCGCCCGAGGTACTTACGAAGATGATTACCGAAACCCGTCAATACATGACTTTCAAACTGGGGGATGAGCTGTTTGCCATCGACGTCGCCCAGGTTCGCGAGGTGCTGGAAGTACCTCAGATCACGAAGGTGCCGACTGCCCCTGCCTATATGCGAGGCGTGGTCAACGTCCGCGGACAGGCGACCCCGGTGGTGGATTTCCGTCTTCGATTCGGTCTGCCGAAAGGAGCCGATACGGTGCATACGCGCATCATCGTCATGGAACTCGAACTGGACGGCGAGGCCGCGGTCCTGGGCGGCATTGCCGATAGCGTGCACGAAGTCATCGAGATCGAGCCGGGGAATATCAACCCGCCGCCGCGCATCGCCATGCGGTGGCGGACCGATTTCATCCAGGGGATGGGGAAGCGCGGCGACGACTTCATCATCATCCTGGATGTCAACGCGGTCTTCTCCTCCGAAGAACTCGCGTTGGTGAGGGACGCCGCTCCCCACACCGGGGAGCTGGCGTTCGCCCATTAGGACCAAGGTGGGGCAGCCAATCCTGGCTGCCGCCGGCTTTCAGCCGGCGAGCGCTGAGTGCGAGGATTTGCGTACAGGCTTGAAGAGCCGCCTGGACGGCCCGGCAGCGAGATACCTATGCCCACGATTCTGGTAATAGACGATTCGCCTTCAGCCCTGCAAACGGTCGAGGGGATGCTCGCGGAGGCCGGCTATCGCGTACGCTTGTGCGCCAATGGGAAAAGCGCTGTTCGGCTGTTGAAGAACGAGCCAATCGATCTGATCCTGACGGACATCTACATGCCTGAGGAAGACGGCCTGGATGTGATCCGGGAACGGCGCCGGATCTGCCCGGATGTGCCTGTCGTGGCGATGAGCGGCATTACGGGAAAGGGATGCATGCTGGCAGTCGCCAGACACATGGGGGCCTGCCAGACACTCCTGAAGCCCTTCTCCCATGCCGATCTGCTCGACGCGATCCGGGCGGCACTGGGCGCCGCGCCGGATCCCGGAGTTCACCAGTGACTCTACCCAACAAGGTAGAAACTCAGGAGGGCGTCGTCGCCTCCGTGGCGCTGTCTCCGGCGAGTTTCGCCCGCTTCGCGCGCTTCATCACCATGGAACTCGGCATCAAGATGCCCGAATCGAAAATGACCATGGTGCAGAGCCGTCTCTTGCGGCGTGTTCGCGACCTGCGGCTGAAGTCAGTGGACCACTATGGCGACTACTTCTTCGATGCTTCCCATACCGAAGAGCGCGAACACTTCATCAATGCCATTACCACCAACAAGACCGACTTCTTTCGGGAGCCCGAGCATTTCGATTACCTCTGCGGCGTGGTCCTGCCGGCGGCGAGCCACCCCGGCCGGCGGTTCAAGGCGTGGTCCGCCGGGTGCTCTTCGGGAGAGGAGCCGTACACGTTGGCAATGTTGCTCGCCGAGTGCGCCAGCCGCCGGCCCGGCTTCGATTTCGCGATTCTTGGTACGGATGTTTCCTCCAAAGTCCTGACCCATGCGCGAAACGGGGTTTATCAGGAATCGCAGATTCTGCCGGTCCCGCCGGAACTTCGCCGGAAATACCTGCTCCGCAGCCGGAACGACGCGGAACGGCTTGCCCGCGTTGTCCCGGAATTGCGAAAGAAGGTCAGCTTTCATCCGTTGAACTTCATGGACGACGACTACGGCATCCGGGACACTTTCGACGTCGTCTTTTTCCGCAATGTCATGATCTACTTCGACCGCGGCACACAGGAAGCGGTGATCCACAAGATCTGCCGGAATCTCGCTCCGGGAGGATACCTGTTCGCCGGCCACTCGGAATCGCTCGCAAGCCTGGATGTTCCTCTCAGGCCCATCAAAACGTCCATATACCGAAAGCCGTTATGACAAAGGTAGGGCGGACGCCCTCGTCCGCGCCGGACCCCCTGGTCCGGCTCTTGGTAGTTCCAGCAGGCCGACCAGGGGGTCGGCCGCGGGCCAGGCTGTCCGCACCACAAAAATATGAAAACGTCGGGTAAGTTCAAAGTACTGATCGTCGATGATTCTGCGTCGGTCCGCCAAGTCCTGAAAGTAATCCTGGAGTCGGACCCCCAGATTGAAGTCATGGGCGTGGCGTCCGATCCCTACGTGGCGGTCGAGCGCATCAAACAGGAGATACCCGACGTCATCACCCTCGACATCGAGATGCCGCGGATGGATGGTTTGACCTTCCTCGAGAGGATCATGAGCCAGCATCCCATTCCGGTAGTCATCTGCTCGACTCTGGCCGGAGCAGGCTCGGACACCGCCCTGGCGGCCCTCGAAAAAGGCGCGATCGAGATCATCGCCAAGCCCCGCCTGGGGGCCCGGGAGTTCTTCGAGGAGTCACGGGTCAGGATCTGCGACGTCGTGAAATCGGCCGCGCGCGCCCGCATCCCCAAAGCCCGCACGGTCCGGTTGGCAGTGGCTCCCAAGTTGACCGCGGACGCCGTGCTGCCAAAACCGGTCTCGAAGGCGTTGATTCAGACCACTCAGAAGGTGGTCGTGGTGGGAGCATCCACAGGAGGGACCGAAGCGCTCCGCGAATTCCTGGAGGCCATGCCGCTGGATGCCCCTGGGATTGCGATCGTGCAGCACATGCCGGAGGAGTTCACCGCCCGGTTCGCCGAACGGCTGGACAAAACCTGCCGCATCTCCGTAAAGGAGGCCGCGGACAATGATTCGGTGATTCGCGGTCAGGCGTTGATCGCGCCCGGGAACCGCCACCTTCTGCTGAAGCGCAGCGGCGCCCGGTACTTCGTGGAACTCAGAGATGGGCCGTTGGTCAGCCGGCATCGGCCTTCCGTGGATGTGCTGTTCCGCTCGGCGGCGCGCTATGGCGGAAGGAACGTGATGGGAGTCATCATGACCGGGATGGGCGACGATGGCGCCCGGGGAATGCTCGAGATGAAGCAGGCTGGGGCGTTCAATATCGCGCAGGATGAAGCCAGTTGCGTCGTCTTTGGAATGCCCGCCGAGGCGATCAAGACGGGCGCGGTAGATCGGGTCATGCCGCTCAGCGCCATCGCGTCCGAAGTGGTACGGCTCTGTCATTAGGCCTTGTGTGCTTATCCATTTGGGGTAGCCCTCACACGGGCGACCGCTCCCTCACGGTCGC
>PMTT01000756.1:0-671 GCA_003167275.1 Bryobacterales bacterium | reverse complement strand
TGTAGTACGATACGGACAGGAGCAAGTTCTGACCAAGGTAGACCTCAAAGAAACTCAGGAGACCCAAACCGCCGACCCGTCCTGGCTCATCGCTGTCCGGGCCGCCGAATCCAAGAAAGCTGCCGATATCCAGGTTCTGGACCTCACTGGCATCACCTCCTTCGCCGACTTCTTCGTGATCTGCACCGGGGCTAACGCGCGCCAGGTGCAGGCCATCAGCGACGAGGTCAACCTCCAGTTGAAGCGCCAGGTGGGCGAGTTGCCCATCAGCGTGGAAGGGTATAATCAGGCGGACTGGATCTTGGCCGATTACGGCGACCTGCTGGTCCACATTTTCTCGCCAACGGCCCATGAATACTACGGCTTGGAACGGCTCTGGCGGAGCGCCAAAACCGTCCAGGTCCCCGCCGGGTGAAGATCTTTCTATATTTCATCGGCAAACCGAAAGACCCCCACGCTAATGCCTTGGCCGAAGATTTCCTGAGCCGCGCCGGCCGCTACGCCCCAGCCGAGATGCGGGAAATCCGTCCGGATCGCGTGGATCTCTGGGACCGCCATCCCAGCGCCCGCAAGATCTTTCTCGACCCCGCCGGCAAACCCATGGACTCCGCCGCCTTCGCCGCGCTGGTCGCCAAATCCGAGATGGGCGGCCGCGACCTGGTCTTCCTGAT
>PMTT01000486.1 GCA_003167275.1 Bryobacterales bacterium | reverse complement strand
TTCAAAGCCGTCACCCCCTCGATCTGCTTCTCCGAGTAGGTCGACCCCGTGAAGTTATAAAGCCGCAGGATCTCCTGCAGAGCCTCGCGGCCCTCCGTCACCAGCGATAGATAATTCAAGGAAAGTTGTGAAGTCAGCCGCCACAGCGAGTCCTTCGCCATGGGCGGTCGGACCGTGTCGGTGGGCTTCATCAGCGCCACAATCCGCTTGATCGGCAGCGCCCCTTCCAGTTCGAAATCGCCCTTCTCGTCGCCGAACGGCAGCCGCGCCGGAAGGTCCCGATTGGAACAGATGGTCCGCACCATCAGCGTGTCCACGTTCGCCCGCACGGGTTTCCCCGACCGGTCCACCAGCGAAAGAAAAACCTCCGTGCCCTCGTCGTCCCGGTAGCCCGACGCACGCCGCGCCGGTCGCCAGAACATCTGCACCTTCTGCTTCTGCATCCCGTGGCGGAAGGAATACAGCGGCTCGAAGCGGAATACGTCTTGTGTCTGCGGGTTCGAGCTCAGCACTTCCGTGACTTCGAAGACCTCCGTCGCCTTTCGCCGCGTCACGTCCGGCACCACCTGGTATTCGTAGCGCGTATGATCCAACAGGATAGGCTCGGCCGTCTGCTTGAACAGGTTCACGATTGGAGTGCATCCCAATCGGAACGTGTTCTTCGAAACCCCCAGTTCCAGCATCTGCCGCCGGTCGTTGCGCTCGAACTGCGAGATCAATAGGATCACCTCGGCGCGCTTGCCGAAGGGCGACTCTTTGTGACAGATCTGTTCGAGGCCTTTCAGGTCCATGAAAAAGAACTTCTGCGGGAAACAGAAGTATTCCTGGAGCAACCGGTACCCCACAAACGAACGCCGCGGATAAGGCAGCGCCCCCTCGTTCTCCGCGAATCCCACCGGCTGCAAACAGTCCGGCGACAGGTACACCGGCTGCACCTTCGACCGCGGCGTGGGATCCCGCACCAGGATCTGCACGCAATTGTTGCACAGCAGTTCGTAAAGGGAATGCACCGTGTTGCTGTCGCCGCTCAGGTAGAAGCGCAGCGAGTCCATCGACAATTGCGAAAACTTCAGGTCGCCCTGGCAAAGCAGGTCGATCCGCACCGCCGCCACGGCGTCCGACGATTTGATCGCCGGTTGCAGTCGATCCGGCGTTTTCCACTCCGCTTCCGCCACTTCCACCGGCCAAAACCACAGGTCGTAGCAGGTTCGGAATTTGCAAGGCACGCCCTGTAGCGGCTTCGAATTCAGCACCGAGTCGCGCTCCAGTTTCAGTCCCGCATCCGGCGTCACCTGCTCGGGATCCACGTAGAACTGCGCCACCGACATCGAAGGAATCGGCCGCAGGTAGTGCGGATACATCACGCTCAGCAGCGATTCCGTGATCTCCGGGAATTCGTCGTCGATCTTCAGGTGTACCCGGCCCGCCAGAAACGCGAATGCCTCCAGCAGGCGCTCCACGTGCGGGTCCTCGCACTTGTCCGGTTCCAGCACCAGGCGCGAAGCTACCTTGGGATACTTGGCCGCGAATTCCGCGCCCATCTGCCGCAGGAAATTCAGCTCGCGTTCGTAGTAGAGCAGCAGGTCATCCCGCACTCGGATCCCCCTTCACCTGGTACTCCCCGCTAGAGAGCTGCAGCACCGTGTCGAATGAGATGCGTTCCGGCGCGGGATCCATATCGAGCAATCCTTCAATCTGAAAGCGCAGGACACTCTGCGTGGCGGAAACGTCCCCGATCGGCTCCACCCTCACCCGCTTGAGGCGGGGCTCGAACGTGGCCAACAAGTCTCCGATCAGCCGCGCCAGGTACGTCCGGTCGCGCGTCGATTCCCAGTTGAGCGTCGTCATATCCGGCAGCCCATAGTTGAACAGCGAGTGTTCCAGTTCCTGGAACTCTCTGCCGACAGCCTCCGGCGTGCGCCGCGTATTCAACAGCCACTCCAGGTCCCGCCGCAGGGAACTTTTCAACGTGCGCACCGATTGCGCCCGCGTCGCCGGCTGCTCCGTTTGGTTCTTAGGCTCCAGGTCGATCAGCCGCTCCAACAGCGACTGCTCCACAGTGACATCCGGCTCCCATCGCGGCATAATTTTAGGCTCCGATGTGGCACAGGCATTCTTGCCTGTGTTGTTTTTTCTTCCCCTGGCTACCAACACCGCCAAGATTGCCTGTGCCACGCCGACGTGGCGCGGACAGTCGTGTCTGCCGCGTCGAGATTCGTCTCGACGTAGTTTGGATCGCACGCCAGTTCCGGGACGAGCGAGGTGTTTCGGCCCGGCCGCGTCGAAACCATTGCTCCACGCTATTCCCCATTCGCCCTATCTTTCCAACTTCATCGCTTCCAGCGGATCCAGGCGGCAGATCCAGGCATACACCCGCTCGCGCTCGTCCGGCGATCCATCGGATTTTACCAGGCACCGGTAGAACAACCCAAGTGCATATGTCAGCGCCTCGCGGGGCTCCCATTCCTCCAGTCTCTTCTGCTCGATCTCCGCCACCGCCTCCTGAAGCAGCGTGAGCGCCATGGCCTCATTCCCGGCCGCCTGGCACAGCCGCGCCAACTGAACTTTGCGCTGGAACCGCTCGCGCCCGCTGGTCTCTTGGGCAATCTCCCTCGCCAACAGCAAAGCGCACACCTCCGGCCGGCCCGACCGATGTGCCTGCATGGCCAGTTCGAAAGAGCGCGAGGGTGATGCCGTGCCGTTCCCGGCCGCCTGCGAAGCCTCTTCCCGCTGGCCTCCCGCCGGCCCCGGCTTCGGAAGCACCTGCTTCTTGATCCACGCCAGAGTCTCCGCGTTAGCCGTCGGCAGATCGTCCATCATGGTCAGATCCGGAAGCTCTGGATACCTCTCGAGCAAGCTCGCTAGTTCGCCGATCACTGCCCGGCGGACCGCTTCGTAGTATCCTCCCAATTCCTGGCAGGCCCGCGCCACGTAGCGTTGCAGATCCAGCCATCCACGGCCGCATTCCATTCCCATGGCCGTCTCCGCGATCTCCAGCACGTCCCCCCACTTCAAGTCCAGCGAAGCCCGCTTCAGGCTCTGCCGGATCTCCTGCGGCGGCTCCGCCAGTGTGCCCGGATCGATGTGTGGGCCCGACGCCCGCAATTCGCCCCACCGCAACCCACGCAGCATCAGGTAGGGCGCCGGGCTGCATGCATCCTGCTGCCGCATAAACTTAGCCGCCGACACCACCCGTGCCACCGCGTCTTCCCAAGACCCCGGCAGTGGTGCGAGCGGAGCCCCCGTTCTTGCCGCCCCCGTGGGGTATGCTTTAGCTTGCCCGCCCGTCTCCGCCTGACCCGTCTCCGCCTGAACCGAGCCGCGACCGTCAGGGAGCGGTCCTTCCCCCGTCTCCGCCTGAACCGCTTCCTCCACCGCCACCGGATCCGGTTCCTTCTCACGCTTCCTCACCAGCAGTGTGTGAACCGCCTGACGCACGTCGGTGAGCACGTTCTTGAGCTCGTTTAAACTCGGGGTGTCATCCCCAAACTTCTCGTCGCAGAATTGCTCGATCTGTCCAAGTACGTCCAGCGTTCCGTCGAACGTCTGCTCCAGTTCCACGTAGAACGCTTTCGGTGTCGCGTCAAAATCCTTGTCGAACACCTCCGGAGCGGTCTTGCCCTCATCGATCTTAGCTTTGCGGGCATTCTGTTTGTCCCACGTGTCGGCGGCATCTTCCGTCCCAACCTCGCGGGTTTCCATGAATTGGGCGAAGGTCAGTCCCCCGCTCGTGAGGGGAACGAACTTGAGCGCCGTCGTTGGCCGAACAGGCCAATCCCGGTCAGAGTCCGTGCCGAGCCATTCGAGCGGTGCCCTGCGAATCTCCAGGTCGCCATCTTCAATCTCCGGATGGATACCCTCCCAGAACGTTTCCAGGAGCTTCTGGATCAGCACCAGGGCCTCCCGGAACCCCTGGATGCCCTCGCGCCGCAGCAGGGCCTGCGCCAGCCACACCGCAAGCTGCAGATCCTTCGTCTTGGTGGCCAGGGCGTCGTTGATCAGCTTGATGGTTAACGGCCAGTCGGCATACCTCCGCTCAATCTGCCACTCGCCTTGTGCATCGGGCCTGTCTTCACGCCGGGCTTCTCTGATTTTGTCGTAGAGGGGATCGAACCGGAGGTTTTTACCGGTGGGATTGTCAGCCGATATCGGGTTTAGCAGATCATTGCGTAGAGGCATGGTCTTGCGGGGGTTCTTCGGGTCCCGCGATCTCCAGACGCCGCAGTTCCAGGATTGGGCATTCTTCGCCGTCCACCAGGAAGGTCTTTTGCCCGAACGGAATTTCCACCCCGTCCAGTTCCTCCCACACCGAGAGGCGCCCCAGGCGCACCGCATCGTCCGGATGCCGGAAACTGAACGGCGCCAGCACCGGCACCAGCACTTCTCCCAACTCCACGCCTTGGAAGGAAGGTCCCGTGTGTAGCATCATCGGCGCCCATAGCAGGTCGCGGAGACGCTTCGGCGGCTGCATTTCCAGTGATGCAATGTGCTCGAACGGAATCCACATGTACTGGCCCGCCGCGTACACCTCCAGCCGCGCGCCGATTCGCACATCGCTGTCCGTCATCCATTCGAATGGCTTGCCGTTCAGCGTCCCGCTTGGCTCATGCGCCGTGGATCCTGTCAGATACTCTTTCTTTTCGAACATCTCCCGCCGCATCCGCTCCCCGTTCAGAGCCGCACGGTACACCAGAGCCCCCGTCATCGCTTCGGGGCTTGCCGACGAGAGGATATCGAGCTGTTTCTCAGCTCTGTCGAAATTGCCGGCAAAACACAGTAGTTCAAAAAGGAAGGTGCGGCGCTTCGTGTCCTCCGGATTGTTCCGGAGTTCGGCATTCAGCGCCTGCACCGCCTCATCGAGTTTGCCAGCCTGGTAGAGCTCCCTGGCTGTCATGAAAGTTCCCGGGTCGCTCCGCCTTACAGCT
The DNA here is from genome assembly GCA_003167275.1 of Bryobacterales bacterium. Taxonomy (GTDB): domain Bacteria; phylum Acidobacteriota; class Terriglobia; order Bryobacterales; family Bryobacteraceae; genus JAIQFL01. The sequence goes on along the minus strand of PMTT01000486.1, from coordinate 10,189 downwards.
TCACGTTCGCAGCCACGTCCCAGCCCATCGATCCGGCCGGGGTCCCGCTGCCATCGGGCGCTTGCACCTGGTAGTCCATGTTGATCTTCACGAAGTTCAGCGTGATGCTCTCTGTCGGAGTATCGTCTCCGTGCGATCCACCGAGCTGGTACGAGGTCACCAGCACCTGAGTCAGTTTGATCTTGAGGAATTCCAGCGGCTTCTCCCCCGCCTTGCGGGCTACGATCGTCGCATCGGGGTAGTGCTTGCCGTTTGCGCACTTCAGAAAAAGGTCGGAGCTCGATGTGTCCGTCCGTTTAGAAACGGTGATGTCGTGCATGTTCACTTTGCCGGCGCCCGACCCGCCCCCGACGTGGCCGCCCGAGCCGCTCTGCGTGGCGCCGAAACCCCAACTGTAAATGTCAATCCAACCTTTGTATACGGAGTCCTGGGCCTCACCCTTGATTCCGTTTATGTTCAGAAAATAATCAACAGCCATGTTCGTAGTCCTCCTCTTGTGTCTTTGATTCGATGTTGGTTTGTGAGTAATCCGGGATCAAATCCCCATCCCGGACATTTCCGGGATCGACGATCCCGGGAAACTACTTCCTCGTGTTAGCCGGCAGTTCCGCAACCAGACGGAGCGAAACCGATAGTTCATCGAGCTGGAAGTGCGGTTTTAGGAATGCTACGGCCCTGTAGCAGCCGGGCTTTCCGGGAACTTCCGCCACTTCGATGCTCGCCGCCGACAGAGGCTTCTGCGCCTTGATAGTCGGGCCGACGTCCCCCACAGCCACGTAATGCTGGATCCACTGGTTGAGGAAGAATTGGCAGTCCGACCGCGACATGAAGCTTCCGATCTTATCCCGCATCATGGCCTTCAGGTAATGCGCAAAGCGCGATACCGCCATCATGTAGGGCAACTGCGTCGAAAGCCTGGCATTCGCGTTGGCCGCGTCCTTATCGTACAGCTTGGGCTTCTGGCACGACTGCACGCTGAAGAACGCCGCATAATCCGTGTCCTTGCAATGCAACAGCGGCACAAAACCCCAGTCGGCCAACTCCTTTTCCCGACGGTCCGTGATGGGCGATTCGGTCGGACATTTCAGCGCGATCTCGCCATCGTCCGTCGTGAAGTTGTGCGTCGGCAACCCTTCCACCAGGCCGCCGCCCTCCACCCCGCGGATCGCCGCACACCACCCGTATCGGGCGAATGCGTTGGTCAGCCGCGCACCCAAACAGTAGGCCGCATTGCTCCACAGGTATTTCGAGTGGTCGGACCCGTCCACGCCTTCTTCGTAGTTGAATCCATCCACCGAAGCCCCGGCCTTCCCGTAAGGGAGGCGGATCAGCACGTGCGGCAGGCACAACCCCACGTACCGCGAATCCTCGCTCATCCGGAAGCTCTTCCACTTCGCATATTCCGTCGTATCGAAGATCTTCCCAATGTCGCGCGGATTGCCGATCTGCGTGAAGTTGTCCATATTGAACATCTCCGGAGAGGCCGCCGACAGGAACGGCGCGTGGGCCGCAGCCGCCACGTTCGATACCTTCTCCAGCAACTCAATATCTTCCGGGTGCTTGGTGAATTCGTAATCCCCGATCATCGCCGCGAACGGAGCGCCGCCGAACACGCCGTACTCTTCTTCGTAGATCTTCTTGAACAACGCGCTCTGGTCGAACTCCGGCGCCCGCTGCATGTCCCGCAGCAGTTCCCGCTTCGTCACGTTCAGGACCCGGATCTTCAGCATCACGCTGGTCTCGCTCTGGTCCATCAGGTACTTCAGCCCGCGCCAGCTCCCTTCCAGCTTCTGGAAGGACGGATGATGCAGCACTTCGTTAAGCTGGATGGAGATCAAATGATCGATCTGCGCGATACGCTGCGTGATCATCATCTCGGCATCCTTGGAGATGGTCATGGCGCCTTCCATCACTTGCGCCACAAACTCCTTCACCAGGTCCTTGCCGCGCTTCGCCGCCTCCGGATCCCCTCGCCCCATCCGGCCCTGTTCGACAATCTGGTCCAGCAGGCTTACCGGTTCCGCAGTTTGTTCTACGCCCTGGGGCGCCGCTACTGCTGCCTTTTGTGCATCACTCATGAGATTCCTCCGGCATGCCCATCTCTTTGCGCAACTGAGCCATCTTGTCCTTATCGGACACAGCCATGCGCAGCGCCTCTTCCAGCTTGTCGTTGCCCTGCATCGTCCCGCGGAGGTCGGTCATGCGGCTCCGCAACTCCAGCAGTTCGCGCAGCGGGCGAACCTGACGAGCCACATTCTCCGGCGCGAAATCGTCCAGGCTCTTGAAGTGTAAGTCCACCTTCAAGTTCCCCGCGTTCGGATCTTCGCTCAGCTTGTTCTCCACCGAGAACGCCAGGTGCGGCTTCATCTGCTCCAGCACCTGATCGAAATTGTCGGGGTTGACCTCTACGAACTTGCGGTCTTTCAACTTCGGCAGCGGGTTATCCGGCTGCCCGGTGAAATCACCGAGGACCCCTAAAACAAACGGCAGTTCCTTCAATTCAATCGCGTCGCCGATTTCCACATCGTATGTGATCTGTACGCGCGGTGAGCGAACGCGATCAAGCTTGTGTTGGGTACTCTCTCTTGCCATATCTTTCCCCTATTTGATTAGCGCAAACCGTCGCCGGATTGCGCCGTCTGGAACGGTTTTTATCCCGCTACCATCAGCTTTTCCTCGTTCCTCGTTGGATTATACGATCTAACCCGAGAGGCCGGATGTCAAACCCGTGATTATTGGTACCGCCCAAACAGTGGTGCCTACCCATATGTACGTTTGCACACATCGCCGGCGTGGCGCGGACACTCGTGTCTNNTTCGGAGAGCCCAGCCCTTTCCCGGATAGCCCGCCTCACCCCAACTTCTCCGCCCCCTCCACCTTCTCCAGTCCCAGCGCCCCCAACGCCACCAGCACACCCAGCCCCCTGGCGAATTCCTCCACAGGTACATCCTCTCGTATAATATTGTCCTGCTTGGCCCTTTCGAAATGCTCGCGCCATGTCCGCACCCCGTCGCAATCCGGTATCAGCTCCGTCAGCCAATCTTCGCACCGCAGCGACAGCAGGAACGGCCCCGGAATCTCCAGCCGGAATTCCTCCCGCCGGAACGCCCCGTCCCGCAGCCGATGCACCACCAGCAGCTCGTTTTCCGGACGCGCCACCGGCCGGCACTCCAGCAGCATTTCGACATGATCCGGCCGCCCAAGCGCCTTCTGCCACTCCAGGATCCACTCCAGGTCCCTCCCCGTGTATCCCGCCCCCTTATACGCCCGCCTCGTCACCGCCCGCCGCGCTTCCTCATGCCTCTCTATTAATAAGGTCGCGTACACCATGAAGGTCGTGCGCGTGCGTTCCCACAGTTCCATCCAATTGCTTCGCTCCTCCACCAGGCGCGTCTCGTCATTCGCCAGATACTCCGCCGGCGTCCGGCGACTGTGCACCGCCAGCATCACATCGAACTCCGCCTGCCCGTCCCCCAGCCACTTGCGAATCCGATCTTCAAAGTCCTCGCCCTGCCGGTCCGTCGCCACCTGCAGCGAGTAGAACCGCCCCCCCGGCCGAAGATACTGCGGCAGCCCCTCCACCGTCCGCCGGATCACCTGCTCGCCATCGTCGCCCGAGACCGCGAACACATGGTCCGACCGCCTGATCTTCGCCGGCACGTACGGAGGGTGGATCACAATCCGGTCGAACGTCAGCCCCGCCACCGGCTCGTAGAGGTCGCCCATCCCCACCGTCATATTCTCCAAACCGCCCATCCGCCGATTGAATTCCGTAAATCGAACCGAGCGCGCCGTGACGTCCGTCGCCCACACGTGTCCCGCGGTAGGCGCCCCCAGCATGGCCGCGATCCCCGTCCCGGTCCCCAAGTCGAGCATCGCCTCACACGGTGTCGACGGCAATTCCCCCAGGAACCTCCGCGTCGTTTCAAAAATCGGAGGATACACCACGTCCGGTGGATACGGAATTCTCGCCCCGTCCGGCGCCGCCCCCCGATCGCACGCCGTCAGCACTCCATAAGCCGGCAGAATCGCCGCCGCCGCAAATACCATCCCTTCGGGCGCCGGATCCCTTACCAGCAGTCCCAGCCGATCGAGCATCGGCACGCTCTCCGCCGGCAGCGCGGCAGCAAGCTTTCGCTCCTCGACGAACCCGCAATCGAAGAACAGTGCGATCAGCGCATCCAGCGGATCCTGAATCGCTCTCCCTCCCTTCGGAGGTGCGCAATAACTCTCGATGCTGTCGATCTGCGCCCGTTCGAGGACAGCTTCCGTCGTATACCCCGACTCCTGAAGGACCCTGCGCAGCCCCGCAAAATCCTCATCGCTCCCCAATTCCGGCAATTTCTCATACCACCGACCAGTTGAATTCTGTGGTGCAGCCATGACGGCTAGCATACCTCCGACCACCCCTCTCCGCCACCCCGCCGCTTGGGGCGGCTGTGGGAACGGGATCATCGATCGGTCGTTTGGGCTATGACAGTCTCGACGCTCTCGGAGATTCGGAGAATTCTTCGGCGATTCGCAGCGAGAAGTTGAAGCAGGCGCCGACACCCGGCGAGAAAGCACATTTGTGCTCGGTTGGAGTGCCACACTCGAAGAACACGATTGTCCCCGGGGCAAGGGAGGAGGCCGCCGATATCATTACGCCGAAGGCGTGTGGGGTGACGGGGGACAAATCACGGTAACCTATCGATGCCTTGTTAAGCCTAGAGGCCGTCGGGGCGGGCAGGCGGTGCCCGAACCCTTGGGCAAGAATCAAGCGGCTCACCTCTGCGCGTTGGATTGTTTTGGCGGCAACGAGCGGCCACGAGTTGGCCGGGCCGGTTTTGTGTGGCCCCGAGGGGAAAACGGCCCGAAGTGGCCCGCCGTAAGTTATCAGGACACCGCTTCGAGAGACACCGATAGCTGAAACCGCCCTGGCTGACGGCGACTCAATTTGACGGACACTGCCCCGTCGTCCTCATTTAATTTAAATTGACGCGAAAAGTCCAGATGAAGTTGTTCTGAAGGCCGAGGCTGTCCTTGTCCTTCGGGTTTGATCAACGACCGCGCTGCGATGTTGTAGCCGTTATATTCGAACTCAAAACCAAGTTCGATGCATGCTCTGTACAGGAGTTCAACCCTGGCTTTCCTCCGCTTACCATTTGAATCGTCAGTCCAATACGTGGGTAAGGTGGCCCGCTCCACGCCTAAGCGTCGAGCGGCCTCAGCATACGTGATGCCCTTTAGATTCAAGAACGTCTGCAAAGAGTCCCCAAACGCCCGGGAGAAATGGTCGGAAGTAAAGTCCATGGCTGTATATTTTATTTTACCATTGTAGAGTATGTCAATTATAATATACGAAGTGAGACCTATGGGAAGTTTTGTCACGGTGACGGGTAACCCGGTGCGGTCCGCGTGGACGCCTAAGCTGGAGGAGACGGTTCGCCGATACCTGACTGGCGAATCGTCGGGACACGATCCATGGCATGCTTTCCGCGTCCGCGACCTGGCAATTCGCATCGCGCAGGCAATTGGAGCGGATACCGAAGTGGTACAGGCTGCCGCGTTGCTACATGACATCGGCCATGGATCCGGCCGAGCGAAACACGCGCAGCGAGGGGCTGGTCTAGCCACGGATCTTCTGTCGAGCTGTGGCTTTCCACCGGATAAGCTCTGCGCGGTGATTTCGTGCATCGAGCGACATGATTGGCAGCCAGGCCGGGCGGGAGATCCGCGGCATCCTACGGTGGAGTATCAGGCATTCGCCGATGCAGACCGTTTGGACGCACTGGGCGCCATCGGTGTCGCCCGAACATTCGCTTTCGGCGGCGCGCACGGGCGCCCGATCTGGGATCCGGAACCGAATGCAGCGGCACATGGGGCTTACGGCACTTCATCGGTTCACCACTTCTACGACAAGCTGCTCCATCTGCCTGACGATATGTACACCGAACCGGGCCGGTGTTTGGCGGCGCGACGGGTAGCGGTCCTCAAAGAGTTCCTCCGGACGTTCCATCTACAGTGGGAAGGCAAGGACGCCGAGTTCGCTGCGCTTGCCGCGGAGCCCGTTGCTCATTGGGCTCCTTCCCGAAGCGATCGGTAAAGGTCCGCGATCGCATCCGTCGGATCTTCGCCGCGATCCTTCAGCCGAATCCAATCAATCAGGTTTTCGTCATTCACGACGAGTACGTATTTCTCATCGTTGTTAACGAACCAGTTCAGCATCTTCAAAACGTCGTCGCCGCTGTTCTTTCGACACGCCAGGACTGCCAGGTAGCCCATGCGCTTTCCGAGGTAAGAGGCCGTTTGTCGAAGGTCGTCGTACGTCAGCAAGTTTTTGTTCTTGCATTCGACCAGGAGTGAACCGATCTGATGTTGCGTTTTCCAGTCGAGCCACGGTCCTCTCTCAGCGGCGTTCCTGAAGGTGATGTCGCGACGCTGGGTACCGAAAAACGTCGGTGATTCGAGCTTCGGCTCCTTGAGAACGTCACCGAAGAGAAACGTCATCACGTCGCAAATCCAGTTTTGGTAGCTTCGTGCGTGCGGGGTTCCCGCCTGTAATTCTGCCTGCCGCCTCAGCAACAAGCGCGCCCTGCGGGACATCTTTTGGGGAAGGTTGGATCCGCTTCGCAATCTGTCGACGAGTTCCACCCGAGGAGGCAGCCTCCTGAGGCTCGCGTGAGCACGTGAAAGATCCTGGGCCCAACGGTGTAGCGTAAGTGCTCCAAGTGCAGTGGCCCAGATTTTGGGATGGTCTTCGCTAATGTCACTCCAGCCGTTTTCGATTCGCTCATCAGCGAAATATCGAATGTGGAGGAGTGCAAGGGGATGATCGGGCTGAACGATGCGCCGAAGGTGTAGGTAGTTCGAGCCGCACATCAGGGCCATATGGAAACGCTCAAGCAACCAGTCCTCGCCAACGGGCATCGTCGGCCACCCCTCCTCGAAGAGCCCCCAGTAGGCGTCAAATGACGGGTGCATGATCACACGCCGATCTCTCCGACAGGTTGCCACGAGGCGTTTCAGATGCTCCCGAAGCGGCGACCACCACGCATCGTCGCGTTCGTCGCACGTGCTGAGGAACGCCGACACCCGAGCGAGCGCCTTCGCTCCGCGGGCGCCAAGGTTCCGGCGGAACCGCACGAGGACGAGTGTTGGGTAGAGCGTGTAGATCAACCGTTGATGGCCGTCATCGGTGCCAAGATAATTCCAGCCACCGTTTGCGCCTTGCGTTCGCAACAGCCACTCGACGGAAGGCTGAATCACCCGCCAAGGCGCGCCGAGACTGGCTAGCGCAAGCGCGGCCTGACCGGTCGTCCAGGCACAGGGCACTTGTCCGGTAGTTCTGGGAAAGGCACCTTCTTGGTCAGTCGGACTATCAAAGCGAAACGCGAGCAGGACGCGCTGGAACTCGTCCTTCTCTTGTTGCGGCAGCGGACCCGTTTCTGACAATGCGTACACGCAGATTGCCGTCGTCGTGCAACTGACCCCGTGGCCGGCGTACTGCGGCGAGAAGCCCTTCCCCTCCACGAAGCACTGCTTACGGAGGAACGCTCGGGTGGCGTCAAGATCCGCTCCTGTCAGGCGCTTGATGACCGGCGAGGTCTTGGCTGCTGTCTCTTGACCCATGCGGCCTCTGCCGAGGCAGTATACCGCATCAGCGGCAGTTCGCGCTGCTAGCTCAGGTGCTTTGGGTGCTCCCAATCAGTCCTCTCTTCTTCCTCTTCTCCGCGTTCCGATCTCCGCGCCCCCGCGTCTCCGCGTCCAGCCCTCCCTCCGAATCTCCGCCCCCTCCGCCATCTCCCTCTCACTCCACCACCAGCCCCACCCCCTTCGAGCTCACCCCTCCCACACTCAGCACCACCGCCTGCTCTCCCGCAGCCAACCCCGCCGGCACCGTGATATTAATCTGGTACTCCGCCGGGTACCCCGCCAGCCCGCAATACGACACCACCGCATTCACTCCCCCCACCGTTACCGTACACGCGCTCTTGGTAGTCGGCAGCGGACGCAGCGGATCGAATATCGGCGCCGCCCCGCTCGCAGGCTGATTATTCACGGGCCCCAATCCGTTCCCGTACAACTGCACCGAATCCCCCGCATGCGCCGGGTTCGTCGTCGAGATCGGCGCCGGGTGCGCCCCATAAGTAGTCGCATCGATCGCCGCCGCAATCCCCCCATTCTGGAACAACTGCGGCGCATACGTCGCCAGCGGAATGCTCACCACGTTGCTGTCCACCACCCCGTCCACCGTCACTTTCACCAGTGCCGACGTCGCCCCCTGCAGCTCCCACGGCACCATCACATTGAGCTGCGTCCCCGCCTGCCCGACAAACGTGAAGAACCCCGGCGCGCCGTTGTAGTCCGCCGGCGTCCCGTCGTACGACCCCGGAACATCGAAGCTCACCGACACCCCATCCAGATTCATCGGATAAGGAAGGAACGGAGGAGCATCGCCGCCCAGAAACGTGTTGTTGCCCACCAGGTCCGCAGCCGCTAAATTCGTCCCATAAATCGAAATGTACGACCCCGCCGCGATGCTCGTGCTGCCCGCCGCCGATTCGCTGATGCTGGTCACCTGCGGCGCGCCGATGATCAGCCCGTCGAACGGAATCGACATGCCCGCCGCACTGGCCGTGACTGTCGGAGTACCCACGTTGGGCCCGCCGAACACCTCCGCCCACGCGATTCCGTACGCGTCCGTATTGCACGTGACCGCGCTGCTGCTGCTCGCCGGAGAGCATGCCGGATGCCCGCTCACGCTCTTCAACGTGACGCTGTTGCGCGGCGTCACCGAAAAGGAAACCGGCGCATTCGCCACCGGAACCCCCGAGGCGTCGATCAGCCGGATCTGCAGCGCCCCTCCATCGCCGTTCGGCACGGTTTCGAAACTGCCTTCCGCGAATGGCGCAACCTGCCCGAACTGGATGCCCTGCATGTCGTTCACCACGCCGTCCGGCACCAGCAGCAGGTACGGCACATGGATCACCCCGAACGTCCCCGAGATGTTCACCTGCCCCGCATATTCGTCCGCCGGCGGAAGCTTTCCCGTCAGTGTCAGGGTGACGATCGCCGCCGTCCCCGCGCCTACCGTGATCTTCGATGGAGAGATGGCCATCGTCACGCCAGTCGCGTCTCCACCGGCGGCATCGATCGGTCGGCTGACCGCAAGGGTGACTGTCTCTGTGGTCTCGAGGCTGGTGATCGCGATCGATTTCGAGACCGGTAGCTTAGTGACCGCGCCAAACGAGATGGACACCGGGTTCGTCCCGTCCGAAGTCACCACTTGGGCGACCATGGGGCTCTTGGTCGCCGCGCCCACGTCCACTCGCCCCGAGCCGACATTTAATGCGTCCACATTGTCGCCCCAGTTGTCGCCCAGCACTCCGGTGTCCGGGGATGCCGTATTCATCAGCAGAGCCTTGATATGCGCCGCCGTGTAAGTCGGATGAAGTTGCATCAGCAGCGCCGCCGCGCCCGCCACGATGGGTGCGGAAAAGCTGGTCCCCGAGGCCGCAATGTATCCATTCGCGCTGTACAGCTCGCTAGTTCGGTCAAAGCTCTGCGTCGCCATGTACATGCCATAGGCGCCGTAGAAATAGGGGTCCTCCAGCCCGGCTCCGCTCGCGTAGGTCGTCGGACCGTTCTGTATATCGTTACCCCCCGTCGCCACCAGATCGGGCTTTAGCGCCAGACTCCCTGGCACCGGCCCTGGCGACGAGAACGCCAGTAACTGGTTGCTCGCTAGCGGCGGCAGGAAGCCCGGATTGTACACCGATGCGGCCTGCTGGTTATAAGCCGCCAAAGTCACTTCCGTCCCAGCCGGATCCACCAGCACCGAACTCCCCGCATGCGAATCGATGTAATTCTTCAGGTTCTGCCCATCGCTTTGTGACAGCATCACGATCGGCCCGAACAGGGGAATGTTCCCTCCGCCGTCCTGCGTCTCCACCGGCGTCGCCGCGCCCGCCGTGTTCATATAAAAGAGGACGCCCAGTGCTCCCGCATTGGCCGCGTTGGTGGCCTTGATGTTGAAGCTGCAGTTCCCCTGCTGAATCAAGGCGATTGCGTTATAGAGGGCGAACTTCGGCAGCCCGCTGCAGGCAAACCCGTCGTTGCCCGCCTTGGCTGCATCCACCACCGGCAACGTCGCGGCGCCCGAAAACACTCCGTCGGCAATGTCCGCCGAGTACGCGTCGCTGATCTG
>PMTT01000631.1 GCA_003167275.1 Bryobacterales bacterium | reverse complement strand
GTGCCGCGGCCGTTGTTGAACAGCGTGGAGCACTCCTTCGGCTCCAGCGCGCACACCATGCACTCCGGGAAACGGGCCTTGATCTCGTCGCCCGCGGCAATAGTTCCAGCCGAGCCGGGCGCCGAGACGAACGCGGCTACCCGTCCGTTGCCGTAGGCTTCGGCGGCCTCAATGGCGCTCCGGCCCGTTACGTAGCGGTGAAAGCGGTAGTTGGGCAGCAGCTCNNTGGAAGCGGTAGTTGGGCAGCAGCTCGAACTGGGCAAGGATCTTGTTGCGTGGGTCCTTCTTATACTCCTGGGTGCGCTCCAGGACCAGGATGACGTCGCTCTCCGATCCGGGCGTCAGGTCCAACTGGCCACCGTATTGGCGGATCCGCTGGTAGCGCTCCTCGCTCATCTGCTCGGGCATGATGACGATGGCCGGGTAGCCTTTGAGCTTCGAGATGTAGGCCACACCGATCCCGAAATTCCCGGTGGAGGGGCCGATCATGGTGCTCAGCCCGGGCTTGATTTCGCCGCTGAGTTCGCCTTCCACGAGGGTGGTGTAGGCAGGACCGACCTTGTGGCTCCCGGAGGGGAAATCGCGTCCGGTGAGGACCACGATGTTGGCGTCGACACCCGTCAGTTGCTTGGGCAGCACGATGTGGCGGATACGGTTGCCGGGCCCGCGCCAGGTGATGTTGAAGAGGTTGATGGGGTCAAGCTCATCGCCGCTGCCGGCAAGCGCCTGCCTGCGGATGGCGGGCGGCAGTTGCTCGGGGTGCAGCATCTGGTGATAGGTGGGTCCGGCTACGGTGGTGGTAGTCATTTTGGTCTCCTGTGGGGCATGCTTTAGCTTGCCCTGGAATAACACAAAAAGAAACACGGCAAGCTAAAGCATACCCCACAGGGCTCTCGCTTGAGCGGCGGCTTTTTCCGCCACTGTTCGTTCGTCTACGTTCACAAGGTGTTTGTCCTGCATCACCCAGCGGCCGTTCACCATCAGCGAATCCACCGGCGCGTTGGCAATGCCGAACAGAAGATGGCTGAACAGATTGCCGTCGTGGATGGGTGTCGGTGGGAAGTAGTCCACCAGGATCAGGTCGGCTTTCGCGCCGGGTTCGATGCGGCCAATGTCCATCCCGAACACCTTCTTCACGATGGTAGGATTATTCAGAAACGCGGCGGCATAGGCCTCCCCATACCCCACCCGCGGATCGCCGAACCGGACCTTCTGCAGATGGAAGGCAGTCTTGAACTCGTCCCACATGCGGGGCGAATAGCCGTCGGATCCCAGTCCCACCGTTATCAGATTGCGGAACATCGCCTTGAGGTTGACGGTCCCTACCGCGTTGTTGCAATTGGACTGCGGGTTGTGGATGACGTTGACACGGCGATCGGTCAGGATCGTCCGATCGGCGGCTTTCACATGGATTGCGTGGGCGGCCAGCGTCTTCGCGTCCAGCACACCGAGGTTGAGCAAACGGCGTACCGCGCCAACGTCGCAAAGGTCTTCCGCGACATGAATGTGAAAGCCGGCCTGGAGCGTCTGGTTGGCTTCGACGCACTGGCAAATGGTGCGGTCCGTAAGGGTGAAGGCGGCGTGGAGGCCGAAGGCTGCGCCCAGCCTGTCGTCGCGGGCGCTCTCGATGAAGCGGAGGTTCTCGCGGATGGCTTCCTGGGCCTTGGCGGGGCCGTTGCGGTCGGAGGTTTCGTAGCACAACGCGCCCCGCAGGCCGACCTCTTGAAATGCCTGCGCGATGCGGTCGAGGCTTTCGGCGCAGGCGTTGGGGCTGGAGTGGTGATCGATCAGGGTTCCCACACCACACTTCGCGGAGTCGATCAGACCGACCAGAGCGCTGTAGTAGATGTCGTCTGAGGTGAGGGCGCGGTCGAGACGCCACCAGAGCTTTTTGAGGATCTCTTCGAAGTTTCTAGGAGCGGGGCCGGGGAGGGAGATGCCACGGGCTAACGTGCTGTAGAGGTGGGTGTGGCAGTTGATGAGGGCGGGCATGAGGAGGCGGCCACCGGCATCGTGGCGCGGACACTCGTGTCTGCCGCGTCGAGACTCGTCTCGACGCGTTTGAGCGTCGGCTGTCGGGCAAGGCTCCTGGTCTGTGTCTTGCGTGGGTTGCGAAAGTCGCTCGGAAGGCGAGTTCGCGTCAGCTCCGCCAAGCGCCGAGATGAGTCTCGGCGCGGCAGGCACGAGTGCCTGCGCCACGTGGTCTTGGGAAGGAGGACCGACACGACCTATCGTGCCGTCGGGTAGGATTTCTACATCGCCGGAATCGATCACCTGATTCGCGCCGTCGAAGGTCAGAATTCTCGCGTTTGTCAGGATCATGATGCCACTATGTGAGTCCCGGCCTCACCCTTTACTGCGCACGCTACGTGCTCGGTGTCGGTGATGATGCACTCCACACCGCCGCTCTCTACGAAGTCGATCGCCGCCTCGATCTTCGGGCCCATCGACCCGGACGGGAACTCGCCTGCCTCCAGGTACGCCCTAGCCTGCCGCACCGTGATGGTGTCGATCCACTGCTGGTCGGGCCGTCCGAAACGTCGAGCCGCCTGCGACACCGAAGTCACGATGATCAGCCTCTCGGCGCGGAGATCGCGGGCCAGCAGACTGGAGGCGTGGTCCTTGTCGATCACGCCTTCTACGCCCACCAGGCGGTCGCCCTCCCAGGCAACCGGAATACCTCCGCCGCCGCAAGCAATCACGACTACGCCGGCATCCAGCAGCGCGGCGATGGCGTCATGCTCCAGGATCCGCAGCGGCCGCGGCGAAGCGACCACGCGGCGCCACCGGCCGGGCTCGATCTCGCACATCATCCAGTGCGGCCGCTCGCGCACGATCTGGCAGTACTCCTGCGCGCTGTAGAACGGGCCGATGGGCTTGGTGGGATGAGTGAGGTTGGGATCGTTCTCGTTCACCAGCACCTGCGTGATGATCGTGGCCGCGCTACGGCGGATGCCTTCGCGGCGGAACAGTTCGCAGGCCAGCCGCTGGATCATGTAGCCCATGCCGCCTTGGGAATCGGAGACGCAGGTGTCCAGCGGAAGCCGCGGCACGCGCCGTTCGCCTTCCTCCACGCGAATCAGGATGTTGCCGATCTGCGGGCCGTTGCCGTGGGTGATCGCCAGGCGGCAATCGCTGTGGAAGAGCGGCCGCAGGTGCTCCAGCGTCTCGGCGGTGTGTTCGAACTGCTGCGGAATCGTGCCCGGTTCTCCAGGCCGCGTGATGGCGTTACCGCCCAGGGCGACGACCAGAGTCTCGGGCATCGGTCACACCTCGTATTCCACTGGCTGGTCGGCCATGGTCAAGGCCATGATCGCCTTGGCGGTGTGCAGGCGGTTTTCGGCCTCCTGGTAGACCACCGAATTCGGCCCGTCGATCACTTCGTCGGTGACTTCGTTGCCGCGGTCGGCCGGCAGCGGATGCATGTAGAGGACGTCGGGCTTGGCCAAGGCCAGGCGCTGCGCGTTGCAGATCCAACCGGTGTACTGCTTCGCGATGCGCAACGACTCTGCGGGGTTCGCGCCCATGGTGTCGAGGCAGCCCCAGCTCTTGGGGATGACGATATCGGCGTCGCGGAAGGCTTCGTCCATGTCGTTTGTGACGCTGAACTTGCCGCCGCCGCGGTGCGCGTTGTCGAAGGCCGCCAGCGTGGTCTCGGGCATCAGGCCATACTCCGGCGGATGGGCCAGAACCACGTCCATGCCGAACCGCGGCATCAGCATGATGAGTCCCTGGGGCACTGAGAGGGGCTTGGCGTAGCTGGGGGCGTAGGCCCAGCTTACGGCGATCTTGAGGCCGCGAAGGTCGCGCCCGCGCAGTTCGCGGATGGTCATGAGGTCGGCCAGCGTCTGGCACGGATGGTCCACATCGCACTGCATGTTGATGACTGGCGCGTCGGCCCACCGGGCCACTTCGCGCATGTAAGCGTTGCCCTCGCCGGGGATCAGGTCATGCCGGATGGCGATGCCGTGGCCGTAGCTGGAGAGGATGATCCCGGTGTCCTTGGGGCTCTCGCCGTGCGAGACCTGCATCACGTCGGCGGTGAGGAAGTGGGCATGGCCGCCCAACTGCGTCATCCCCGCTTCGAACGAGTTGCGCGTGCGCGTGGACTTGTCGAAGAACATCAGGAAGATGGTCTGGTCGGCCAGGTAGCGGTGGGGGATGCGCCCCTTGAACTTCCGCTTGAGGTCGGAGGAGACGTCGAGCATCACGTCCAATTCGTTATCCGACCATTCCTGGGTGGTGATCCAGTCCCTGCCTTTAAAGAGCGCTTTCTTCGTTTCCAATCGTGACCTCCTGAAGTCCCGCGACATTGGCAAAGTGAACATGACGCGGGTCGCTGATCGACTCTAGCAGCAGTTTGAGTTTGAGATAGGGAAGTAGGTGTAACTGTTGTGGGGCAGGTTGCCGGTCGTCAACCGTGGCTTCTGGCTGTGTTTCGTCCTTGTCCGAAGGCGGGTTGACAACCCGCCGCAGGTTACCAACCTGCCCCACAGGGTGAGGGTATGGCTTCCAACTGAGCGCTTCGTTGTCGCTTAGACGCATGGCGACCTCGGCATCCTTGGTTTCGAAAATAGCGATTCCGGTGACGGGGTTCGGGGTCAAGATGTACGATTCGCCGTCGATGGTGCCGTGGATGGTGGGTTGGGCACTCCAATCCACGTAGAAGCCGTTCCTCCCGGCGTGCTTTTGGTAGCTTTCCAGACTTCCGAAAAATCGCGGCTTCTCCATGAACGGGCCACCAGTCTCCGGACAGAACACGTCGCAATTCCCGCACTCGTTGCAGGCGTCCGCAAAGCTCGCCAACTGTTGCGACTTCACCAGCCGCAGCACGCCGCCGGGTATGCGCCGGATCCGGTCGGGGAACAACTCGAAATTGTCGTAGGGGATGAACTCCGTACCGGTTTCATAGGCAAAATTTGCGTCGTTCGGACACACCGGGATGCACTTGTCGCAATTGATGCAATCGTACAGCCACAGCCTCGACCCGATCTTGCGCGGCACACCGTGATTGCGCTCCCACGAGTAGCGCGGATTGGCAGTCGCCTGCGCTACCAGCTCCGCCTCCTGGCCCGCGAAGTGCGCGAGGTAGTCGGGGATGTTCGTCACGCCAAGATCCTGCATCCGGGCGCCCAGATTCTCCAGGTAGCGGATGATGCGACCGTAGCCGCCGGGACGCAGCAGGTCGGTGCAGGTCGTGACGGGGATGAGGTTCAGGGCCAAGGTGTCGGCGATATTGTGGGCATCGAGGCCCCCTGAGAACGAAGTCGGGACGGGGGACTTGAGCCGCTCCCGAAACTTCTGCACCAGGTTCAAGGCCAGCACGTGCAGCGGGGCGCCGGACATATACATCAGTTCGCCCTCCAGCACGCGCTTGTGATTCTTCACCACCAGCGTGTTGCTGAACTTTACGGAAAGGCTCTTGCCGTTGGCTCGGGCGATGCGCTGGAGCCTGGGGATCAGGTCCACGGCTTCGTCGAATTGCAGGTCGCTTTTGAAAGCTTCAGGGCTGAGCTGGATCTCGCGGTAGCCGAGCACGTCGTGCAGCAGGTGCGCGGTCTCGGCGCGGCCCAGCAGGGTGGGGTTCATCTTGATGCAGACGTGGCACCCCATCTCGGCCAAGAGGTAGGTGGCGATCCCTTCGATCTCGCCTGCCGGACAGCCGTGGAAGGTGGACAGGCTGACGGTGTCGCTGATCGAGGTGGGGAACGGAAGATCGCGATACTCTGCGGGAAGGCCTGCACGCAGCTCGTCGATGATGGCGGCGGCGTTCTTCATGGATTGGATCCACGCGCGCACGCGCGGCGACCGGAGCCCCTCCAGGTTGTAGCCCACGCTCATGTCGAAGACCGTGTCGGAGGGGATGCCGTCGCCCAGGAGGTGGGACGCCTTGAGGATCTCGAGGAACATCGACGCCCCGACGTACTCGCGGAGCGATTGATCGAGGCTGAGTTCCTGCGACCACTCCACGTTGTACCCCACGTTGGTGGCGTCGATGCAGGGCCGCGGGATTTGGAGCTCATCCAGAGTCTGGATGGTCTTCAGTTCGATGATGCGCGATCCGCCGAGCCAGGAGAGGACGATGTTCTGCGCCAGTTGCCCGTGCGGTCCGGCGGCCGGGCCCAGGGGCGTGGAGGCGCGGTGGCCATGGAAGTCCACCGAGAGGTCGAGGCCCGCGATGCCCCGATAGAACTTGGTTTGAGGGAGGTCGAAGATCTTGCCTTCGCGGCGATATTCGAGCGAGGCGCGGCGCCAGAGTAGGGGAAGGGGGATGGGGACCAGCTCAGACATGGGGGCTCACCATCGCTCCTTTGAAAACACCTCTTGGTGGGGCGGACCCCCTGGTCCGCGGCCGACGCCCCCGTCGGCCTGTTGGCATCGCGCCGGAAATTGCTTCAATGGGCGAAAGCGGGGACCCGCGCGGACCAC
>PMTT01000359.1 GCA_003167275.1 Bryobacterales bacterium | reverse complement strand
ACCAGGGGGTCCGCCCCACTAGGATTGCGGTCCTCCCACACCCGATGGTAAAACCCCGGATTGGGCATCCCGGCGTCGTACCCCTTCAGCGCATCCAGCCGTTCGTAAGAGTATGGCGTGAGCGCAATACCGCGTTCGGTCACGGCCGGCGGCAGCCAGGATTGGCTGCCCCACGAGGATCGTCACAGGCTGGAAAGAACCGAAGGACCTGTAATCCATCATCACTTTGCCTTCGAGGCCACCGTTTCCAGATCGCTCAAGACCTCGCTAAGAATCAGCGGATCGACCTTCTTCAACGGAACGCGGTTTCCGTGAGCTCCATAGCTCCTGCGATCGTACGTGCCGCGCACGAAATAACAGGCGTTGATCGGGGTATCCTCCGATTCCGCGATCATGCCGATAATGATCGATTCGTGTTCCAGAATCGCACTCACGCCCGCCTCCGAGAACTCCTTTCCGTGCCAATCGTACATTCCGCCGTCGCCGACCGCGGCCCTCTGCCAGCCCAGCCGTTCCAGCGTGCCCACCAGCGAGGCCGCCGGTATGAAGACCCCGTCGTGGCGTTTCAGCGTGTCTCCGCGGCCCTCCGCCTCGGTCAGCCGAAGAACGGGACGGCCAAGCTGCGGGAACGGCGGCAGGATCTCATAGTCGCTCAGCAATTCGCCCCACGCGGCCAGCGACGCCGGATCGAGCTGCATAGGATGCACCAGCCCGATTGCCGCATCGGCTGGCAAGCTGACCGGCCGGTCGTGTTCGTCGCCCAGCGATCGGTCCTCGGTCACGCGGAACGTCATCGCCAGTTTCCCGCGGTCGAAAACGCCCCATACCAGCCAGGTCGTCATGTTCATCAGAAAAGGATGCCGCAGAAATAGGCTTTCGAACTCGGCCTTGGTCCACCGCCGCTCCGTCACCAGTGCCTGCTCCAGGCGCTTGGTCTGCACCTTCACCACCTCGGCAAGCTGCTTCTTCATCAGCTTCCAGTCAGCCACCGCTTCTTCCGCCCTCGCCGCATCGTCCTTGCTATTGGGCTTCGGCAGATCGGGCTTGCGCTGATTATCCGCATCCACCACCAGCGGCTTCAGTCCAGGACCCAGGATCAGCCGGAACTGGCGCGGTCCGAAATCGAAGACCCGCGACCCCTGTTCGTCCAGCCCGCAATCCGGCACCACGCGATCCTCCAGTTGCGGGCGCGTCAGATTCAGATCGGCCGCGATCGCCTCCATACACTCTTTGGCCCGCTCCCTGATCGCCTGGAACTTCACCCGCTGCGAAATGCCGCTGATCTGTATGAGCGCCGTATCCGTGCCGATCGCGCGCAGGCACTCCAACCCCAGCACCGCCGTCTGGTGCTTTCCCTGTCCCGGCCACACCCGAATCAGCCCCGCGAGCGAGATCGCCGATTGGTCGCCGCCATACAGCCCCACCGAGCCCAGCGCCCATTTCTCCTTGGCTGGAGCGCCATCGCCGAGCCAGCGCTCGAACAGCGCCCACGCGAATCGGTCCAGCGACACCGGAGTCGCGTAACTCATCAATGCGAGCAGTAGCGGATGGGGAGCCGGCAGAACGCTGTGCGCCAGCGCCCGCAGAACGATGCCGGTCTGCTCGTCACTCAGCCGGCCGCCCGACGTCAGAATCGGCGGCAACATCGCCGGGGCAGCCCAGGACGGAAGTTTGGCCTTGATTCGGGCAGCCTCGGAGAATGCCGCGGCCAGGCCGGCAGGTGTCGATGCGGCATCCAGAACCGCCAGCGCCGCTCCATTCGCCGCCGCGTGACGGTACGCCGCGACTTTGTGAAAGGCCTCGGGAGTCAACCGCGATTCGATCGCTCGACCGTGCCCCGCGCGATCGAGATCCTGGAGCACGTCGATGGCCGCGTCGGACAGCTTGCCCTTGCCCACCACCACCGCCGCCAGACCGGCGATGGTCTCGGCCGCATGCTCCATGAGCCACTCCCGTGCCACCTGCGGCGCCTTCGATTCCCGCACCAGGCTCAGCATCACGGGCGCCGCCTCCGGAGCCGCAACGGCCTTGGCGAACGCCACGGCGAGTTCCCCGGCCTCTTGGCGGTTGGTGGATTCCACGATCGAGTGCCGGAGATACTCCAACTCCGCGAGTTCCGTATGCGCCAGCCACGCACGGATGTTCATAGGCGTGGTGAGCCGGTATCTCAATCGGCGCATCTCCCCCGAAACGAGGGCGGCGCTCGGAAGCCCGAATACGATATCCTGCGGGCGCTGCGAGTACACGAAAGCCGAGTAGGAAACGCCGGGAAACTGAGCCACCAGATTGGCCACTTCGTCTCCCACACCGACCGTCGCGGCGAGGCGAAAGAGGTTGCTGCTGGCGGCATGCCGGCCGGCCGGGCCCGTGACACGGTTGGGGTCTAGCCCCGTCAGCCGGCGGCGAATCGCTTCGCGGAGCCGTTCCAGATCCTCATTGGAGAGATACTGGAGAACCTTCGCGCGCAGCCCATCTTCGCCGAGGACGTGCCAGTCGGAACGGCAACCGGCCTCCACCAGAAGCTCCAACGCATCGCTCCGGGGATAGAGATTGAACAGTGGAGTGAACAGGCGCACAGGGCCGGCCCTTGCCCAACATCTCACTCGCCACAGAGAGTGGCAACTCCTGGGAAAGATCGAGCGCCGCGATTTCCTTGAGGCATCCCTCGCCTTCCGCCATCAGTTTCCGGAGCCAGTCGGTAGCATTGCCGGCATTGGGATGTTCGATATACATCACCCGCATCAGCGCCAGGACTGCATGAAACCAGAAGCGGGCCTCCTCCCGGGACATGCTCGCAGGCAAATCCGCCTGAGTCCAGCCCGGCCACCACCAGTGCTGCTTGATGCCCAGCTCGATCCAGCGCTGAAACAAAGCCGTAGCCGCTTTCCGGTCGAACGGCACCGGCAACGGTCTCGGCGTCGGCTGGCGCGGCCGCCAGGTCGCGATCATCCAATCCGCCGGCTCCAGGCGAATCGGACACTTCGAAACTTCGAGTGGCGGTGCCACGGCGGTTAGCGGCGCCGACGGTCTTGCCGCTGGTGGTTCCGGTAGCACCGGCATTCTCGCCAGCGGTGCTTCCGGTAGCGTTTGTGGTCCTGCCGGTGGTGCTTCTGATAGCGTTCCTAGTCCCGGTGCCGCCTGTTGTAGCGCCGGCGGTCTCGCAGCCCGTTGCGTTTCGGGCGCCGGCTGGGGAGTCGCAACCGCAGGCTGAACTACCGGCGGCGCCTTGGCAACCGACGTCACCATCGCGGCCGGGGACTCCTTCGCCGGCGTCTGCCCGATCGTGGCCGGCGATGCCTTGGCGACCGCCGGCAAAATCGCCGGCGACGCCTTGGCCGCCGCCTGCACAATTGCAACTCGGATTGGTGACGCAGGCGCTGCCGCTGGCCCGGCGCCATTGCGGGCCGCGCCAACTTCCTTATACCCCTTCTTCAGCTTCTCCGCGACGAGTTTATCGAATGCCTGCCGCGCCGCGTCCAGGCTCCCGATCTCCTTAGTCTGAGTCTGTCCAACCGTCCCCCGGCGCCCGAACTGCACCGTATATTGCTCACCCTCAAGCGTGATCGTCCAGAATTTGTCCGATTTTCCATCGGTCAGTTCAAAGGAGCGCGTCATCATTGCACGGACATTCTAACTCCAGTGCCCGCACTTGTCGTTACAACTATAGTAAGTACGTAGGGTATGCTTTAGCTTGCCCAACCCACTCCATCAACACCGCGCAACCTAAAGCACCCTACCTCGCCGGCTGATTCACCGTGAAGCTGTACAAACTGTCGCCCGCAGCCACCAGCACGAACTGCTTCCCATCCAGCAAATACGTAATCGGCCCCGCGCTCGGACCCGCCATGAGCCCCGCATGCCACAGAATCTTCCCGTTCGCCGGGTCAAATGCGATCAGATTCTGGCCATTGCTGGTGAACAGCAACTTCCCCGCCGTGGTCAGCATGTGGGTGACGCCGTTGCCGCTCGGCCACTCGTGCCGCCACGCGATCTTCCCTGTCTTGTAGTCGATGGCCACCAGTGCGCTCCCATCGCTTCCAGCACCCTGGTCGAGCCCGCCCCATCCCTCCGGATGATCGTCCGTGTCCGTCAGGTAGTACATGCTATACGGTCGGCTGGTCCCCACGTAGAGCAGCCCCGTATCCGGATCGAAGCTCGGAGACGGCCAGTTCGTCGCTCCATTGGATGATGGCGACACCAGCACGCCATCCGTGGTGGGATACTTGGCGGGATCCGGGATCGGCTGCCCCTTCGCGTCCACGCCTTTCGCCCAATTCAGCGTATCGATGAACGGAGTGGTCACCAGGTTCTTCCCAGTAGCCCGGTCCAGGACGAAGAAGTAGCCGTTGCGGCTGGCCTGCGCCACCAGTTTCCGCTTTTGTCCGTCAATCACCCCGTCGAACATCACCGGAGTCTCCACCGCATCCCAATCATGCGTGTCGTGCGGGGAAGGCTGAAAATACCAGACCATCTTCCCGGTATCGGGATTGATCGCCACAATCGAGCAGGTGTAGAGATTGTCTCCCTTGCGGCTCTTCTCGGCCATCACGGGATTCGGATTGCCGGTGCCCACGATGTACAGGTTCAGCTCGGGATCGTAGGTCCCCGGCATCCACGCCTGACCGGTGCCGTGCGCCGCCGCATACTCGTTCGGCCACGTCTCAATTCCCGGTTGACCCTTGCGAGGCGTAGTCCACCACTTCCACTGCAGCGCTCCGGTCTCCGGATCGTGCGACTCCAGGAAGCCCGGATTGTCCAAATGATCGCCGCCGATCCCTGTGATGATGTGATTCCCGATCACCACCGGAGCCACCGTCGAGGTGTAGTCCAGCTTCGGGTCGGTGAGCTGCACCTTCCATCGCTGCTTGCCGGTGCGCGCGTCCAGGCTCACCAGTTGGCTGTCGGGCGTCTCGAAGAACAGCCAGTTCCCGTACATCCCCACGCCGCGATTGCCGATCGTGCTCCCCGTGTTCGGCGGGTACTGATAATGCCACAGCTCGCGCCCCGTCCGCGCATCCGCCGCCCAGACATTGTTGGGCGACGAGAAGTACAGGATACCGTTCACCATCAGCGGCGTCGACTTGATCTGAACCGCCGCTCCACCACCGCCCCCTCCGCCCCGGCCGCCCCCACCTCCGCCCGCTGAAAACCGCGTGGCCCAAGCCAGGGACAGCGTGTGTACGTTGGAGGAATCGATCTGCGTCAGGGGACTGAAGCGGCGCCCGGAATAGTCGCCGTTGTAAGTCGGCCAGGCGTCGGTCGGCTGCTTGAGCAGGTCGGCAGGAGTAAGGCCCTGCCCGAATACCGTGACGGGAAGGATCGCCAGCGAGGCGGAGAGAATGAGTCGCTTTACGTTCATTTTAGTGTCACCAGGTAAGCCGTCACATTGTGTATATCGGCATCTGTGTAGATTTTCAGTAGGTCTGTGTGGCCTTGAAGTGGATCGTGAACTTCAACTTTGGGAATCGCCCCATCGCGGGTAAACGAATGATAATCGCCCGCGGCGTCGCGCAGGGAGACGCTGAAGTCGTCGATGCGGTCGAGCATCCCGGAGACCGCCTGCCCGGAGGGCGGCGTCACCGTCACCGTGATGGCGCTCCTGGTATCGGGTGCGCCTCCTCGCCCGCCCCGACCGCCGCCGCCTCGCCCGCCGCGCGGCTGGAGCCAACGGGATTGCAGCGGAAACGCCTCGTACCTGCTCCCGACACCCTTCAGATCGCCCGTCACCGAGTGGCAGCTATTGCATTTGCCCTTCGAATTGAAGAAAGCCTCGCCCTTTTTGGCATCCCCCGTGACAATGTCCAAAAAGGCGTAGGTGGTGCGATGGCCCGCGGCATAGGTCTGCACGTGAAGCCACGCGACGACATCGCCAATCTGGGCCTCGGTCAGGTTCATCTTGGGCATCCCCTGATCCGGCCGCCCATCCCGTATGACCGGTGCAATCAGAATCCCCTTCTCGTCGTCCAGCACCAGCACCGACCGCACCAGATCGGGCGCCCCCGGCCCGCCCCGAGCGCCGGCCCCATGGCAGCCCCCACAGGTCGTGCCATAAAGCTTCCCGCCGCGCTCCACAGCCGCGGGATCTTCCTTCGATCCGACGATAGCAGCCGCCGCCCCACGCCCCGGCGCCGCTCCCGCGACGGCAGGCTCCTGTGCGCCCAAAGGAATCACCACCGCGCCGAGAAGCAACAGGCCAGCCAGCCCCCTCCGCATGAATTCGTGCATTTCCCCTCCGCCGCCCAGTTTACCCCACGCCAACGTGGCGCGGACACTACGTGTCTGCCGCGTCGAGATTCG
>PMTT01000103.1 GCA_003167275.1 Bryobacterales bacterium | reverse complement strand
CCGAGACTCGTCTCGGCGCAGTCTCGGGTTGCGCGCCAGATCCGGGACCAGGGTGGACTTTCGACGCTGCCGCGTCGTCACGCCGCACGCGACTACCGCGTGGAGTAGTCCTCGAAATCCGCGCGCACCGCCTTCTCCATCTTGCGCGCCGCGTCCAGCAGCCAGTTGCGCGGCCTCTTCTTCAGGTCGGCCAGCAAGGGCCGCGCCTTCGCGCTGCCCAGGTGGATATTGGCCGTTTCCCAACCCATGGCGTAGAGCATCCGCAGCTCGTCGCGCTCTTTGGGAAGCGCCGAAAGCTCGATCCGCGAGCAATCCGGCGCTAGCCGCCGCACGATCCACCGCTTCAGCAGATGCACGAACGGATCGCGGCACCGCACCGAGTGGGTCAGAATCTCCTCATACTGAATAGCGGCCGTGCCTCTGCCTTCCTTCGCCCACAAGCATGCGGAGGGCGCCAGCGCCTTGGCCTCGCGCGCAATGGATCCGCCCCGCCACTCCGCAATCGCCACGTACCGCTCCCGCCCCAGGCTGCCGAGCCCCGCCACCCTGTGCGTCACGCGGTACTCGATCGGGCTGCGGTCCGGCATCATCTTCTCGATGGCCTTGGTAGCCCCGGATGGTGGAGCTTCTTTGATATCCGGCAGCGCGTGCAGCTTGGCCCAAAACGCCTCCGGATCGTGCAGCCGGTGCACCGCCATGGTTCGCAGCGAACTGTGATGTTCGGCCAGTGCGAACGGCCGCCCCCCTGCTTCCAAGGCGGCGCCATAACCTTTCAGGATGGCGGCCATCCCCGCCTTCAAGTCACAAGGGATCTGCGCCACCAGCGCGCTGGTGGCCAGGCGGATCAAGTCGTTGCTGTAAGGCATCCGCCACGCTTCGTCGAAGTCGTTGATGCCCCAGATGAGCCGCCCCTCGATATCGCGCCACGTACCGAAGTTCTCCACGTGCAGATCGCCCACCGCCAATACCCGCGGCCCGCGCGCCGCCACCCCGCAGACCTTCTCCCAAGTCTGTGCCCACCGATAGTACGTAGCGCGCAGAAAGGGAAACGGAGCCAGCCGCATCTGCTCATGTTTAAAGTTAAGGTCCGCCTCCAGAATCCGCAGATGCTTCCCCAGCCACACCTCGTACCGTTCCGTTGCCTTCGCAATATTCATAGTTGCTCCGATCGACAAGAGACATTGACGCGGAGACGCGAAGACGCGGAGGAAAACGCGGAGAAAACCTCAAATATCTCTCTTCTTCCTCTTCTCCGCGTTCTTCCTCCGCGTCCCCGCGTCTCCGCGTCCAAGTCCCCTCTCCGCCCCCTCCGTTCACTCCCCCGCCAGGGCCGGAGTCAGCATCCACTTCAGCACCCCCCTCGGATTCGGCCCGAACCGCTCGCAATCCACCCGCACCAGCGCGCCTTTCTTCATGTCCACCGGCATCGACGGACTGTCCAATAGGAACGCCACCATCGAG
This sequence comes from Bryobacterales bacterium, assembly GCA_003167275.1. GTDB lineage: Bacteria > Acidobacteriota > Terriglobia > Bryobacterales > Bryobacteraceae > JAIQFL01. Next base: position 1,416 of record PMTT01000103.1, on the reverse strand, counting down.
CTCATCAGCGGTTCGTGACTCGACAGGAGAATCGATCCCTCCCCTTTCCGCGATCGGATCTCTTCCCACGCCTCAAACGGCGCTGCCTCCGGGACCAGCGCGTGCGTGCGCACCACCTTGCCCTCGTATCCCAGCACCTCGACTGCGATATCCGCGGTCTCCACCGCCCGGCGATAGGGGCTGGAAAGGATCAATCCAGGCGCTACACCCGCCAGCCGCGCCCGCTTCAACACGCGGCGCAGCTTCTCGCGCCCCTCCGCCGTGAGTGCCCGATCCGAATCCGGACGCCCGGGACGGCCGTCTTCCGCAATGCCATGCCGCAACAGGTAGATCTCCATCAGTCCCGCACTCTCTTGACCACCGGCTTGCGCGTTCGCACACGCCCCAACCGCCCAATTGTAGCGTGGTACCGTATGCTTTAGCTTGCGGTGCCTTGCCGTAGCTTTGCTCCGGAATCCCCGACGAAAAAACCCAACGTACCCCGTCCAGGCTCGTCATATACTCGATCGGAGACCCGCCGCAATGCGACCAACGCTCGTCACTTCCGTGTGTGCGCTTTTACCCATATGCCTATCTTCCGCCCAGTCGACGCCCTCCGCGCCGGCCTATGAGGTAGCCTCCATCAAGCTGAATACCTCCGGCGGCAACGGTACGAGGATGAACGGCACCAAAGGCGAGTACATGGTCACCAACGCCACACTGAAGAACCTCATCCAGAATGCCTACGACGTGCGGGAGTATTCGTTCTCCGGCCCGGATTGGCTCAGCTCCGTGCGCTTCGACATCAACGCCAAGTTCCCGCCCGAAGAGCCCGGGATAACCCCGCAGCAGCGCCAGGCGACACGCCGCCTTATGCTGCAGAATCTCCTCCAGGAGCGCTTCAAGCTGACGGCCCACCACGAGACCCGGATGCTCTCCGGCTATGCCCTGCTAGTGGGCAAGAAGGGCCCCAAGCTCAAGGATTGCGAGCGCAAGGATGGAACCAGCGTCAGCCAGAACAACGGCAATCTCGATGGTCAGGGCATGTCCATGGAAAACCTCGCCAACGTGGTCGCAGGCATATTGCGTGGCCCCGTCGCCGACATGACCGGCCTGGATGGCAAATACGATATCAAGCTGGAGTGGTCTCAAGACGAAGGAAAACCAGGTGGCGACACGGAAAAACCCGCCGACGTCCGTCCCTCCATCTTCACCGCCCTGCAAGACACCCTAGGCCTGCGCCTCGAAACCCGCAAAATCCCAGTGGAGACCCTAATCGTAGACCACGTAGAGCGAACCCCCACCGAAAACTAACGTGGCACAGGCAAGAAAGCCTGTGCCACGGTTTTATACCGATCCTTGCCCGCCGCGCGGGCCGGGGAACACCCTTGAAAACACACCTTGGTGGGGCGGACCCCCTGGTCCGCGGCCGCCGCC
>PMTT01000026.1 GCA_003167275.1 Bryobacterales bacterium | reverse complement strand
ATGCGCACCCAGTCGGCGTTAGAGTCTTCGGCGACGGCCTCGAGATAGAGCTTCCGTCCGCCGGCCGGGATGACGAGAAGGCCGCCCGTGCGCTCGGCGGGCGAGAGGGGCCGCGCGGTCGGGATGCGCGACTTCTCCTCAATGATCCGGGGAACGTCCGCGAACACCAGACCCTTGTCTTGGGGCGGGACGCTCTCGCCGATGTGATATGCGTCGATGCCGGCCTGTAGCGCCTCATCGAAGTGGGAGCGGGAACTAGTGAGAAAAACCAGGTGCTCCCCTGGGCCCTGGTCGTGCGTGAGCCACTTGACGCCGCGGACTACTTCGATCCCGCCTTGTCCGCCGGGACCGAATCGGATCGAACGGATGAAGATGGACGAGCGGCCGATCGAGTCCCGGATCCGGGATAGCGCGGCAAGCATGCCAGCCGCGTCGGGAACCGGCCGGCCGAAGCGCTCGACAAGGCCATCATACTCGACAACGATCCGAAGCCCGGGCGTAGCTGCTCCTCCCCGTCAGGCTACCATTCGATGCTGGCCCCGGACTCCCGGATCCGGTTGGCGCCTCCGCCTGCGGGCAGGAGGCCGGTCCGGAACATTCCGATCTGGGCCCAGGCGCGCTCTTTCTGCCCAGGAGTGAACTCAGTCATCCAGACGTCGTCGCAATAGTTCATGTAGTTGTGGATCGGGCAGAGCGACCCGGCAGGTTCGCCGCCGCAGAGGTTATAGGGCTGACCGTCGTCGACCGGTTGCCCAAAGTTCGGACCGGCGTGCGCGGGTGTATCCTTTACTTCGTCCCCCAGGCCGGTGCAGCCGTCCTGAAAGGTGTGGTAGAGACCCAGCCAGTGACCTACTTCGTGCACAGCGGTACGGCCAAGACTGAACGCCCGAGACGTACCATCGGGCAGCGCACTGTCAAGGATAACAACGCCATCCATGGTTGGGTCGCCCTCCAGTTCGACCGGGAAGGTTGCCCAGCCGAGAAGGCCGCCGCCGGGACGCGCCGTGTAGAACAACCTCATCAAGACATCTCCAGCCCCGGAAAGCGCTGCGGCGAAAAACGGGTCGATTCCAGACAACAGGGCATCCAGACGGGAGTCGGTGCGCGCGATTCCGGTGATGATGGCAGCATCGCGGACTTTCAACAGCTCATCGGTGGAGAGGTAACCACTCCAGGCAACCATCGGGACTCCTCCTCTACATTTGGAACAGCTTGGCAACTCCCGTGCGAACGGTCGAATCTTGTCCGGCGTAGTCGATCACCGTCAGCAGCGCATCGCCCAACTTGCCGTAGCGAACCATTTGGCGAGCCAGGTCGTCCGCACTGTAACGGGTCCGAGGAAGGCCCACCTCTCCGGCGAGTTCCGAGAGGCGAATCTTGCCAACTACCGTTACTTCCACATGCCGCAGAAGGCCGGCGACTTGGAAGGCATCCCGCCGGATCAGTTCCTGGCTGGACTGATTTCCGAACACCTCGGCCGATTTCCGCAGCACCGGGAGTGAGTACGACCCCAGTTCCCGGAGGACGGTCCGGGCGAGGTCCTCGTTCAGACGCAGGACCGCGGTTTCCACCTCGAGGAAAGAGCGCTCCAAGGCGGAAGCTGTCCGGGCCTCGGTTCCGGAGTCGCGCAGACGGTCGCCCCGCAGTTGCTCGAGAAGCACCCGCACTCGCGCCAGCGAACCATTAGACGGCACGGCCATAGCACCTTCGATGTGCCGGTCAAACCCGGTCCAGTCTTTCATCTCGCGCGTGATCTGAGCGCCGAGCAGATGAAGCTCGAATATTTCGGACGGGTTCCACGCTTGCGCGGAATGATCCAGGGCGGGTGCGAGTTGATCGTTGGCCTCTTTCCAACGCTCCAGCCGCACCAGCGCTTCGATCGCTATCCGAGGGAGGCGGCTGTTGGGGGCGCGTTCCTTACGCTGCTGCACGACTTCCAGCGCGCCGGCGGCATCGCCGGTCTCGAGGCGCGCTAAGGCCTCCCGCTCCGCCACCACCTCCCAGTCCTCCGCTCGCCAATCGTCGTATTTGCCCTGGCTTCGTCCAATGCGGGGCCCCAGCCAGGCGCGGGCGCGATCCGGAAGCGGCTCATTCCAGCAGCGGCCAAGGCTTTGAGCCAGGTCGTTCGACCACCGGCTCTCGAACAACTCCGGTTCCTCGTCCCGCATCAAGTGGTGGTAGATAAACTCAGCACGGCCGATCGGATCGGTGCGGTCCCGATAGAAGTTGATGGCGTCCAAATGGATGCGTGGGATGCGGTCCTTCCAATCGGGATCGTCCATCATGAGGCGCAACATTACTTCGCGCAGGTCCTGGCGATGCTTGAGCGCGCTTCCCTCCTCGGGCGAAGACTCGTCCGGCTCGAAGAGTGTAACGTGGTTGGGCAAGCGCTGAAAAAGCGCGGCGATTCGATCCGGGCTGATGTCGCAGATCGTGGCGAGCACGTCCCGGATTACGCCTACCGTGACGCGGCGGACGACGAGGCCGGGGTGGGCGAGACGGCTGACTTCGCGGTCCTTGAGGTGGAGCAGGTTGCGAGTATAGAGCTGGCCCTCGAATTCGGTCCGATGGACCTCGGCGAGCATCGACTCGACACTCTCGGATGTCAGCTTCTCAGCCATGATCGCGTCCGCCGCGAGGCGGAGGCTGAGTGGGTTGCGGAGGCGGCTGCTCACTTTCTCGCGAGTGGCGCGATCATTGACACCAAGAGCATCGAGAACGTCGTTTGCGCTCTCCTGGTCAAGTTCGTTCAGAACCACCTGCGATGCATCTGGCCAAGTCGTAACCGGCGCCCGGCCGGAAACGATGACGCGCGCATACGGCATCGCCGTATCGATCTCTTTTATGGTCGTTCGGACCAAATCCACGGCATGTTCGCCACGCACTTGTGCCTGCTCGAACGTGTCGAGCACGACAGCGAGCCGTGGAGGATGGATCTGATTCTCGATGGCGCGGCCCGCGGCTTTGAGGATCTCGGGTTCATCGGCATCGCCTCCCACCTCCACGTGGAACGTCCCGGCATCGCCGGCGACCACGGACTCGAGGCCGATAAAGTCTTGCGCGGCGTTAACGCCCGCGAAGTGCTCGCCCAACTGGCGAAGTATCGTCTCCACGATGGCTTTCGGACGGAGCGGATCGATATCCGGATGGTCGAAGTCGAGATAGACCCAAGGAAACGAAACACCGGCGTTTTGTTCCAGGTCCAACAGAAGTTTGCCAAGTAGTGCGGATTTTCCGGTGCCGCCGATCCCGGAAAGAAAGAGTATCCTGGCGGGTCGGTCCCCGTTCAGGTGCGCGTGGAGTTCCTCCAACTGCTCGATTCGGTCGCGGAAATGGGTGCCCACCAGGCGGCGCAGAGGCGCGATGCGACGGCGCCGCTCCAGAAGCACCGTTATCTGATCGAGGTCGAAGGGCCGCCATTCCGTCTTTGCCAGCCAGAGCGAGATCTGATTGGCGGTCTCAAGTTCGTTCCCCAAGATAAGCTCATGTACTGGGATCCACTCGCGCCAGGCACGCCCCAGCAGATCCCTGCATGGCGACCGGATACCCTCGTTAGCGCTCAAGGCTTCTTCAAGGCTGTGCTCGCGAACCAGAGTGGCGAGCGTCTCCTGACGCCGATCCAGTTTGAGGCTCAGGCTCCCATCGGGCAGCGTGTCGCAAACGACGGCAAAGCGCTCCAGCAGGTCCTTAGGCCGGTCGTTGTTTTCGCGGGCGGGACGCAACAGCAAGGGATCGAAGCTTTCCAGAACCGCGGCCGCCTCGATGTACGGATGGGGCGGTTCGGCCGGCTCGACGACAGCCTGCGCGATCCGGCTGCGAAGCCGCTCACGCCAGGCAAGACGTTCATCGGACACCTTTTCGGATGGTTGCGTGGCAGCGGGCTCGGGCGACTCCTGGTTACTGATCGCGCTCGCGCCAAGTATCTCGTGGCGAACCTGCTCGACCACGTCCTTCCGGTCGGGACGATTGCTGGCCAACTCATCAAACAGCTTGTTGTCAATGAGGCCCTGGTTGACGAGTTGCTTGACGGTGCTTTCTGCCAGTTCCGTCAGGGAACCATCGCGAGCAAGCCTTCCACTGACGTGCTCGCCATACAAGTACCGCACAAAGCGAGTGAGTGCCCCCGTCGTGTTGAAGACCGCGAGGAGCAGCGAGATCATCGTGGCGGCGTCGCTAATCATGAGACGAACTCCGCGCTGAGACTCTGCATCATCACGCAGAGGTGCCGCATGCGGAGGGAGCCATCGGCGGGCACCTCCTCACGGATGAGATCCACGGCATCCTCATATCGAAAGGACTGCTGTCCCGGATGACGCTTTTGGAACCAGCGGGCGATTTCTTTGTCGTCCACATGCTCGAGAACGTATTGCTGGTACTGAAGGCCAATCTTGTCTTGCTTGTACTGAAGGCCATACTTGTCCAGGCGGCCGGTGTCGTAGCCGAGCAGAATGACACGCAGGCGGGAACCGGCGCGGGCGTCGGTCTGGACGATACTGATCAGTTCCTCGATGAGAGTCTGAACGGGTCCCGAGACTTCCGAGTCGTCGTAGCCATCGAAGATGGCCAACGCCGGCAGTGGCCCGGCAGGGACTTCACCCGCGATCCAGGCCGCGAGGTTGCGAGCGTAGCGATGAAGGTCGGCGTGGGCCTTCGGGGGACGGCGGAGTTCGAGACCGACGCCGAGTTCTCGGGCGGGAATGCCGGGGCTTAGTTCACTGCCCTGTCCGGAGCGGAACTCGCTGATCCCGACCCGCAACATGCGATTCTCACCCGGCCCCGTCCAATGCCGCGCGAGCATCTTGAGGTACTCCTGCAGGTACGATTTGCCGTAGCCGTAATCACCCTTCACCACAATGCAGTTGGGGGTGTCGATTGCACCGAGCCGGGGAAGAAGTTGACGGAAGCCGGCGCGATCGACAAAGG
>PMTT01000882.1 GCA_003167275.1 Bryobacterales bacterium | reverse complement strand
GTGAGCGATCCATTCGATCCGAAAGAAAACATCGAGGCCGGCGCCAGGTACCTCAGGCAATTGCTGGATCGTTATAAAGGCGATCTGGCACAGACGCTGGGCGCGTACAATGCGGGACCGGCCGCCATCGATCAAGCTGGAGGCATTCCGAATTTCCGGGAAACGCGCGACTACGTGCAGTCGATCATGCAAAAGGTAGGCACTATACCGCTTGACCTGCCGAGTATCCCGATGCCCAAGCCCATTGAAAATTGAAGCCGCCAAGCTGGCCGGTGACGTCCACCACCTCGCCGACAAAGTACAAGCCCAGCACCTTGCGGGCCTCCATAGTCTTGGACGAAAGCTCGGCGGTATCCACCCCGCCGGCGGTGACTTCCGCCTTTTCGAATCCTTCGGTGCCTGCCGGTTCGACGCGCCACTCTCGAAGCCCCCGTGCGATCGTCTCGATTTCGCGATCCCCCACCATCGCAACGGGCTTCGAAGGCGAGTGTAGCTCAAACCAGCGATCCGTCAACCGTTTGGGCAGGAATCTGCTCACGATGGTGCGGGTCTCCGAACAGTCGCCGGCGCTCCGGCGCTCGCGAAGCCGGGAGACCAGGTCCACGTCTGGCAGCAAGTCAATTTCCAGAAAACCGCCGGTTTTCCAGTAGGAGGAAGCTTGCAGGATGGCAGGGCCGCTCAGCCCCCGATGGGTAAAGAGCATCTTCTCGCGGAACCGGCATTTCCCGGCCGCCACTACCACTTCCGCCGAAACACCCGCAAGCCCGCTGTACTTCGCCTGGTCCGGCCGCCCGAAGGTGACGGGCACCAATGCCGGATGGCACTCCAGAACATTCAGTCCAAACTGCCTTGCGATGTCATACCCAAATGACGTCGCCCCCATCCGGGGTATCGAGAGACCGCCGGTTGCGATGACCAGCGATTTGGCTTCCCAGATGCCCTGCCCGCTATCGACGACAAATCCCGAATTCCGGGCTACCGTCCGCACGGGGCAGGCGGTCTCGATCCGCACCCCGGCTGCGGCGCATTCGGCTTCCAGCATGAAGACGATGTCGCGCGCCGAGCGGTCGCAGAACAACTGGCCAAGCGTCTTCTCATGATAGGGGATGCCGTGGCGTTCCACGAGGCGCAGGAAATCCTGGGGAGTGTATCGCGCGAGTGCGGACTTGGCGAAATGCGGATTGCCCGAAAGGAAATTCTCCGCCCGGGTATGGAGATTGGTGAAATTGCAGCGCCCTCCGCCGGAGATCACGATTTTCCGGCCAATCTCCCGGTTATGCTCCAGCACCACGACCCGCCGGCCCCGTTTGCCCGCTTCGATGGCGCACAGCAGGCCGGCCGCGCCGCCGCCGATCACCAGCACGTCCGTGGAAGAGAGCATCCTCTTCATTCTGTCAGAGGCCCGCTCTCAACCCAGTGGTACAGGCTGTTCGTCAAAAACTGTGGGGCGGGCTATCCAGCCCGCGGACCGGCTTTCAACCGGTCCAAGCCGGCTTGAGCTCGGCTCCTGCTGTTTGGCCAATCTTGCCAGCCTGCTGCTGGTCCCTGGTGGGAAAGGCGGTTTCGCCTGTCCGGACGGCTGAAAGCCAGCCGGGCTAGAAGTCTGTCGCCCGTAAGACCAGCCGGCTCTTGTCCGCCAGGCCGCTTAAGGCCTCCTTGTCTTGTGATGGACAGACTTGGCCGACTGTCTGGGCGGCTCTTTCCGGAGCCGTTGAGCGGCTGAGAAGTTGAGGGATCCCCGATGCGCAGGCGGCGACCGCCTGCGCCACCCGGTTGATCCTGTCTGGTGCTGGACAGGCGAGGAGGCCTGTCTCACATTTCGCCTGCACTCTCCTCCCATCCGCAGCGTCATTGGGTCAGAAACTTATGCCGAAATGGCTCCTTCTGGCGCTCGTCACGGGCACACTCGACGCCGCGGTGATCCGTGGAGTAGTGGTAGAGAATCAGACGGGAAAACCGTTGGCGCGCGCCCTGGTGGTGGTCCAGCCGGTGGCAGGCACCGCGGGTCCCAGCCTCTCCGCCCGTACCAACCCTTATGGAGCTTTTGAGTTTCCGCCCGTGGCCCCCGGCGCGTACCTGGTATCGGCCTCGAAGCGCAGCTTCGCTCCCTGGCAGTACGGTCAGAAACAGTGGAAATCGGCCGGAGTGCCGCTCGTTCTGGAGGAGGCCTCGACCCCCTTCCTGAACCTGCGCCTACAGCGTTTAGGCGCAATCACCGGCAGCATCGTGGATGAAAACGATGTCGGCTTGCCCGAACACGACGTCGTGGTGTTCCGCAATACCCGGCCCCCGCAACTCGCCGGAAAAGGTCGAACCGACGACCGTGGCGTGTACCGCATTGGAGGCCTGGAGCCCGGCTCCTACGTCGTACGAACGATAGGAAAGCAATACGAAGAGGGCGGCTACCTGCCAACGTTCTCCAAGGAGACCGCCCGGCTCGACGAAGCCCAGACGCTAGAGGTGAACCTCGACCAGCAGGTAGATGGCGCCAACGTGCGGCCGTTCTCCGGTCAGTTGTACCTCGTGGCCGGGCAGGCTGCCACCTTTCCCCCTTCCCAGGTAACGCTCACGCTGGTGTCGGAGATGGGCTCGGAGATGACCGTTTCCGATGGCGCCGGCAATTACCGTTTCACCAACCCCCAACCCCCGGGGACGTACGAGTTGTACGCGCAGGCCCAGGGCAACGACCGCCGCGGCACGGGTGTCGTCGCGGGCTACCGGACCCTGCTGGTGGACCGCGACCGCACCGACAACCGCATCAATCTGGGCGCGTTGCCGGACATCCGGTTCGTCCTCGAAGACACCAATGGGCAACCCGTCGATCCGCGCAAGGTCCAGTTGCTGGCGAGGCGTAAGGACCTCTCCGGGGAGGGCGCACTGGAAACCCTGCGAGTGGCGCAGGGGACGGTGAAGCTCCTGCCGGGCCGCTGGGATCTGTCGATGGCGCCGACAGCGTCTTACTACGCGGTCAGCTTTTCGGGTCCCCGGAATGAGGCCGTGGAAAAGGGACGCGCCGATGGCTGGAACGAGATTGTTCTTGCCGGGCCCGGCCAGGAGACCGTGAAATTCGTATTGTCGCCGACGCCCGCGACCGTGCATGGCGTCGTCTCCACCGCGAACCACGACCCGGTGGCGGGCGCGCCGGTATTTCTGGAAGGCTACGACCCCGAGTCGCGGAAGCGCCTGATGGACGTGCGGGTGACCCGCACCGATACGCGCGGTCAGTATCAATTCTCCGGCCTTGCGCCCGGCAGCTACCGGATCCTGGGATCGTTCGAGTTTCAAATGCCCGATTCGGCCGCCCTGGACGCCGCCAATGCACGCATCGTCAAGACGGAAAAAGGGCGAGACCTTGCGGTTGACCTCGAGATCTACGTGATCCGGTAAGGGACCGCCCGGAAGAATCAGGTACTCCCTTGACCGTCAGCCAGTCCAGTTCCAGTGCTATCGGGAGCTACGCCTCCAGTTCTCTCAGATACCGTTGCAGGCTCTCCAGAAACACGCTGACATGTTCTGGTTTCCGGTCAGTATGATCCGCTGCGTGTAGAAGCGGATCTGTTGATCCAAACGGGTCCGCTCATTGATTCCACGGACTCCGCAAGGCCAGCAATTAATCGGCCTGCTCTTTAGCGACGTCTTTCCCGCCCTTTCCGGCGTTTTCTGGGCAGCTACATGGAACTCTCCGCGTGCGATATCGAACATCGCCGATTCCCTACCATCCGGGGGCGGCGTCCAATCGAATGCCATTAGGCTGCGAACGACTCTGGTCCATACAACGACACGAGGATCTTTGAGCAATGGTGTGGCCGCAGCAATACAGCTTGGTACGCAGGCTGAATCCAGCGCCTTTAACACGGCAAGCTTGTCGAGCGCGTTCAGCTTTCTCATCAACTTACGATCCTGCTCGCGCGAGACAATCGGATCAATGCTATACCACCAACTTTCTCTTAACGGCGTCCGTAGCGTCCGAAGCGCCCACAGAAGTGCTAGCCTCTGCAGCACTCGGTGGATTGCGTCGCGCATCGCTTGAAATTGTATCGCATTTTCGCGCATCCACTGTGCTGTGTGCAGATCGCTGGACTGAAGATGCCGAAGCCGCCTAATACCTAATTGCATAAGTCAGCGCGGACTTGGGGCCGACGGGGACACGACCGCCTTCTTCCATTCAATTCAAACGGTGCAGCTCTTTCGTCTTACACTGCATCAGCCGGAAGATCGTCCGCTGGGGTGACATGCAGGCGCCGCGAGGTGCACCTGCGCATCTCCTGCCCTCCCACCGTTTCGCCCTGTTTCTACGGCGTCGACACTCCCACCGGCGCCGAGTTGATCGCCTCCAACCACAACGTGGAGGAGATCCGCCGCTTTGTAGAGGCCGATTCGCTGGGCTATCTTTCGCTGGGGTCGCTTCGGAAAGCCGTAGCGGACGACCGCCACGAGTATTGCTATGCCTGCTACACGGGCGACTACCCCACCGAATTGGTGAACATCGAAGAGCTGATCTCCGCGCGGCAGAAGCGGCATTGAGACGAATCGCGCAGGACAGGTGCCAACATCCACCAAGTGACGTGCCTAACCTTGGCGGCTGGCTCCGCACCCTGGACGCTTTTCGAACTCGGGCTGAGACTCCCGAACCTCAGTCTCAGTCCATAAAAAATGCGGCCCGGAGTTCCGACTCCGGGATGAATCGGCAAGCCTGGCGGTAAATGGCGTTGGAGGGTGCCACGGTCGATCTCGTCATGGTCCGGAAGTGTCAAGATCTGGGTCCGACCACCCTTCAGAACGCGACGGACCTTGACGTGGCTACCTCGCTGAGCGAAGGTCTGAAATCCGAATTCGTGGAGGATCTTCAGTACCTCGTGCCCCGAGAGAACTCGCAACTTTGGCATCAGGCGACTGCTTCAAGTTCCATGGTCGCGAGGATCGTCGGGTTGCTGGAAAAGCCGAGATCCGCCAAGTCCTCACCTTCAAGGTGCAGCCCGATAGCCTCGCGAATATTGACAGCCAATTCATCCAGCGTGGGTGCCTGCGTGACAACCGGCAGGTCGAGGCACTCGGCCACGAACTGACGGTCCCCTCTGCTGATACGCACCTGAATGGTTCGTTTCATCGGTCTGCTGCCTCAGGTCCCAGTTTGCACCAAGACCACAGTGTGATGCGAGGAGGTTCGTGTCCATTCCTGGCTGTTTCTCGGCTGTTAACCCTTCTCCCGGTCCCCGCCCCCTCGAAATAGTATCTTGGTAGAGTCATCCATGCCACTCGAACTCGACGGAAACCAGCTCACGATAGAGGATGTTTGCGCCGTGGCGAACGCCCGCACGGCCGACGTGCGGCTGGCGCCGGCAGCCATCGAACAAATGCTCCGCTCGCGCGAGCTGATCGAACGGTTGGCCGCGGGGGACGCCCCAATCTACGCCGTGAACACCGGGGTCGGCCTGCTCGCCAATGTCAGGATTGCCCGCGAGGAACTGGATCAGCTTCAGCGCAACGTGATTCGTTCCCATTCTGCCGGCGTCGGGGACCCGCTGTCACGCGAGGTGGTGCGCGCCATGATGCTGATCCGCGCCAATGTGCTGGCCATGGGGTTCTCGGGAATCCGTCCCGCGGTCGCCCAGGCCCTCTGCGGCCTGCTGGCGCGCGGCGTAACTCCCGTGGTCCCATCTCAGGGAAGCGTGGGGGCGTCGGGCGACCTGGCGCCGTTGGCCCACATGGCCCTGGTGCTGATCGGGGAAGGCGAGGCGGAGTTCGATGGGGTCGTATATGCCGGCGGCGAGGCGCTATCGCTGGCGGGCCTGGAGCCCATCGTGCTGCATCCCAAAGAGGGCATCAGCCTGATCAACGGCACGCAGGCGATGCTGGCCATCGGCTGCCTGGAACTGCGGGCCGCGGAGCGCCTGGCGGACGCCGCCGACGTGATTTGCGCGATGACCCTGGACGCCCTGCGCGGGACTCCCCGGGCTTTCGACGAACGGATTCACCGGGCGCGGCCGCATCCCGGACAGGCCTTGAGCGCGGCGCGGCTCCGCAAGTTGCTGGAGGGCAGCGAGATCCGCCAGTCCCACATGGAGTGCCGCCGCGTGCAGGATGCCTACTCCCTGCGGTGCGCGCCGCAGGTGCACGGTGCGGTCCGGGACGCGCTCGCCGAGGCCCGCCGCGTGTTCGCGATCGAGCTCAATTCGGCCACGGACAACCCGCTGGTGTTCGGCGACGAAATCCTCTCCGGCGGCAACTTTCACGGCGAGCCCCTGGCCTTCCAGCTCGATTTCCTGGCCGTGGCCCTGAACGCCCTCGCCGGCATTTCCGAGCGGCGCATCGACCGCCTGGTGAACCCTGCGCTCAACGAAGAGCTGCCGGCATTCCTGGCCGGTCATCCCGGACTGGAATCCGGACTCATGATGACGCAGGTGACCGCCGCCAGCCTGGTCGCCGAAAACCGCGTGCTGGCTCATCCGGCCTCCACCGGCTCCATCACCACCAGCGGCAACAAGGAGGATTTCGTCAGTATGGGGATGACCTCCGCCACCAAGTTCCAGCGTATCGTCCGCAATACACGCGCGGTGTTGGCGATCGAAGCCCTGACCGCCGCGCGCGGGCTGGACCTGCTGGCGCCGTTGAAGACCAGCCAGCCGCTTGAAGAGGCACGCAACCAGATCCGCAGCGTCTCTCCGCCGATCGAGGCGGACCGCCCGTTCTACCGCGACATCGCGGCAATTGAAGAACTACTGGCGAGGACGGAGCTGGTAGCGTGTCCGGCGTGAGCTCTAAACCCGGGCCCTCCGCGACTGAAAGCAGCGTTGCCAGCCCCCAGATTGTGCGAACCTCAGTAGTAGATGGCGGTTCGCAAACGGGCCAAGCACGAGTACCGCGTCTTCCGGCTGGCATCCTGGGAGGCTTTTCTCAAACTGGTTACTAATCCGCCCTACTCGCATTGGGCATTTCGCGGCGAGCGCGACGAGCGATGGCCGCTCTTCAGCTCGCTCTCCCGCTACCTGCAGAATTTCGGCGTGGCGACAGCCGCGTGGCCGGCGCAGGAGGCCCGCATTCTACGCATCTTCAAGCGCAAGGCCCACCAGTTCCTCGACAAGCCGCCCGATCTCGACGACGATTTCCAATGGCTCGCCCTGATGCAGCATCACGGCGCCCCCACCCGGCTGATCGATTTCTCGTGGTCGCCGTATGTGGCGGCATTCTTCGCGCTGGAGCGAACCCTCGCCGATGGCGTGGTCTGGGCCATGAATCCCGCGCGCATCGATAGCAGCCGCGCTCCCAAACCGGTCCGCATGGATCCGCGCGTGAAGCGCAATTTCGAGCGGTACTTCCTGAAGGGCAGCCACCACTTCATCTGGATGGGCGAGCCGCACACCATGAACCGCAGGCTGATTGCCCAATCCGGGACGTTCGCGGTGCCGGGCGTGCTGGACGTGCCCATCGAGGAGATGCTGAGCGACGCCGACCAGGAGAACATCCTGGCGAAGATCGTACTGACGAACCCCGTGCGGGAAACTGGGATGCGCGAACTATACCGGATGAACATCACATTTGCGACGCTCTTCCCGGATCTGGACGGACTCGCGAAATCGATGGGCTACGAGCTGGAGTTCCATTGGGGCTACAATCCGCGGACGATGGAGCGGTACCACACGTAGTTGATAATGGTAATTCAGGCTTGGGGGTACATATGCGCGTATTACTGACCATTCTGTTCGGGATCGGCCTCTCTGGCCTCGCGGCGGCGCAGACGGCCGACGAACTCGTCGCCAAAAACCTGCACGCCAAGGGCGGCATCGAGAAGATCAAAGCCATCCAGTCTCTCCGGATGACCGGCAAGATGCAACAGGGCGGCGGCTTTACGGCCGAGGTCAGTTCCACGGCATTGGCGCCGAACCTGCTTCGCGAAGCCTACACCATCCAGGGAATGACGGGGATCCAGGCGTACGACGGCTCCACGGGGTGGCAAATCTCTCCCTTCGGCGGGCGAAAAGAGCCCGAACTGATGGGAGAGGACGACCTCCGCGGTTTGGTCGAAGAGGCCGATTTCTACGGCCCCCTGGTGGACTATCAGAAGAAAGACAACCGCATCGAGTATCTCGGCCACGATACCGTCGATGGTGACGACGCCTACCGGCTGAAGGTCACGCTGGCCAATGGCGACATCCTGTACTACTACCTGGACCCCGAAACGTACCTGGAAATCCGCGTCGAGACGGTGCACTTCATTCGAGGCTCGGTACGCGAGAGTTTTCGCAATCTTGGCTCCTACAAGCTGGTGGCCGGCGTCTATTTTCCCTTTTCGCTCGAAGCTGGCAGCAAGGAGAATCCGGAATCGGCGGCCAAGATCACTTTCGACAAAATGGAGGCGAATGTCACGGTGAACCCGCGGGAGTTCAAGATGCCCGCGGCCCCGGCAGGCGCCGGTGGGAAGGAGTTCTAAGCGATGGGTACACGCATTTGCTTCTGTGCGTTGTTCGTGGCGTCCCTGCTTCCGGCGCAGGCGCCCGTGCGGTACGATTCCGGAACCGTCTCCGGCCTCGCGGCGCGCAATATTGGTTCGGCCTCGATGAGCGGGCGCGTCGCCGCGGTCACCGCTGTCAACGAGGGCGGGAGGCTCACCGTTTTCGCAGCGTCGGCCTCGGGCGGCGTGTGGAAATCGGTCAATGGCGGAAGCACCTTCAAGCCGGTCTTCGATAGCGCCGGCGTCCAATCCATCGGCTCGGTGGCGATCGATCCGAAGAATTCCCAGGTGGTTTGGGTGGGAACCGGCGAAAGCTGGGTGCGGAACAGTGTCTCCATCGGCGATGGCATCTACAAATCTACCGACGGAGGCGAGAACTGGAACAACGCCGGCCTGAAGGACTCCGAACACATCTCCAAAATACTGATCGACCCACGGACCAGCGACACCGTGTACGCGTGCGCCACCGGACATTTATGGGACGACAACCAGGAGCGCGGAGTCTTTAGAACCACCGACGGAGGCAAAACGTGGCGCAAGGTTTTGGTCGGCGCCAACGCTTCCACCGGATGCGCCATGATGGCCATGAACCCGCAGGATCCCAAGACGATTTACGCCGCGATGTGGGACTTCCGCCGGCAGGCGTGGACCTTCCGCTCAGGCGGCGACGGTAGCGGCCTGTTCAAGTCCGTCGATGGCGGTGAGCACTGGACGGAGCTGACCGCGGCGAACTCTCCAGGCCTCCCCAAAAAGCCATACGGACGGATCGCGCTGGCCGTCGCGCCCTCGCAGCCGCGGANNGGCGCCAACTGGACGAAGCTGGACGCGAGCCAGTTCATGGTGTGGCGGCCCTTCTACTTCGCCAACCTGATTGTGGATCCGAAGGATGAGAAGAAAGTCTTCAAAGTGGACGGCCCGCTGCTGCTCAGCGTGGATGCCGGCCGTACCTTCAGCTCCGTCGGCAATGCGGCCCATGGCGATTTTCACGACGTGTGGATCGATCCGGGCAATCCCAACCTGATCTTCACCGGAGACGACGGCGGCTTGTGGCGCAGTCAGGACGGCGGCACTCGCTGGGAGCACCTCATGAACCTCCCGGTGTCGCAGTTCTACCACGTCAGCGTCGATCAGGCGGAGCCTTACCACGTCTACGGCGGGTTGCAGGATAACAGCTCCTGGGTCGGCGATTCCTCCTTTCCCGGAGGCATCTCCAATTCGCGCTGGGAGAACATGTTCGGCGGCGACGGCTTCTGGACGTGGGAAGATCCTTCCGATCCGGCGTACATTTATGCCGAATCGCAGGGCGGGGAACTCGGACGGGTCAACCGCTACACTCACGAAACCCGCGCCATCAAGCCCTATCCGCAGTACGGCGAGAAGAAGCTGCACTTCAACTGGAACACCCCCATTCAGATGAGCCCGAACGAGACGGGCACCATTTACGCCGGCGCGCAGTTCCTCTTCCGGTCGCGCGATCACGGGCAGTCCTGGGAGCGCATCTCGCCGGATCTCACCACCAACGATCCGGAAAAGCAGAAGCAGGAGGAGTCGGGCGGCGTCACGGTGGACAACTCCTCGGCCGAAATGAACACCACGATCTACTCGATTTCAGAATCGCCCCGCAACGGCAAGGTGATCTGGGTGGGCACGGACGACGGCAACGTACAGATCACGCGCGACGGCGGCAAGAACTGGGAGAACGTCGTGGCCAACGTTCCCGGCATAGGCAAGGGCGCGTGGGTTTCCTGGGTGGAGGCCGGCCGTTTCGCCGAGGGCGCCGCCTACGCCGCCTTCGACCGGCATATGTACGGCGACATGAAGCCGTACGTCTACAAGACTCAGGATTTCGGCAAGACCTGGACGGCCCTGCCGGTGGACCGGAGCGGCGTGCGCGGCTACGCTCACGTCATTAAGGAAGACACCGCCGACGCCAACCTGCTGTTTCTGGGAACCGAGTACGGCCTCTGGATCAGTATCGACGGCGGCCAACGCTGGGCCCAGTACAAGGGCAGCAATTTCCCGCCGGTGGCGGTGCGGGACCTGGTGATCCATCCGCGCACCTCCGACCTGGTCCTGGCAACCCACGGGCGCGGCATCTGGATCATCGACGACATTTCTCCGTTACGCGCGCTGACTCCTGCCTCAATGTCCGAAGAGGCCGGTTTCCTGCCGGTCCCCCCGGCCGTTCAGTGGATGGAGACCAACGGCGGGTGGCCGGAGGGCGACGCGTCGTTCACCGGCCCCAGTCGCAGCACCGAGGCTCTCATTCCGTACTACCAGCGGTCGCGGCACATCTTCGGCGATTTGAAGATGGAAATCTTCGATGCGCAGGGCAAACTGGTGGACACAGTCGGCACCAGCAAACGCCGGGGCGTCAGCCGGGCCACGTGGTCGATGCATTTGAAGCCGCCCAAAGTCCCGCCAGCGGCCAGTGCGATGTTCCAAGCCGCCACCGGCCCGCGGGTTCTTCCCGGCACATACACGGTGAAGATGACCAAGGGGGACAAGGTCTACACCACGCAACTGAACGTGGTGCTGGATCCTCGCGCCAGGTTCAGCGTTGAGGAGCGCCGCGCGCAATTCGATCTGGTCAACCGGGTGGGTGCCCTGTTGAATCACATGAGCTGGGCGGTGGATGCCATCATCGGTGTGCGTGACGAGGCCCTGGCCGGAGCTGCCGGCCTCGCGGAGAACGATCCGCTGCGCGGGCAGTTGCGCGAGGCTTCAAGGTTGGTCGATCAGATCCGGTCCAAGATCGTGGCGACCAAAGAGGGCGGCATGGTCACCGGCGAAGAGCGCCTGCGCGAGTTCCTGGGCGGCTTGTACGGTGATGTCAACGGATACGAAGGCCGCCCGACCGATTCGCAGGTGGCGCGCGCCGGTGCGCTGGCACGCGAGTTGGAGGACGTGATCCAGGAATTCGCCGATCTCGCAGGCCGCCAGTTGCCGGCGATCAACCGCGCACTGGAGGCCAAGAAGCTTGCCGCGCTCCACGTGATGCCGGAAGACGAATGGCGAAAGCTGCACGCCGCGGAACTGCCCTGAAGCAGCCAGACCCGCATCGCTATGACCTCGCATGAAGGCTAAACTTCTGTCGCGAAACTGCCGATCTGTTTGGTGTGACGATTGATGAAGGCTTGATACGGGATGTGTTCCTCAGAGTCAACCCAGGGGATCTCGACCAGGTGCTTACGGCCATTGAAGCGTACCGCGTTTGCGTGTCGACCTTGCGCAAGCTGCGGCGGACGCGGCACCTCGACCACCAAAAACAGCAGGTGATGGAGTGTGCCCGCTCCTGCGAAAGGGCGCTCGTGGAATACGCCGCCACCGGATTCTGGAAGGAGTTTCAATATCCCCCGCCAGAGCGCACAACGGATTTTCAGGAGGCCCACCTGGTCTTGCTGCTCAAATGGTGAGAGGATTCGGGAAAAACGGGTTGGGCCATCTCGGCAGATGGCCCCCCTGGCCGCTGCTCAATGCACGTTGGCCGTGATGATGGAACTGATTTTGTTGAAGACGGTGTTTACCGTGGTGCTCAAGGCCGGCATTGCCGCTACCGCGGCCACTGCCACCATGCCTGCCGCCAGCGCGTACTCGACGAGGTCTTGGCCTTTGCAGTCTTTCCAGATTTTCAGTCTCAGAATGCGATCGTTTATCCAGTTCATTTGAAACCAACTCCTCTTTTCCGCCAGGCCCAGGGAGCCGGCGCCGTTTAGGTTGTATCGAGGCGAGCGGCGGCTACACGCCCGCTCGCGAAATCCTACCCCTCCGGGCGCGGCCCGAAGGCAATCAGGCGAAATGCTTTCGCGTCAGGTCACCTGTGCCGCGATGATCGATGCGATCTTCGAGAACACAGTGTTGACAGTCGTGCTGAGCTGGGGCATCGCGGCTACCGCCGCTACTGCTACCATTCCAGCGGCGAGCGCGTACTCGACAAGGTCCTGCCCTTGCGTGTCGTTCCAGAAATTCTTAAAGTAAAGTTTCATTTCTGCCTTTCCCTGCATAGTTTGGGAAACGCCTTCGAATAAACGATAACAGCCAGGGCCTTTTGAGAACATCCGCAGGAGAACCTAGTTCCGGGGGTCTTTCGCCTGACCCTCAACTGCGATGGGCTAGGAGACCGAACAAGGTACTGCGCTTCCTGGCGGCTTTCTGCTTACCCAGCAATCGCTCCGCGAGAGCGCCGATGCTGCGCCCGAGGTGCGACTCCGGATCGACGGGTTTGCCGTCCAACACCGCGGCCTGTACCGCGTCGTAGTCATTGCTCAGTAGCGCGTACGGTTCCAGCCCCAGGGCGGTCTCCACATCCTCACGCTTCAGTCCCGTGGACGACGGGTAGCGAGTCACCACCAGTTTGATCTTCGACCGGTCCACGGAGACTTTCTCCAGGCATTCCAGCGTTCGCCTGCTGGCGTGAAGAGCCGCCAGGTCGCTGGTCGTGGCCAGCAGGATCTCATCGCCAACCGCCGCGAATTCCAGTCCCGGGGAATATGCCCCCGGCAGGTCCAGGACAATCGTCTGGTAGTGCTTCCGCCAGAAGGTCAGCAGATCGAAAGCCACCCGCTGATCCACCGCCACCCGGGTAGCAGGGTTTTCGGGAGCCAGCAGGATATCCACTCCGTGGTAAGGAACCACCAGCCGGCCCCACAGGTCGTCATCCATGCGCTGCCAGTCCCGGACCGCGTCCCCCACATGGAAATCGGACTTGAGCTTCAACAGAAAAGCGACGCTGCCCGTCACGGCATCCGTATCCACCAGAAGAACCTTGGAGATGCCGCTCCGCTTCATCTCCATGGCCAGGTAGGTGGCCAGCGTACTGGCGCCCGAGCCCGGCTTTCCCGGCATCACGCAGCACACCGAACCATTCTTCCGCGGCTCCGCTTTCGCGTGCAATCGAGTCAGACGCTCCAGGACGGCGCCAACCTGTTCGGAGGTCGCGTCTGCCAGGAACTCGCAGGCTCCCAGCCTCAGACACCGTAGGATCAGATCCGCGTCGTTTCCAGGGTTCAAGGCCACTACGGGGATCAACGGGGCCGCTTCCGAAATCAACTGCAGCGCTCGTTCCGGATTCGAGGCGACATCCAGGAAGCAGACATTCGAGCCCTGCCGCGCCACCAGGCCCGCAATCGCCCCGGCCTGCGGGTATTGCGATACCAGGCAGACCTCCGGAAAGCCTTGTTCCTCGAGAGCCGAGCGAACGCGCAACGCCATGGGCGCATTAGGGCAAACCACCAGCGGCTTCCAGGCGTAGGGCACGTCACTCTTGGCCGATTGTTGCATGCACCTGAATCATCTCTATATCTCACATCGGCCGATCCACCCCAAAAGCTTAGGCCCGGAAGCGCTTTTTTGTGTCCGTAGGGTATGCTTTAGCTTGCCCACCCCTACTCGTACCGCAAAGCGATCAACGGGTCCACTTTGCTGGCACGTCGTGCGGGAATGTAGAACGCCACCAGGGTCACCGCGAACAACATTGCGCCATTGCCGCGAACGCTCATTCCGGTGACAGCCACCGTAACCCCCGAACTCCGCCGAGTCCCTCCCGAGCCTCCATCCCCCCGCCTTTTGGCGACCTTGGACGCCTGTCACACCCGTCCGCCCCATCCCCCAGAAGGCAGTCCCGTATTTTCAAGCACTTGGATTGGTAGGGCGCTTGCTCGCCCATAGACATGTTTCCCAAGGTTCTGGCGGTGATCCTGGCAATCTCGCCACTTTGCGTCGCGCAGGTTCAACTCGAGTTCGCGCCAGCATCTGGACCAGGCGGGTCTCCTGCCACGTTTTCCCGCGTCATCCAGTTGCCAGGCGGCCCTCTGTTCGTGGGTTCCACTTCCGCACCTTCGTCCACCAGTTCCACAACCCGGACACAAATCCTGTTAGCCAGTCCCCCTCTCGACAATTTCGTCTATCCGCCCGCAGTCGGCGGCCGAGGCAATGACGTCCCTCAGGACGCCGGGGTCGACCCCAAAGGCAACATCTGGATCGTCGGCAACACCGATTCGGACGATTTCCTCCTGGTAAATCCGATCGTGGCGCAGAAGGTCCCCTACCGCACCGCCGCTTTCGTTCTCGAACTCGATCCCAGCCGAACCAAGATCCTCTTTGCCACCTGGTTGTGCGGTCAGCAATCCGCGCCCCTGGGTCTCGCTCGCGATCCGTATTCCACTCTCGGCACTGCCATCGCCATCGATAGTGCCGGCAACGTCTATGTCGGCGGCTCTACGGATGAGACGGACTTTCCCACCACGCCAGGCGCGTTCCTCACCAAGGGCGGCGGATACGTTTCGTTTTCCGGTGAGACCTACTATTACTCGTTCCTGGTCAAGATCTCCCCGGCCGGCAAACTGGTTTACAGCACGCTGCTCGGAACCGGCAGCTTTGTTTGCTCCGGCGGGAGTTCGTGCATCGGCAAAAATTCCACTTCCGCGAGCGTGAGCAATATCGCGGTGGACACCACCGGCTCTGCAACCGTGGCAGGCGCCCGGAATACGGGCCCTGGATACGTCTTCCGGATCGCGCCGGACGGGTCCAGACTTCTCTGGTCGGCCGATGTGGGCGGCAATTACGGCTCAGTCGGCAGCCTGGTGATGGCCCAGGACGCTGCCGGCGACGTGAACCTGCTGGGCGAGTACGCACCGCTGATCCACTCGCCAGGGGACTTCATCTCTGATCTTGGCACTCCGGGGCTCTTTGCCGCCAAACTGAAGTCCGACGGCTCGGCGCTGATCTACTCTACGGATTTTGGCCAATCTCCCGACTCTCACGCGACCGGGGTCGTGTTGGACGCGTCGGGAAATCCCTACCTCGCAGGAACCAGTTCGTCGGCGCAGTTCCCCATGCTCGCGGGGGTTCCCAACCTCGGTCCCGATTTTGTTCTGCGCTTGGATACTGCCGGTACGAAGGCGCTCACGCTCTTCCGCTTCCCCGCCGGCATCCTGAACCTGCCGCCGCTCATCGACACTCAGGGCCGCCTGCTGATTCCGGGCTCACAGGCTTCGTTGCTGACCATTCCTCCTCAATATCATTTCGATACGCCCGCGATCATCGGTTTTGCGAATGCCGCATCCTACGCCGCGAACTCCGGCATCTATCCGGGAACGCTCGTCTCTCTGTTCGGGTTCGACCTGCCCCTCGATCCTCGAGCCGTGCAGGTCTTCTTTGGCGGCCGTCCTGCCCCCGTGCTCTATGCGGGTCCCAATCAGATCAACGTGCAGGCGCCCTTCGCAGGGGTGGGTCCCATACAGGTAATCCTGCCATCGGGCAGCATCTCCCTCGATCAACCCTATTCACGAACGCTCGGAATCTTCACCGCTGACGGAGTCCACGCGGCGGCGCTCAACCAGGATGGCAGCGCCAACTCCGCTTCCAATCCAGCCCCGCGCGGATCCATCGTTTCGCTGTTCGGTACCGGTGCAGTCTGGCCATCGAACCTGCAGGACGGCGCGATTGCCACGTCGGCGGCACCGTTCGACCAGTTTCAGAGCGCGTGCCAGGCCTTCGAATATGGTGGACTCATGCCGCTTCTCTACGCCGGAGCGGCGCCGGGGATCGTCAATGGAGTTTTTCAGGTGAACGTGCAGGTCCTGCCGACCGTACAGTTGACCCTTCTGTACACTGTGCCTCTCACGTTGCAGTGTTTTGGGCTATCGAGCAACGCCGTGCGGGTCTACATCAGCCCGTGACCCCGCTCCCACGTGAAGCGTGGTGGTCAGATGTGACGCTCAGGCCCACTCCCCGCGGCGCAATTTCCTATTAAAGACCTCAAAAGCCGTTTCCTGGCGTTCTGGCTCTCGGCGTGCATCAGAGCGGCCATGCGCACCGCCTGGCTGGTTGTCGCTCTCTTGCTGGCCCTGGACCCCGCGGCCTCCAGCCAGCGGCTCTATTGGGGCGTGATCGGAGGGACGGGCCTGACCCCTGATTTTCCCCGCTACGACGTCAGCGGGCCGGCGGACGCTTACGGCAACCCCGCGTACCACTTCGAGCACCTGCCCGGTGGGCGCAGCTTGATCTTCGGTGGCCTGCTGGAGGTCCAGCTCACCCCCACCTTTGCCATTGAGGCCGACGTTTTGCATCGCCCCCTGCAGACCACCATCGTTTATGCGCAATTCCCGGCCAGCGGCCCCAGCGTGACCACCACCAACAACTACGTGGCGGCGAATACCTGGGAATTTCCCCTGATGCTGAAATGGAACCTGCCCCCGCTGGCAACGCGACGAGTCCGCCCGTTCCTCGAAGGCGGGGTCGCCTTCCGCACCTCACAGGACGTGGGAGGCGCTCTCCCATCCCAGTTCGGGCTGACCGTCGGGGCGGGCGCGGCTGTCCACCTGGGTAAGCTCTGGGTGGCGCCCACCATCCGGTACACCCGATGGGACAAAGAGACGTTCTTTCCGCCGTATCCCACCAAGGGCGATCAGGTCGAGTTTCTGACCAGCGTGGCTTGGGGGACAGGGTCAGACCCGCTGCATGCGAACGGGCACCGGCTGGGTCTCGGGCTCCTGGGGGGAACGTCCTTACTCGGTGAGTTTTACTACCCTGACAGCGGAGTCAAGGAACGTATCGGCTATTTGGCCGGGGCTTCGGCGCAATTGGAACTGCGCCAGGGCCTGGCGCTGGAGATCGATGACATCTACAAGCCGCTGCACGCCGGCGATTTTACAGTATTGACCTGGGATTTTCCGGTGCAGGCCAAATATCACGTGGCGAAATTTGGGAGGGCGCCGTTCGTGGAGGCGGGACCTTCGTTCCGGGTCGCCGGCAATTTCAACGGCTACAACCCCTCGCATTACGGGGTGACAGTGGGAGCAGGCGCGCAAACCGTCACCCGCGGCGTTCGCCTTTCTACTGCGCTACGCTACACTCGCTGGGCTAAGGATGGGTATCCGTATTCTCTGCCTCCCGGCGTGAATCACGATTATGAGCGGACCAATGTAAATGCCGTGGAATTGATATTCGGAGTCGGTCTGCCCCAACGGCGACCTGATCGCCGCGTACTACAACACCCCCAAGGAAGAGAACGATCCCGACCAGACCATTCTCACCATGCGACTGCGCTACGGCGCCGAGGACTGGGACATGCCTGAACCTTGGCCCGACTTCCCGGATGCCGCCGACGCCGCGCCGGTCATCTGGAATGACCGCGGTAAGCTGTGGTTCTTCTTCGGCTCGCCGCGCCTGCAGGGCGGCCCGCCGTTCCAGTTCCTGACTTCCCTGGACAACGGCGCCACCTGGAGCGCGGTCGAGTTCCCCAAGCTGGAGGGCACGGTCGGGAAGTTCACGCCGCAGCCCATCAACAGCGTCGTCCGCGACCGGCATGGCGTCATCTACCTGCCCGTGGATGGGAGCGGTGGCAACTCGGTGTTGTTCGCTTCGAAGGATGACGGGAAGACCTGGAGCGACACGGGTGGCCGGACTGCCGGCCGTCACACAACCTTGGTAGTGGGCAAGGGCGGATCGCTCATCGGCTTCGGCGGCAAGAACACCGAGATCGACGGATTCATGCCGAAGGCCATCAGCCGCGATGGCGGCAAGACTTACGTGACATCCAAGACTCCTTTCCGGCCCCTCGGAAGCGGCCAGCGCCCCAGCCTCATCCGTCTGGCCTCCGGACGCCTCTTCTTCGTGGCCGACCTCTTCGATAAGAAGAAGCTGGGCCCCAAGGGCGCGGGCGCGTTCGTCGCGCTGAGCGACGATGACGGCGAGACCTGGAAGACGCGACAACTACCGGGGATCACTACAGTCGGATACACCACTGCCACGCAAGGCCCCAATGGTGTGATCCATATCGTGACTTCCAAGAACGACCCAGACGTGCATATTGAGCTCAATGAGACCTGGGTGCTCAAAGGACCGCTGCAGGGAGAAGATTTCAGCGGTCTCTTTGGGGTGACCCCGTACAAGGAGAGCTACCCGAGCGGCAAGGTCAGAGCTACCTGGAGCGCCGCCGTTCTTCACGGAGAATACCTGTTGGAGAACCTACAGACGTTCTACTACGAGAACGGGCAAAAGCAGTGGGAGGCAACGTTCCAAGGCGGACGGAAGGCGGGTGTGGAGACCTGGTGGAGCGAGGACAGCCACAAGATTTGGGAGAAGACCTGGTCGGCGAATGACGCCTGGAGTTGGAAACTGTTCGACGCAGCGGGGCGAGTGACGGCTGAATCGCGCTGGAAAGGCAAGGACTTGGTGGATGCCAACGTCGCAGGCAGCCTTGCCCGATGAGTGACTAAACGTTCTGCTCGCGAACCGCGGTGTCCAGCGGCGCAGTCGCGACCGTTCGCGGCGACCGCTCCCTGACGGTCGCGGCTCGGTTTCAGCTGTGGCTGATTCAGCGTGAATTACGGGCGAGACAGGCGGAACCGCCTGTCCAGCACAGGCATTCTTGCCTGTGTTGCTTTTTCTCGCCCTGGAAACCAACACAGGCAAGAATGCCCGTGCCACCGGGGGGTGGTGGCGCGGCTTATGACGCATGTTGAAGAAGGCGCCATATTTTTGGTGCGTTTTCGATGTCGTTTGGTTTCTGATGGTTACGGAGAAAATGGGAGTTTTTGTGACGCATCTTGCGGGCCGTTGACGAAGATGCGTCACAGCAGGGTTGGCTGCGGAAACGGTCCGGCGGGGTTGGGCGGGCGGGGATGGATAGAGATTGGGCAAGCGATCTGCTCCTGATTCGGTTATAGTAGGCCGATCTTCGATAATGCGGCCCTGTTTTCCGGAAGTGCTTGAAACTACGGGGACGAGGGTGCGGGTTGGGGGCGTGAACCTCTGGGGCGTGCCAGCAGCGTCTGCATCATCTCCCGCACCTGCGCCACGGTGGGAACCGCATCGCCCGGCGCGCGGGCTTCGATATTTAGATTTCCAAATTGGCCCACTTGTCCGCAAAATCCGGACCATGGCCCGGCCCTTAGCATGCGGCGCGCCCCTATCGACAACAATTCTACACCGGCGCTGCCCTGAGATGTGTCGAGTTAATCCTCGCACTCCAGTTGCGTATGTTGCGTATAGGAAGCGCATTTCAGCCCTGCCAGCGATATGATTCAGAAGGGCAGGACGGGCGGGCGACCAATTTGAGACGTCGGCCCGTAGCAGATCAGCAGATGAACTGGTGGGTGACTGATACGGACCGACGCAAAGACCGCGGCGTTCGCCCCGATCGAGCACAAGGAGCACACGAACATGAAGCCGAAGAACACGATCTGCCTCTGGTTCGACAAGGACGCGCATGAGGCGGCGCGCTTCTACGCCGTCACCTTTCCGGATAGTAAAGTAACCGCTGTTCACGAGGCTCCCGGTGACTATCCGGGCGGCAAGAAGGGCGATGTGCTGACGGTGGAGTTCACCGTCCTGGGCATTCCCTGTCTCGGTCTCAACGGCGGCCCGGCGTTCAGGCACACCGAGGCCTTTTCCTTCCAGATCGCGACGGAGAATCAGGAAGAGACCGACCGTTACTGGAACGCGATCGTCGGCAATGGCGGCACGGAAAGCCAGTGCGGTTGGTGCAAGGACCGCTGGGGCCTCTCCTGGCAGATCACCCCGCGCGCGCTAACCGATGCGCTTGCGGCTGGTGGCGGTGAGGCAAAGCGTGCCTTCGAGGCGATGATGACGATGAAGAAGATCGACATCGCCGC
>PMTT01000636.1:7620-7913 GCA_003167275.1 Bryobacterales bacterium | reverse complement strand
CACGTCTCTCATGATCCGCAGCACGATCAGTCGAAGCAGGATGCGGGGGCCCAGCAGAGCGGACCGGAGCAGGGCCAACAGCACGGCACGCAGGATCCGCAGCACGATCAGTCTCCGCCCGCTATAGGGACCGCGGCATCGTCGCGCAACCAGTCTCCAGACGATTACAGCGCCACGGCATCGTCACGCAACCAGTTCCCAGACGATTACCGGGCCACGCCATCGTCGCGCAACCAGTCTCCGGACGATTACAGCGCCACGGCATCGTCACGCGACCAGTCTCCTCCCAATCT
>PMTT01000636.1:0-7545 GCA_003167275.1 Bryobacterales bacterium | reverse complement strand
TCGTCGCGCGACCAGTCTCCTCCCAATGTCGGGGCCGCGGTGTCGTCGCGCGACCAGTCCCCACCCAATACCAAGGCCACGGGATCGGAGCACGATCAGTCTATGACGAATAGCAAGTCCAACGTGACTCCTCCGGGCGGCGGCCAGGGTCCCACTAAATGATCGTATGACTTCCGCCAGTGAGATCAAACGCCATGCGATTTCGAATGTTACCGGGGTTGATTCTGCTGCTCGGCGCGGCCGTGGCGCTCCAGTTGCCGGTCCCGGCGCCGCCCCCGCCGCCGGCGCCGCACGATGCCCCCGCCACAGGAGGCCAGTCCGCCGTGGATGAGCAATTGCGACGGCGAATTGACGAATGGATCGCGCGCAATGGGTTGAACACCTATGGCGATCCGCCCGGTACGATGTACATGGGGGGCACTCCCCTGTTCGATGAGGGCACAGGCGCCGTCAAAGACCGCTACCTTTATATCCTGGAGAAGCATCCGGAGCTGAAAGACGATGGATCGCGAAGACGATAGGTTGCGGCCCGAACGAGAGCAGGTTCCACAACAGGTTCCACAACCGAGGCCGGAGCCCAGGATTCAGCGCCTCGGCCCGCGAGAACAGCCTCCGGCGGCCCCACCGCCACCGCCCGCGCCGCCACCCCCGCCACCGCCGATTCTGAAACTGCCGCCGCGCCCTCCGGAGCCGCCCAAGCCTGTGGTTCCCCCAGAGCCCCGCCCCGTGGCACCCAAGCCGTTGGAACCGAGGGTTGCGGCGCCCCAACCCGTGGGACCGAAGCCCATGTCGCCAGGGCTGGCCAAGGCCATGGGACCTTGGGGCCGGTTGGTGGCGATCGCTCTCCTGGTGCTCGCGGGGGGCGTGCTGATCGGCGGCTCGGACGAGAAGGCCAGCCCGGACCCCCAACCGCTCGCAGTCACCGCCAATGCCGAGTCGGAGCCGAATGAAATCGTGGTGCAGTTGCGAGCGGACGCAACCGATGCCGAAATCCTCGCGCTCGGCCAATCCCTGGGGATCGAGCTGCGCTATAACAGCATCCACGCCGTCGCGGCCAAGCTCATGGTGGCCACCGTGAATCCCCTGGACCGGGAGCGCGTCCTGCTCGCCCTGAACGCCAACCCCCTGGTGGAGGCCGCCGAGCCAAATTATATTTATCACGCCTACCAGGCGCCCGCGCCGTCACCCGCGCCCGGGAATTCGTCCAGCCGCTTCGTTCCCAACGATCCCGAATACCGCCGCCAGTGGCACCTCAGGATGATCGGCATGGAAACTGCCTGGGCCAAGACGAAAGGCAAGGGGGCTGTGGTAGCGATCATCGATACGGGCGCCGGCTTCATGACCAACAACGGTTGGATCCAAGGCCATGATTTCAACCAGACCCAGTTCGTGAAAGGTTACGATTTTGCCAACAAACGAGACGCCGCTCCTGATGACGTCGGCCACGGCACGCACGTCATGGGCACCATTGCCGAGTCCACGGACAACGGCATTCTGGGAGCGGGCATAGCGCCGGAGGCCCAGGTCATGCCGCTGCGCGTGGCCGGTCCGAAGGGCGGCAT
Organism: Bryobacterales bacterium; assembly: GCA_003167275.1. Classification (GTDB taxonomy): domain Bacteria; phylum Acidobacteriota; class Terriglobia; order Bryobacterales; family Bryobacteraceae; genus JAIQFL01. The sequence goes on along the minus strand of PMTT01000636.1, from coordinate 5,983 downwards.
GGCGGACAGCGACATTGCCGACGCGCTGCACTATGCCGCCGATCACAAGGCCAACGTCGTCAACATGAGCCTGGGCGGACCGACCGGCGGCCGGGTCCTGGAAAAGGGCTTGCAATATGCCTACAAGAAGAAGGTCACACTGATTTGCTCTACGGGCAACGAGGGCAAAGAAGGTGTCGGATATCCGGCGAAGTACAAGGAGTGTATCGCCGTATCGGCGGTGGCTCCCAGCGGCTTGATGGCGACTTATTCGACCTGGGGCAAGGAGACGGACATTGCCGGGCCAGGGGGCGAGATGAAACTAGGCCCGGACGCCGGGATTTGGCAGGACACCTGGAGGCAGCGGGAGGGCTTTTTCGGCCCTTCCGGCCCGCGCGTGGAGGGCTTTTGGCCGCTGCAGGGGACATCGATGGCGGCGCCCCACGTCACAGGCGTGGCAGCGCTGCTGGTATCCCTGGGCATGACCGATCCCAAGGAGATTCGCTCGCAGTTGCGAAAATCCGCCAAGCCCTACGCGCCCGCCGATCACTACGGCGCGGGGATTCTGGATGCCGCCAAGGCCGTGGGAGCCGTCCAGAAGTCCAACAAGACGAGCTCCAGTCAACTCTGGCTGTTGTTGGGCGTGGGAGCGCTGCTGTTCACCGTGGGCAAGAGCCTCCAGCAAAAGACGGATCCGATGTTCTTCGTGCACCAGATCGCCATCGCCCTGGCCGTAGGCATGTTCTTCCCGATCGTGCTCGAGAACCTGGTGGGCTTCGGATCCTGGTGGAATATTCTGGGCCACAGCGTGATCGTGTCGGTGATTTTCTTTCTGACTCCCCGGCTTGACCGCACGGGATTCTGGAGGGCCTTTGCCTTCACCGTAGGGATTGTGATTCACCTGCTGCTGGATGCCGATTCCGGACGCGCTCCCTTTCAGGTGTATCCGCAGTCGCGGATTCTGTTCTGGATGTACGCCAATGCCGCGGTGGGTCTGTATTTCGCCGCGCAGGCGTATCTCACGATCCGCCGCCAGTCCCCCGCCCCGGCGCCTGTGCTCGCGCCCGCGCCCGCGTAGGGTATGCTTTAGCTTGCCCAGCACCGTGGGGCATGCTTTATAGCTTGCCCCTGGAACAAAGTAAATCATACCCACGGGCGATACCAAGCGTAACAATGTGACTTATGAACTGCCCTACTCTATTCCTCGCCGCCGCATTCGTGGCCCCGGCCTTCGGCCAGCCGCATTGCACGGTACAGGAGGAGCGGCACTGGCGAACCCTGACTGCCCACTTTTCCATCGGCTCGGTCACGGCCAACGTGACCCTTCCAACCATCGTCTTCCGGTCCAATCCACCGACGGTCTTCCTGGAAGTATCGGGTGATGGCACGTCCGGCTTTCGGATGGAAACCGGCGGGGTAAATGTGCCGCTCCGAAATGGTGCCGCGCTGCGCCCGGCGCCGAAGGTCGGCGAGCGCATCCTGTTCACGCTCACTTCCGGGAATGGACAACCCCTGTGCACCTGGCAACCCCTGTTCCCGCGGGGATGGCGCTCCGGCAAGGCGCCGCAGAGGACCGATGCGTTCAGCCGTGTGGATGCGGGGTTTTTGCGAAAGCTCGGCGATCCGATTGCGCTCTGGGTCGCCGCCGGCGATGCGCGCGAATTCGCGATCGAAGGCCTGCCGGCTATGGTTCTGGCGCGTGGCGCATCGGAGGTGATCCTCAGGGATCCTCGGCCTAGGGCAGGCCGCCGGTCGGTCGCGTCGAAGGGTTTACGTGATCGAACTCCGTTTCATCGAGGTGGAAACACGGTTTTCGACGCCGTCTTCCAATCACCGTTCCGGACCTCCGTAGTCCTTGCACCGTGCTGGCAATGCCCGCGATCTTCGAGCAGTGTTAGCACAGATGTGCTAACATTACCGGCGGATAGCAATTATGAAAGACGCTCAACGGAGAAAGGGCACCGGGTACCGCGGCAAGCTGGCCAAGACAGGGAACTCTCTGGGACTACGCTTCGACAAGGCGCTCTTCCGGACTCATCCGGAGTTCTCCGGCGAGGTGCGCGCCCATGTGATTGCGCCCGGCCGGATGTTGGTCGTCGCAGAGCCGGCGGCAAAATCGCCGCGGCGGGAGGATGACCCGGTGATCGAAGCGTTTTTGAGCTTCCTGGCTGCGGACATGGCGAAATCGCCACAGCAGATAAAGCCGCTGGACCCGGGTTTGGCCGATCGTATTCAAGCTCTGGTAGGCCACTTGCCTGCTAATCCGCACGAGGACCTGGGTGATGAGCGGCTCGTTTGATGGAATCCCAAGGGTTGGCATCTCTTCGTTCATCCTCTCTTCCAGGCGCAGTTGGAGAAGTTGACGAAACGTGTCGAGAGATTGGCGTCCAAAGACCCGGCCGGATACGCTTCACACCCCGCGGCAAAGATGCTGGCAACCATCAATCGTTTCATCCGGGAGACAATCCCCAGCGATCCGAATAGCGCGGAGTTTCGTCAGGGCAACACCTTGGGGCCGGACAACCGTCATTGGTTCCGGGCCAAGTTCCACGGACGGTACCGGCTGTTCTACCGCTTCTCGACGGAGCATAAAATCATCGTCTACGCCTGGGTCAATGGTGAGGAAAGTTTGCGCAAGTCCGGCGCAAAAACCGACCCATATGCCATGTTTAAAGCCATGCTGGAGAACGGGAGGCCGCCAAACTCCTTTCGGGAACTCTTGCGGGCTCGTGGGGTATGCTTTAGCTTGCCCGGACAATCGGCAAGCTAAAGCATACCCCACGGGATACAATACGGAACGTGCATCGCAGAACCTTTCTGACCGCCGCCGCGGGAGCCACGCTCGCCTCCGCACAGGAACAGGCGCCCCCCATCCCCATCATCGATACGCACATCCACCTCTTCGACCCGACGCGTCCTGAGGGCGTACCGTGGCCCGGCAAGGACAATCCCGTTCTCTACAAGCCCGCTCTGCCGGAACGCTACCGCCAGATCGCCGTGCCCCTGGGAATCCGGGGCGCGATCGAGGTGGAATGCAGCACCTGGCTGGAGGACAATCAGTGGGTCCTCGACCTTGCCGCCAAGGACACCATCATCGTGGGAACGGTGGGCGACCTGGAGCCGGGCAAGCCCGATTTCCGCAAACAACTGGAGCGGTTCCACCGCAATCCGCTGTTTCGCGGCATCCGGTATGGCAATTTGTGGGGCCGGAATCTGGGAGCGGAGCTATCGAAACCGGAGTTTGTTGCCGATCTAAAGGTATTGGCCGAAGCGGGATTGGTCCTGGACACGGCGAATCCCGATGTGGCACTGGTGGACGCCGCGGTGCGGGTCACCGACAAAGTGCCAGGATTGCGCGTGGTGATGGACCACCTGCCGCAGTTGAATCCTCCGGAGGGCGGAGCCAGCTCCGCGTACCGCACCAGCCTGCGGGAGCTTGCCAGCCGTCCTCGGGTATTCGTGAAGATTTCGCAGGTCTTGCGCCGGGTGGATGGGCGAGTTCCGGAGGATCTGGGCTTCTACCGCTCGCGGCTGGATGAGTTATTTGGCATCTTCGGCGAGGACCGGGTCCTCTATGGCAGCGACTGGCCGAACAGCGACCAGTGGGCGCCCTATCCGAAGATCTTGAACGTGGTCCGCGAGTACTTCACCGCCAGGGGCCGGACGGTAGCCGAGAAGTATTTCTGGAAGAATTCGGTGGCGGCCTATGGCTGGGTGAAGCGCGACCCCGGCCAGCCGCAAGCCGGCGGCCGTCTACCCTAAGCCCCCTGAGCGGCGATGTGTCCAGTTTTGACCAGACGGGTTGCTCCTCAACCTGTTAGCCTGATCAAGACTTGTCCGGTGATCCTCCCAACAAACGAGTGGCTATCCTCTCGCCGGTAGCCTGGCGGACCCCTCCCCGCCAATACGGCGCGTGGGAAACAGTCGCCGGCAATATCACCGAAGGCTTGGTCTCCCGTGGCTGGGATGTGACTCTGTTCGCCACCGGGGACTCGATAACCCGTGCTCATCTGCATGCCGTAGTAGATCGGGGATACGAAGAAGACCCCACCGTGGATCCCAAGGTCGCCGAATACCTTCACATCTCGGAAGCTTTCGAGCATGCCGGCGAGTTTGACCTGATACACAGCCATTATGACTTCATGGCACTCGCCTACACGCGGCTTGTGAAGACGCCCGTCCTCACTACCATCCACGGATTCTCGTCGCCGCGAATCATGCCCGTGTATGAGAAGTATCGCGATGGCTACTTTGTCTCCATCAGCAACTCCGATCGTGCGCCTGGGCTGAATTACGTGGCGACGGTTTACAACGGGATCGACCTCTCGTTGTACCCTCTCAGCAAAGCTCGCGGCGATGATCTGGTCTTCCTCGGCCGGATTCACCCCGACAAGGGTGTCCATCTGGCGATCGAGGTTGCCCGCCTGAGCGGGTTGCCGCTGCTCATCGCCGGAATCATACAGGACCGCACCTACTTCCGGGAGCAGGTGGAGCCCTATCTCAATCAGATGGTCCGTTACATCGGGCCGGTGGACGTGTCCGGCAAGAACGAACTGTTCGCGCGGGCCCGAGCGCTGCTTCACCTGAACACCATCCCGGAACGATTCGGACTGGTCCTCGTGGAAGCGAATGCCGCCGGAGTGCCAGTCATCGCCATGGACCTCGGCTCCTGCCGTGAAGTGATCCTGGACGGCCAGACGGGCTTCCTGGTAAACAACATCCACGAAGCGGTCGAAGCCCTGGAGCGCATTGCCGAGATCGAGAGCCGCGTCTGCCGCCAGAGGGTCGAACAGTGCTTCTCCATCGAAACCATGGTGGAGGGGTACGAACGGGTTTACCAGACGATTTTCGAACGCGAAGCGAAAGGCTAAAATTGAAACCGGACATTGTCAGACGATACGCTCACAACCCCATCCTCACTAAAGCCCAGATCCCTTACCCGGTGGAAACGGTCCATAACGCAGCCGTGGTCAAGCATGAGAACGAATACCTCATGCTGTTCCGCTCGCATCTCCGCACGGGGCGGTCCATCATCGGTTTGGCGCGCAGCCCCGACGGATTTCGTTTCACCGCCGATCCGGAGCCTTTTCTGACTCCTGCGCGGGACGGCCCATTTGCCGCCTATGAAGAGTTCGGCGTCGAGGATCCGCGCGTGACCCGGGTAGAAGAGGAGTACCTCATCACTTACAGCGCCTACTCACGGAATGGAGTCCGGATCGCCCTGGCAAAGACGAAGGACTTCCGGCAAGTGGAAAGGATCTCACTCATCACCGAGGCGGACTATCGGAATGTAGTGATCTTTCCCGAGAAGTTTGGCGGACTCTACGCCCGGCTGGACCGCCCTCACTCGGAGATCGCTCCCTGGTCTATCTGGATCTCTTACTCTCCGGACCTGCGCTTCTGGGGCGAGTCCGAGCTCATCATGAGGCCGGTGCCCTATCACTGGGACGAAATGAAGATCGGTCCGGGCGCGCCGCCCATCAAGACGGACCGCGGATGGCTATCCATCTATCATGGCGTTTTCGAGACCATGGACGGGTCGGTCTACCGTTTAGGGGTCGCTCTGCATGATCTGTCGAACCCGGCGAACATCCTGGGAGTGGGCGACTCATGGATCTTGCAGCCGGAAGATCCCTGGGAGATCACGGGATACGTACACAACGTCGTGTTCACGTGTGGAGCTGTGCCGGAGCCCGACGGGACAGTGAAGATCTATTGGGGCGGCGCCGACACGGTCATGTGCGTGGGCGAAGCGACTATCTCCGACCTTGTCGCTCTGTGCCTGAATCACGGCAGACCCGCAAAATAAACCGGCCGGATCCCCGGCGAGCTGCGCGCTTATTGTGGGGCAGCTTGCTATTGCAATACCTTTTTGCAAGACGAGAACCCCAGGAAATGGTGTGATCTTCAGAGATAACTGGTGGGTTTTCTTCAGCGGTATATGACGTTCGCGTCCGTGGCCCGTACCCCATCGGTGGTACTCTAGCTACTTTCCGGCGCAAAA
>PMTT01000036.1 GCA_003167275.1 Bryobacterales bacterium | reverse complement strand
GGCTTGATCGTGACTTCCCTGGTCTCTGACTTCATGAGGATGTCCGGCCGTGGCATCAGCGAGATCAGTTTCAGGCGATCCTCCGGGCTGGCGACATGAGCGAGCGTCGCGCCCGAGGCGGATGCCTTACCCACTGCCTTCAGCGGAGCCGCCGCGGTCAGTTTGGCTCCAGCCTCCGCGCTCAGTACGATGGTGGTGGAAACCTGCCCGCTCCCGATCACCCCGGGAAGCGCGTGCAGGCCAGCCGGCAGATCCTCCAGAGACACGTCGATGGGCCCCTCAAACCCATCCATGCGAAACGCCGTCACGGTGACCGGAATCGCGCCGCCCACCGGGACATTGGGATTCCGCGGGCTCACCGTCAGCCGAAAGTCGGGACGCGGGTGGCGCACCGTCAGACGGTACGCGTAGTTCTCGCCGCCCAGGCCCTGCACGTCGCGAATGCGCACCACGTACTCGCCGTCGGCGGGCGCCGTGAAGTGCACCACCGAGTCTTTACCGTAGCCCGGGCCGCCATCGTCGTTGCGATAGTAGAGATGGGCGATAGGCAGTCCATTGGGCGAAAACTTGGCGCCCGGCGGATGGATCTGCACCTTGTAGACCGCCGAGTCGATGGCGTGCGCTTCGGCCGTAGTGTCGAAGAACGCCAGGCGCTGGCCGCCAAAGCCTTCAAAGACCGTGTCGTTATCGGGAGAAAGCGGCAAGGCTTCCAGCCGGATGATCTCTCCGCCGGTCATTACGTAGTCGCCCACCTGCAGGCTGTTCCACGCCTGGATGCGGATGCCGCGGCCCGCCGAATCGTGGTCCCGCAGCGTGATCGAGGTCTCCCAAACCGGCCGCACCACCGCCCGCTCGATGGGGTTGCCTTTCGCGTCCAGGACTTCGAGGAACGAATCGAGGTCGCTGCCCAGGCGGCGGGCATTCACTTCCAGCACCCACTGTTCGCCTTTGCGGGACTGGAAGCGGTAGCGGTTCTCCACGCCGGGGGCCGCGATCCTGCCGTTCACTGTGACGGGCACGGAGATCGGTCCGCCCTGCGACTCCACCTCGGGCTCGGTGCCGAGCGCCACGCGTGTCTGGTTGAACGCATGCTCCGGCCGTAGCGTAAGCGTGTCCTCGGATTCCGGCATCGCGCGTCCTTCGACCTTCAGCTTGGGCGCCAGGTGGTATCCGCGCAGGGCGATCTCGGCCGTGGAGCCCTTCCGCAGGCCCAGCGGAAACGCGCCCTCGACTAGAGGGAACTCGCCCACGATGATCCGGTAGAAGTGACTGGCTCGGCCGCTGTGCTGGTAGTCCGAGACGCGGATGTAGTAGACGCCGGCCTTCTCGAAACGGTGCGCGAACATCAACTGCTCGGTGCCGCCTTGGGCGCCGAATTCGCGGACCACGTTCAGGTCCGCGTCCAGAATCGTGACCACGGGTTGGAGCGAGGAGCCGATCAGCATGGCGCCGTTTTCGAAGGAAATCTGCTGGCCCGCTTTCACCTGGATCCGGAAATAGTCCACATCGCCGGGCTTGGAGATGGCGCCGGCCAGGATCGCGGGAAGGAACGTCTCAAAGGCGGTCTCAGGCGTATCGTTGGGTTCGCGGTCGGGCGCTTCGCCGTAATAGGGCTCGATCAGGAACCGGCCTTCCGGGCTGGTGCCGAGCGGCGTCAGCAAGCGGAAGCTCACCGGCCCGATCTCGGCCTCGGGCGCCACCTCCACCTCGACGGTCACCTGGTTGCGGGGAGGCAGCGGGCCCACGTCGACTGTGGAGGGCGTACCGTTCGAGCCCAGGCGGATGTCGGCCAGGTCGGGCAACTCTTTCACGCGCAGGATGCGCCCGGTGACCCCCGGTTCACTGAAGTAGATGGCGCTGGCGCGGGCCAGGTTCAGGCCCTCGACGGTCATCTCCACCGTGGTGCCGCGGGCGATGCCGAGCGGCTGCACGGTGTCGAGAGTGGGTGGCGTGGTCCGGTTGCCGCTGGGATGAATGGTGGTGTCGGCGGGCTCCGCAGCACCTGCCAGGAGCGCGGCCTGAGCCGCCAAGGTGACCAGAACGTTATTTCGAAGCCAACGCTTTCTCATGATCCACCTCGTAAAACTCCAGGACCCCATTGAACGACCCGGCCGCGAACCGCTTCCCATCGGGGGCGAACTGCAGACCGTACACCCAGTCCGATTGCGTCAGAGTGCGAACTTCGGTGAGGTCCGCGGCGCGGAACAGCCGGATGGTGCGATCGGCCGAGGCGGACGCCAGGTACTTCCCGTCCGGCGACCAGGCCAGTTTCAGAACAGCGTCCTCATGGGCGATCAGGCTGTTCTCGATCGTGCCTTCCTTTTCGCCGAGACGCCAGATGCGGATAGTCTTATCCAGCCCGCCCGCGGCCACGCGCGTGCCATCCGGGGAGAGCGCGATGGTATTGATGCCGTCGGTGGCGTCGGAGAGGGTGTAGAGCCGCGCGCCGGTTGAGACGTCCCAGATCTTCACGGAGCGGTCGGCCGCGCCCGAGACCAGGCGCTTCCCATCGGGCGTGAACTCCAACGCGTAGATGGCGTCGATGTGGTCGCGCAGGGTGCGGATCTCCCTGGCGGTGGCGACGTCCCACAACTTGATCAGCTTGTCGTAGCTGGCTGTGGCCAGGGTGGCGCCATCGGGCGAGAAGGCGACGGCGTAGATGCAGTCGGAGTGGCCGGCGATGGTGGCGGCGACGGTTTGGGCGGCCACGTCCCAGATTTTGACTTCTCCCTTGCGCGCCGGGAGGCCTCCGGCCGCTGCGAGGCGCTTTCCATCGGGCGAGAAGGCCAGGGCGCGAACGGCCTCGGCATGGCCGGTGAGGGTGCCGAGTAGCTTCCGCGAGGTGGGGTCGATGAGGCGAGTCTCTTTGTAGCCTCCAAGCGCGATGACTTTGCCATCGGGGCGCCAGGCGAGGGAATAGATCTGGGGCGGAGGGGCGGCTAGGGCGGTAGATGCGATGAGGCAGATAGCGAGGTTGAGCGCCAAGGGCAGCAACCGCTCCCTCACGGTCGCGGCTCGGTTTGGTTTCTGGT
>PMTT01000562.1 GCA_003167275.1 Bryobacterales bacterium | reverse complement strand
GACGCGGGGCCCGACCCGCCGTGGGTGCGGCCGGAGGCCAGCAGTTCACCGGTGTGAACGTCGCGAATCGTGACCAGGGCGCCGCCGATATCGTCGCCGAGGAACTTGCCGTCGCGGGCGATGACGCGGATTGTGATCTTCGTTGGCATGGCGGACATGAAGTGAGTTTACAACGGAACACGGCGGTGATTACGCATGAGATAGCCGGAGGGCTGGTCCAACGGCCGGCTTTCAGCCGGCTGACAGGCGGAACCGCCTGTCCCACCAGGGAGCAGCTGCCGGCAGCCCTACCAGACAGACAAAACCAACACAGGCAAGAATGCCCGTGTTACGGGATCTTCAGGCCTAGGTCCTTGGCTTTCTTGAGATCGGCTTGGGCGGCTTTTTGGTTGCCTACGGCCTCTTCGGCATGGGCCCGGTTGGCATAGGCCCATCCGTAATCGGGGGAGACCTGGATGGCATTGGTGAAGTCCTGTATGGCCTTCTGGTATTGCTTGCGATGGGTGTAGACCAGGCCGCGGCCATTGAGCGCGCCGGGGAGATCGGGACGCATCTCCAGGGCTCGGTTGTAATCGGCCATTGCGGCATCTTCATCGTGTAGCCGGGCATGACAGATGCCGCGCTGGGCAAGAGCCACGGCGTTACGGGGGTTGCGGCGGAGGATCTCGGTATAGTCCGAGAATGCATCCGCGGACCGGTTCAAGTGCAGGTAGGCGGCGCCGCGGGCGAGATAGGCGCGCACGAAAGCGGGGTTGAGCTCGATCGCCTTGCTGAATGCCTGGATCGCGGCGGGGTATCGATCGGCTTTGACCATCTCCTCGCCCTCACGGTAGGCGGCACGGGCCGGTTGGGCAACTTTGCCTTCCCCGTCGGATTCCGGGGGAATCGCCGAACCGGGTGGAGTGTCGTTCGCCGGTTCGGGGGGGCCGACCTGGGCGGGTTTGGAGGGTTCCACAGCGGCGGAATTAGGGGGCCTCTGTGCCCGGGAGGCGGGGGGCTGCGGCGCCTGGGCCTGGGAACCTTGGTTCTGTGGCGGTGGGGCTTGGGGCGGCTGGGGAGAGACAGGCTGCACGTCGGGCGCCGGCTGGGCGGCGGGCGGTTGGGACGGCAGATTTCCCGTCCCGCTGCCGGGATGGCTGGACTTGGTCACAGGGGAGGCGGGAAGGTTGGGAATCCCGGCAACGGGCGGTTCCGGCTGCGCCGCCGGGGGAGCGGCCCAGGGCTTCCAAAGCAGCAGGGCGCCTCCCAGAACCAGCGCGGCTACAACACCGGCGATTCCGATCGGGAGGCCTCGGTTTGACCGTCCCGGCGCAACCGGCAGAGGCGCTGCGGGGGGAGAGACCGCCGATGTTGGGCCCTGCGATGTGGCGGCCGGAAAGGTGGGCGGAAATGATGCGGGCCCTGTCCCTGGGGCTGGCGGCGCGGCAAACGCGGGCGGTACGGTGGCTGCCGACATCCGACCTACTGGCGGCGCGCCTGGCGGCACGGCGCCCGCCGGCACGGGAGCCACAGGCGGCGCGGCACCGGCCAGCATGGACGGTATGAACATGGCCTGCGTAAGCGCGCCGGTTGCCGGGATCTCGCCGGCGAAGGCGCGCTCCAGGGCGGCGACGAAACCGCCGCAGGTCTGGAAGCGCTCGGCGGGCGGCTTGCGGAGGGCCCGGGCCACTACCTCCTCCACCCCAGCAGGCAGCCCGGGGCTGTGGGTGCGCAAGGGCGGCGGCATCTCGTTCACGAGTTTGTACGCCAGGGTGGCAAAGTGCTGTTCGCCAAACAGGGTGCTGCCGGTCAGCATCTCGTAGGCTACAGCCGCCAGCGAAAACTGATCGGCGCGGCCGTCCACGGGTTCGCCCTTGATCTGCTCCGGCGCCATGTACTCCAGAGTTCCCATCACCGTGCCGGCGGGCGTGTTGGTCCGGGTGTCGGCGATGCGCGCGATTCCGAAGTCCATGATCTTCGCCGCGCCGCCGGAGCCGGCATCCAGCATCACGTTGGCCGGCTTGATGTCGCGGTGAATGATGCCGCGGACGTGGGTGTAGTCCAGCGCGGAGGCCATTTCGCGCAGCACTCGCGCGACGAATGCCGTATCCGGCCGCGGGGTGCGCGCCAGCAGCGCCGAGAGGGTCTCGCCGGCGATGTACTCCATCACCAGGTACCCGCATTCGCCTTCCTCCAGGACGTCATACACGCTGACGATGTTGGGGTGCGACAGGCCCGCGGCGGCGCGGCCATCGCGCACCAGGCGGTCGCGCAGAAAGTCATGGCTGCGCCTGTCATCGACGGCCAGTTCGACGGTCTTGATCGCCACCCGGCGGTTCAGTACGGGATCCTCGGCAAGGTAGACCACGCCCATGGCGCCCTTGCCCAACCTTCCGAGAACCCGATACCGGCCGACCTGCTGGTTCATTGCTGGTTGGCGGCGGCACTGCCGGCGGAAGGCGTCGCAGCGTCCGCCTTCGGGTAGTCGTTAAAGTGAAGAATGGAGTTCGCCAGCATGGTGAACTCGCCCAGATTCTGCCAACGGTAACAGGGGTTGGTGGCGAACATCACCACGTGACCCTGGCCGACCGGAACATCCACCACGGCGGGCCGGCCGCGAGTCTCCGCGACGCCTCGCATCAGGCCGCTGAGCACTGACTTGTCAGTCCCCGGGAATTGCATCAGGATCTCTTTTCTCTCATCGGCGGGCAGGCGGAGCAGTGGGCCGCCCGCCCAACGCACCGGGACAATCTTCTGGGTGTAGCCGTAGAAGATGGGATGCGTCGGCCGGAGGATCTCCGCCTCCACGATGGGGCCGGGGGCGTAGAACTGCGCCGTAGTACGGGCGGCATCCACGTTCCGGGTGATGAAGGTTTCGGCGGGCAGGAAACTGGACGCGCCCAGGGTGATCAGGACGCCACCCTGGTTCACGAACTTATCCAGCTCGGCCACGCCGGCCATGCCCATGCCGCCGCTGATATCTTCGGATTCGCCATAAGCGCCGAGACTGGGGAAGTCGGTGCTCTTGGTGTAAGCGAGGGGCTTGCCTTTGGATTCGACGTCGAAGATCAGGCCCTTCGCCCCGCCGCGGCCTCCCTGGCTGGGAATCAGGATGACGTCATAGTTGGCGCGCAGATTTCCCTTCTTGATGCGCTCCTTGTAGATCAGGTCGTAGTTCACTTCGAAATGGTCGAAGGCATAGCGCACCCAGCCAACATCCTGGGTGCTGCCCCAGGTGCTGAAAACGGCCAGGCGCGGCAGGTCGAGCAGGTGCTTGGGAACATTGGGCGCCTTGTCGAGGGTGACGGCCTGGAGGCCCAGCACTTCGACCGCGCTCTTCACGCGCGGGTCGGACGCCACCAGCAGGGAGCCGGCGGGCAGTTCCACGTCGCCTGCCTTGAAGGACTGTTCGATGGCCTCGAACTTCAGATCCTTCAAGCGATAGCGCAGGGTGGCGAGGGAGTTCGCGCCGTTCTGCAGGACGGCGGTAACCGGACCGCTGCCTTTGACCGCTCCCGTGATCGTAAGAGTATCGACCGCCTGCACGGGGACATCCAGAATTGCTTTGTCGGCGATCTCCTGCACCTGGGCGTTGCTCATCAGGCCCATGGTCCAGCCGGTGTCGTCATAGGTGGTGAGGGCAGGGTCGGGGAAATTCTGCTTTTCGAGCAGGATCTTGGCCAGGCGCCCGTACGGCTGATTGCGCTTCACGATCAACGAGCCGGGGGGGTAGGTGCCTTCCTTGAGCTTGACTTCGGCGGTGGTGCGGCCCACTTCGATGCCTTGCAGGCGCAGGATATTGACGATGAACGCTACGCGCGTCATATCCGGCTGGCCGGCGGGGAGGACGTAGCCGTAGGGGGCCTCGTTCTTTCCGGATTCGATGGAATTGCGGCTCTTGCTGTAGAAGTTTTCGAGGACGGTCTTGGAGAATCCGGCGGTCAACTCCAGGGCGGAGAGCACTCCGGTCTCCGAGTAGTTGGTGTTGTTACGCATGGACCACTCCACGTTGCGATAGGGCGGCAACGGGCGATACCATTCGCGGCTCGTCATGCCGCCGCCGCGTCCACCGCCACCCGCCGGTCCGCCAGCGGGAGCGCCGCCGCCGGGAGGCCCACCAGCCGCCGGACCACCACCACCTTCGGGGCCACCGCCAGCCACGTTCCGTTTCATGGTGTTGGCGCCGCCGTTGCCGAAGATCTCGTACATGCGCAACATGCCGTTGTGGTTGGACGACATGAAACCGAGATAGCCGGGGGACCACATGTCAACGAAGGCGTGGGTCCAGACGCCCGGCATGCCGTAGCCGATCATCTTGGTCATCTCGAAATTCGAGAACCAGGGCATCTCCGCGTAGAGGATGGGGTCGAGCGTGGGATTCTGCGGGGACTGGCCGCTGAAGGTGTACATGAAGGGCTCGGATTCGTGCAGGTCATGCATGATGGGCGGATGCCACTCCATGTAGAACTTGAGCCAGTTGCGCATGGTGATCTGGGAGTAGTTGATGTCCCGGTTGTTGTCGTGGAAGATGTACTTGCCCCAGTAGGGCGGTCCGGGCACGCGGTCCTGCTCGCCCTCCTCGCTGATTTTGTACTTGTAATACCAATCCACGTAGCGGTCGCGGCCATCCGGTTCGCTGGTGGCATTCAGCATGACGATGACGTTCTTGCGGATCTGGTCGTAGAGCGGCGAATCCTCGACGGCCAGCCGGTAGGCGAGCTCCATGAGCATCTCGGGCGGGCCGGTTTCGGCGCTGTGCAGGCCGCCGGTGAACATGTAGATCGGCTTGGCTTGGGCGATGATGCGCTTGGCCTCCTGGTCGCTGAGGCCGCGGGGATCGGCGAGCCGGGCCAGGTAGCCTTTGTAGGTGTCGAGATTGCGGATGGTGTCTTCGTCGGCGATGGCGACGACGAGGCACTCGCGGCCCTCGTCGGTGGTGCCGGCGGGCAGGATTTTGACGCGCTTGGAGGCTGCCGCGAGGGCGCGATAGTAGCGGCCCAGGTCGGCCACATGGGTGAGTTTCTTGGGGGCGCCGGAGTAGTAGCCGAGGACATCCTTCACGGTCGGCACGCCCGCGACTTTGGGCAGGTGATCGACCAGCGGGCTCATGAACTCGGGCTTGGTCGTCCACTGCTTGACGAGCTTGGCGTACTCCTCGTCCTGGGGCTGGTTGGTTTGAGAAAAGGCGGCCGGGGCCACGGCCAGAATCGAGAGGGCGACGATCCGTGAGAGTGTCATGAAGTATCCCTATGGTCTTTGGATATCAAGTATACAACTCGGGAGAACGGGATGTCTGGTGGGACAGCTTCCGACGTTGCTAAAGGCGGAGATTTGAGGCGGGGGCGACATTCGACTGGACGCGGAGTCGCAGAGTCACGGAGATCGGAACGCGGAGAAGAGAAAAGCAAAGAAAGAAGAAGAGAGAGAAAACGGAGGAAGCAGAGAGCGCAGAGAGTGCAGAGACCGGAAGGCCGGGCGCTTTTGCCGCAGTCCAGACGGGGGGCGCTGGTAGGTTTTCGGGAAGAGGTTGTTTGGGTCATTCCTGGTCATCGGAGAATGGCTTCTGGTTGGGAAAGCAGGCAATGCACTGCTTGTAGTTCCGATATTTGACGGGATCGGCGGGGCTCCAGCAACAGGTGCTCCCGGGCTGGTGGTAGGGAAGCGGTTTCGGGGCGGCGGCCGGGCCGGTTTTGGGGGCGGCGGGAGGGGGGCCGATAATT